>CANQRR010000091.1 GCA_947626285.1 uncultured Lachnospiraceae bacterium
GATGTCACAACATTCCAACACCACAAAGGAGAGACTTTCTATGGGCGGAATTTTTGGAGTTGCTTCAAAGACAAGCTGTACTTTAGAATTGTTTTACGGGGTAGATTATCATTCGCATCTGGGGACGCGCCGCGGCGGTATGGCGGTGCATGGAGAATGCGGTTTCCAGAGGGCGATCCACAACATCGAGAATTCGCCGTTCCGCACGAAGCTGGAGCGTGATGTGGAGGAGATGGAGGGTAACCTGGGAATCGGCTGTATCTCAGACTATGAGCCACAGCCGCTTCTGATCCAGTCGCATCTGGGGAGCTTTGCGATCGCGACGGTCGGCAAGATCAACAATATGGACGAGCTGCTGAACTATGTCTATGAGAACGGGAACGCGCATTTTCAGGAGATGAGCAGCGGACAGGTGAACGCGACGGAACTGATCGCATCCCTGATCTGTAAGAAAGACAGCATCGTCGAGGGCATTCAGTTCGTGCAGGAGAGAGTGGACGGCTCCATGACGCTGCTGCTGATGACGAAGGACGGATTGTACGCGGCCAGGGACCGTCTGGGCAGGACGCCTCTGGTGATCGGACACAAGGAGGGCGCGTACTGTGTGTCGTTTGAGAGCTTTGCCTATCTCAACCTGGGATATACGGACTATAAGGAGCTTGGACCCGCGGAGATCGCGTTCGTGACGCCGGACGGAGTGCAGACGCTCGCCGGGCCGGGCAAGGAGATGCGGATCTGTTCGTTCCTCTGGGTGTATTACGGCTATCCGACTTCGTCCTACGAGGGCGTGAATGTCGAGGAGATGCGCTATCGCTGCGGGAGCATGCTTGCGCAACGGGACAAGGGGAACGTCGCCCCCGATGTTGTGGCAGGCGTACCGGATTCCGGCACCGCGCATGCGATCGGCTACGCGAACGAGTCGGGCTTTCCGTACGCAAGGCCATTCATCAAATACACGCCGACCTGGCCGCGCTCGTTCATGCCGACGAAACAGAGCCAGCGCAACCTGATCGCACGTATGAAACTAATTCCGGTCAAGGCGCTGATCAAAGATAAGAAACTCTTGCTGATCGACGACTCGATCGTGCGCGGCACGCAGCTTCGGGAGACGACGGAGTTCCTCTACCAGAGCGGGGCGAAAGAAGTGCATGTGCGTCCGGCCTGTCCGCCGCTGCTGTACGGCTGCAAATATCTGAATTTTTCGCGCTCGAAGTCGGAGATGGATCTGATCACGCGCAGGATCATCCGGGAGCGCGAGGGCGATAACGTTTCGAGGGAAGTGCTCGATGACTATGCGGATCCGACCAGCAAGCGGTATTCCGAGCTTCTGGAGGCAATCTGCAAGCAGCAGAATTTCACGACGCTGCGCTACCATCGGCTGGACGATTTGGAGAAGTCGATCGGCATCTCGCCGTGCAAGCTTTGTACCTACTGCTTCAGCGGGAAGGAGTAGGGAACGACAATCGCTATGGCTGTAGAGCGTGCGGAACAGTTGCCCGGAGGGCCGACCCTGATCGCTATGAGTTACGCGGACGGGCGGAAGAATGTACATAGAGGAGCAAACAGATAAGGAAAAGAGACGGTATGATAGACACGATACTGTGGGACATCGACGACACGCTGCTCGATTTCCAGAGATCCGAGGCCTGTGGGATCCGTGCCTGCCTGGCGGAGATTGGGTTCCACGATTGCGACGAGGCGATGCTCTCGCGCTATTCCGCGATCAACCGGCGCCATTGGGAGGCGTTGGAGCGCGGGGAGCTGACGAAGCCGGAGGTGCTTGTAGGGCGGTTCCGCTGCTTTTTTGAGACGGAGAAGCTTGCCTGTCCGGACGTGGAAGCGTTCAACAGCTCTTATGAGCGGAAGCTCGGAGAGATTTTTTTTGAGAACGAGCGGTCGTTGGAGCTGTGCCGGCGATTGAAAGGCCGGGTGCGCCAGTATGTCGTGACGAACGGAGCGCTGGAGGTGCAGAGGAACAAGCTGAAGTACTCCGGGCTCGGAGACTGCATGGACGGTGCCTTTATCTCGGATGAGATCGGCGCAGAGAAGCCGACGATGGGATTTTTTGAATCTGTCTTTGCGCAGATTGGACGGCCGGAGCCGGGAACATGCATGATCGTCGGGGATTCATTGACGAGCGACATGCGCGGCGGGAACAACGCCGGGCTGCTTTGCTGCTGGTACAATCCGCGGGGGAAGGAGAATACTTCCGATGTGCGGATAGACTATGAGATCCGCAGCATCTGGGAGGTTGAACGCCTGCTTGAGAAAAGCGGGAACAGCCCTGCCGGGTTGCGGTGGAATGGAGAGGACAAAAGATGACGAAGAAGAAACTGGCGCTGGAGATCATAGGGCGCCTGAAAGAACTGTACCCGGTCGCGGACTGCACGCTGGACTACGACGAGGCGTGGAAGCTGCTCGTGAGCGTCCGGCTGGCGGCGCAGTGCACGGACGCCAGGGTCAATGTGATCGTGGAGAAGCTGTATGAAAAGTTCCCGGATGTGGCTGCTCTGGCAGCGGCGGAGCCGGAGGAGATCGAGGAGATCGTGAAGCCTTGCGGGCTGGGGAAGAGCAAGGCACGGGACATCAGCGCCTGCATGCGGATCCTGCAGGAGCAGTACGGCGGGAAGGTGCCGGAGGATTTCGACGCGCTCCTGAAGCTCCCGGGCGTGGGGCGCAAGAGCGCGAACCTCATCATGGGCGATGTGTTCGGCAAACCGGCGATCGTCACGGACACGCACTGCATCCGCCTTGTCAACCGTATGGGCTTGGTCGATGGGATCACGGATCCGAAGAAGGTGGAGATGGAGCTCTGGAAGCTGATCCCGCCTGAGGAGGGCAACGATTTCTGCCATCGTCTCGTGAATCACGGCCGTGAGGTATGTACGGCACGCACGAAGCCGCACTGCGACCGCTGCGCGCTCGCGGACATCTGCAAAAAGGTCAATGTTTAATCTCGTTTAGTCTCTTCCGGGCAGAAGCGGTACATCTCTTCGTAGGCCTCCAGTTCCTCCTCCGAGGACGGCAGCGCGGGGATCAGTCCGGTACAGTCCATAGAGGAACAGACACTTCTGGAATAACAGGAGTCTGTCAGGTCGACATCTTCGGTTCTGGCGGACTCTCCTTTTTTCTCAACTTTTTTCTGTATGTTCTTTTCTGACATGGCGAATCCATCCTTTCTATATGGAATAAAGTATATTTGAAGCTGACAAATGCTTTGCCGTTATAGTATGCCGGATTACAAAAAAACTATTCGGCAGTGGGCTGACAGCATAATTTTTTAGTGGAAAATATGTCATAGTTAGTTGCAATATTAAATAAAGTGTGATAATATAAACAGCATAAGAAATGTGGGAGAGCGCAAGGTATCAACTTGTTCAGTTTGGTAAAATCAGCTGTTCTGTATGGCATTGAGTGCAAAATGATCTCGGTGGAGGCAGATGCGAGCGACGGGCTTCCCGGATTTTCTATGGTCGGATATCTGTCTTCGGAGGTGCGGGAGGCGCAGGATCGCGTCAGGACTGCGCTGAAGAATTCCGGCTACCGGTTGCCGCCCAAGAAGATCACGGTCAATCTTGCCCCGGCAGATATTCGTAAATCGGGCTCCGGATTTGACCTGCCGATCGCGGTCGCGGTGATGGCTTCCTACGGATACCTTCCGGCAGAGGCGCTGCAGGGCGTGTTCCTTGCCGGAGAACTTGGGCTGGACGGCTGCATTCACGGGATTCACGGAGTGCTTGGTATGGTCATGGAAGCAAAGAGGGCCGGCTGTACTTCGTGCATTGTTCCCTGCGCGAATATGAGGGAAGGATCGGTGATCCGGGGAATCACGGTATATGGCGCCGGTCATCTGAGAGATGTGGCGGCACATGTCAAGTCTGAGGGGAAGCTTCCTGCAGGATTTGCCGAGGCAGAGGAGCGTTTTGCGAAGGAGAGGTCCGGGGCAGTCCCGGATTTTGCGGACATCCGCGGGCAGCATATGGCGAAACGCGCGGCGGAGATCGCGGCGGCGGGCATGCACAATCTGCTTTTGAGCGGTCCGCCGGGAGCGGGCAAGACCATGATCGCCAGCCGGATTCCGGGGATTCTTCCGCCGCTCACACTGGAAGAGGCGCTCGAGGTATCCCAGATTCACAGTGTCGCAGGTACGCTGCCTGAGGAGGGGATTCTTGTGCAGCGTCCGTTTCGGATGCCGCACCACACGATCTCCTCTGTCGCCCTGGCAGGGGGAGGATCGGTTCCGAAGCCCGGAGAGATCAGTCTCGCCCATCGGGGAGTGCTGTATCTCGACGAACTGCCGGAGTTTCAGAAGGATACGCTGGAGGTACTGCGTCAGCCGCTGGAGGCGGGGGAGATCCGGATTTCGCGCGCCAGCGGGCAGTATGTGTTTCCGGCGCGCTTTATGCTTGTGGCGTCGCGAAATCCCTGTCGCTGCGGCTATTATCCCGACCGAAGGCGTTGCCGCTGCAGCGAGCCTGAGATCCGAAGGTATCTTCACAAGATCAGCAGGCCGCTTCTGGACCGGATCGACCTGCATGTCGAGGTGCAGCAGATCCCTTATGAAGATCTTGTTCAGGGCGGCGGAGAGGAGTGCACAGAGCAGATCCGCGCGCGTGTGCTCCGGGCGCGGGAGATGCAGGATAAGCGCTATCGGGGAAGTATGCTTCGGTTTAACGCGGAGCTCACGGCGGCGGACCTGAAGCTCTATTGTCCGATCGGCGCGGCGGAGGAAGAACGGATGAAACAGGTCTACGAGAAGAAGCATTTGACAGCGCGGACGTATCATCGTCTGCTGAAGGTGGCGCGGACGATCGCGGATCTGGAAGAAAGCGAAACGATTGAGATGCGGCATCTGGACGAGGCGGTGCTGTACCGTCCGGCGGAACTGCTGATGTAAATGCCCGGGAGCGTGCGGACTGTTCGGAGGAGCGGCAGATACGTGAGGAAAACGAAATGATAGTCGGACGGAACCGGGGAAAGGGGTTGCATATAGATGGAACGATATTGGGAGTGGCTGTGCAGCATTCCGGGAATCTATCATGCGCACAGGGAGACTCTTCTGCAGTGTTTCGGGACGCCGCGGGCGGTCTGGGAGGCAGGGGAGAGTGAGCTTGCGCACCTGGAAAAACGGGGCTGTGAATGGATCGGCAAAGTGAGGAAGTACAGGTGCGAATCGTCGCCGGAAAAAACGGTGCATATGCACAGGGAGCAGGGAATACAATTTACCAGCCATGAACATACTATATATCCGAGACGGCTACAGAACATTTCGGGAAAACCGTTCGGACTGTTCTATCGGGGAAGACTTCCGGAGGAAAAGAAGAAGAGCGTCGCGATCGTGGGCGCGCGGAAATGTTCCCGCGCAGGGAAAGAGATGGCGGAACAGCTTGCCCGCCAGGTCGCTTTTGGCGGAGGACAGGTGATCAGCGGGGCTGCTTACGGGATCGACGGGGCGGCGCAGTGGGCCGCGCTGGAAAATGGCGGATCAAGCTACGCCGTCTTAGGCTGTGGCGTCGACCGCTGTTATCCGCCGGCTCACAGGGAACTTTTTGAGTGTCTTGCCCAAAATGGCGGGATCATCTCTGAGTTTCCGCCCGGGACTCCGCCGGTGAGCACGCATTTTCCGGTTCGCAACCGGATCATCAGCGGGCTTGCGGACATCGTGGTCGTGGCGGAGGCGCGCCGAAGAAGCGGCTCTCTGATCACGGCGGATTTCGCGGCGGATCAGGGTAGGACGGTGATGGCGGTTCCGGGGCGTCCGGAGGACGAGCTGAGTGCTGGATGCAATCTGCTGATCTCACAGGGCGCGGAGATGATCCTGTCCGTGGACTCGTTTGCCAGATCCGTTTTTCCGAAATACAAGAAGAGAAAAAAGACGCTATCCGATGATTTGACACTTGCGCCTGCAGAAAAATTAGTGTATAGTAGTCTCGATTTTTACTCAAAAAGCGTATGGGAGCTGGAAGAACTGACCCTGCTCCCGATCGCGGAGCTGGGCAGCAGTCTCCTGTCGCTTGAGATGAAAGGACTTGCGAAGGAAACGGAGCGCAACTGTTATGCGCGCATGGCGTGATGGCTGTTCAGATCAGGCAGAAGTACACAGCAACGTTTTTGGAGGTAATTGCTATGCCGAAGTATCTGGTGATCGTGGAGTCACCTGCGAAAGTCAAGACGATCAAAAAATTTCTCGGTTCCAATTATGAGGTGATGGCGTCGAACGGGCATGTCAGGGATCTGCCGAAGAGCCAGATGGGAATCGATTTCGAGCATGATTTTGAGCCAAAGTATATCACGATCCGCGGAAAAGGAGATATTCTCGCTTCTCTGCGCAAAGCGGAGAAGAAGGCGGATAAGGTTTATCTCGCGACCGACCCGGACCGCGAAGGTGAGGCGATCTCGTGGCATCTGGCGGAGGCGTTGAAGCTGGACAGTAAAAAGCAGCAGAGAATTACTTTTAATGAGATTACAAAGAGTGCGGTAAAGGAATCGCTGAAGCACGCGCGCGCAATCGATATGGATCTGGTGGACGCGCAGCAGACACGGCGCATTTTGGATCGTATGGTGGGATATCGGATCAGCCCGCTGCTCTGGCAGAAAGTGAAGCGGGGCTTAAGCGCTGGCCGCGTACAATCGGTCGCTCTGCGTATCATCGCGGATCGAGAGGAAGAGATCAGCGCGTTCATTCCGCAGGAATACTGGTCGCTGGATGCCCAGCTGCGTGTGCCGGGCGAGAAGAAGCCGTTGACCGCGAAATTCCACGGAAAAGGGAAAAAGATGACGATCTCCTCGAAGGCGGAGCTGGATCAGATCCTTGCTGCTGTCGATGGAGCGGACTATGTAGTGGACGAGGTGAAGCGCGCGCAGCGCGTCAAGAAGCCGCCTCTTCCGTTTACGACCAGCACTCTGCAGCAGGAGGCTGCCAATGTGCTGAACTTTTCGACGCAGAAGACGATGCGCCTCGCTCAGCAGATGTATGAGGGCGTAGACATCAAGGGCAGCGGGACTGTCGCTCTGATCACTTATCTGCGTACGGACTCGACGCGCGTGTCGGACGAAGCGGATCGTGCCGCGTGCGATTACATCGGCGCCCAGTATGGGAAGGATTATGTGGCGAACCATCCGGCTGCGGCAAAGAGCGGACAGAAGATTCAGGATGCGCACGAGGCGATTCGCCCGACGGATATCAAAAGGACTCCGGCCAGCCTGAAGGATTCTCTCAGCCGCGATCTGTTCCGGCTGTATCAGCTGATCTGGAGGCGCTTCACGGCGAGCCGGATGGCGGACGCGCAGTATGAGACCACAACGGTAAAGATCAACGCGGCGGGCTACGATTTTACGATCGCCGCATCGAAGTGTGTGTTCGAGGGTTTCCGCACCGTCTATACGGACAGCGAGGATGAGAAGGAAGAGAACAATGTCATCACCGGGAAGATTGAGCAGGGGATGCATCTGACACAGGAGAAGATCGATACGAAGCAGCATTTCACGCAGCCGCCGGCGCACTATACGGAGGCGTCGCTCGTGCGCGCTTTGGAGGAGAAGGGCATTGGGCGTCCGAGCACCTATGCGCCGACGATCACGACGATCATCGCGCGTCATTACGTGGCGAAGGAGAACAAAAATCTGTATATGACGGAACTTGGCGAGGCGGTCAATTCTATTATGAAGGAAGCTTTCCCGAGTATTGTGGATGTCAATTTCACAGCGAACCTCGAATCGCTGCTCGACTCGATCGGGGAGGGCGATATTCAGTGGAAAACGGTCGTGGAGAATTTTTACCCGGATCTCGACGAGGCCGTGAAGAAGGCGGAAGAGACGCTTGAGAAGGTCAAGGTCGAGGACGAGGTCTCAGATGAGATCTGTGAGGAGTGCGGGCGAAACATGGTGATCAAGTACGGACCGCACGGGAAATTCCTGGCTTGCCCGGGCTTCCCGGAATGCCGCAACACCAAGCCATACCTTGAAAAGATCGGCGTCGCCTGTCCGCAGTGTGGCAAGGCGGTCGTGATCCGCAAGACAAAGAAGGGCAGAAAATACTACGGCTGCGAGAACAATCCGGAGTGCGACTTTATGTCGTGGGCGAAGCCGGTGGAGCAGAAATGTCCGCAGTGCGGCGGATATATGGTGGAGAAAGGGAGCAAGATCATGTGCACGGACAAGGCCTGCGGTTACATCTGTGCGAAAAATTAATAATTTCCGATTCTTTCGAAAAATATTTAGCAATAACGAGTGATTGAGCGTTGAATTTCTGAAAATTGTGTGCTATCATATAAAATGACGTAGAGCACGATTAAATAAGGAAAGGAGGTGCGAAATGAGCGTTCAATTGCTGGATAAGACCAGAAAGATCAATCAGTTGTTACATAACAACAATACAAGTAAAGTCGTATTCAATGATATCTGTGAGGTACTTACCGGTATTTTGAATTCGAACATTCTTGTGATCAGTCGGAAAGGCAAAGTGTTGGGTGTAGGTCTGTGTGACGGCATAGAAGAGATTGGCGAGATGATTGTGGACCGGGTAGGCGGTTTTATAGACCCAATACTGAACGAAAGGCTTCTGGGTGTTCTCTCAACGAAGGAAAATGTCAATCTGGAGACGTTGGGCTTCGAGGGTGAGAATATCAGGAAGTATCAGGCGATCATAAACCCGATCGATATCGCGGGCGAGCGTCTGGGAACTGTGTTTATGTACAAATTTGGTGATCAGTACGACATTGACGATATTATTCTCAGTGAGTACGGCACTACCGTAGTTGGCCTCGAAATGATGCGCTCCGTCAATGAGGAGAATGCAGAGGAGAATCGAAAGATTCACATTGTTAAATCGGCGATCAGTACCCTGTCTTTTTCGGAAATGGAAGCAATAATCCATATATTTGATGAGTTAAACGGCTCCGAAGGGATTCTGGTAGCAAGCAAAATTGCTGACCGCGTTGGAATTACCCGTTCCGTGATCGTCAATGCGCTGCGCAAGTTTGAAAGCGCAGGCGTCATTGAATCCAGATCTTCCGGAATGAAGGGAACTTACATTAAGGTCTTGAACGACGTCGTCTTCGACGAGTTGGCAGAGATCCGTAAGTCCCGCAATATCTGACTTAGAAATACATGGTTTTTCATGGGGGGTGTCGCAAAATCATCAAAATTAGATGATTGAGCGACACCTTCACTTATTATAACCCAAAAATCCGGAGACTT
>CANQRR010000092.1 GCA_947626285.1 uncultured Lachnospiraceae bacterium
AGTGCTCTTAGTCCCGAGGCTGCCGGGAGGATAGCCGCTCCATGCCTGTGCAACGTACCAGACAGTTACATATGATGTTGTCAAGGTGCAATGAAGCCATGGGGATGCTCTCACTTCTAAAAACAACTCTGAATCTCAAAATCTAACCCCCTCCAGAAAAAGTTTTCAAAAAAAGTTGGCCCCAGCACGTGGAGCCAACTAAATGACAAATTTCGATATGTTAAGCGCAACTCTGACCATTATGTACTGTCAATCTTTGTCACTCTCTTTTTCCGTTTCCCACTTTTGCCGTTTCGTTTCTTTCTGTTGTGCTGCACGCAACTTTTCCAACACAGCAGCCCTCGACTCATTCTTCTCCATATCCTGTTTTATAACATCGTCGATGTTGCCTTCATTCAAGGCACCGGGATATTTCCTTTCAAAGGAAATAAGAGCGTCCTTGGTGCGGACTTCCGCCCCTCGGACAGAGGCATACAGATATTCATAGCCTCCCTGCTCCATCGCGCTCCTTATAAAAGTCTGAGACTCCTCCGGGATGACCTCCCAGCCGCCATAGAGCTCATTTACCGCGCGGTCAACATCTGCAAACGCTATAGGGATTCCCTTTTTCTCGTGCTCCGCAAGAATACCAAGTATGTCTGATAAATCATTTTTATACTGCCTGCCGGCACAGAGTTTCATGGCGACAAGGTATTCCGCCCTGATCGTTCGGACTGTCACGATGTTGGAGAATGTCTTATAATACTCTGAAAACTCATCCAGCCTTGGCGAGTAGGAGCTTGTTTGCATAAAGTCCCCATTCAGCCATCCGTTTGGCAGTCCGTACTTATCCCCCACCCTATTGATAGCGTCCTTCATGGCAGAAGACGCTCGGATCACAGCATCTATGTCCGCCGTCATATTTCGGAACCCGTAATTGGCCACGATAGCCGCGCCGCCTATCAAAATGATCTCCGCGGGCATACTCTTTCCGTTCAACCTTCGGAATTCCTTCGCAAGCTCACGGAGGTAGAGATCAAGATTCTCCTTCGTAAATACTTTCTCGCTGTCAGAGGACATTTCGGACCTCACTTTCCACGATGTTGAACCTCATAAACTCCGGGATCGCTTCCTTCAGTGCTCGTTTCTTTACGCTCTCATCCCTGGTTACCGCAAACGACGCCAAAACCCCCGCCGGGTAAAGCGGCTCCTGCAAGCTGCACCGGCGCAGGCTGTTATACTCTGAACAGAGCGGTAGTTCGTTGACGCGGCTGATATAATCGAGCATCGCCAGTAGGTACAGGCACTCGGGATACCACTTGCGCTGGTAGTAGGCACTTATATCGTCCTTCTCCAATGTATCCACGATGAAGCCAATGTCTCCCAAGGCCTTCAGCCTGTGGCAGACGTTGCTCTTGTAAAGCTCAAAGCTGCTGCGCGTGACAAAGCACGGTTCAAGCAGGGCCTCCATGGATACTTCCAGTTCTTTGGCGATCTTGTAGATCGTCTCCGCTGAGCATTTCTCCAGCCTCGCTTTCCCGTTGCATATATCGTTGATTGTTGTATAAGGGATCCCGCTGTCCTTGGCCAATCGGTATTTTGTGATTCTTTTCTGCTCCATGAGCTCCTGGATCAGCATATTACCCGCCTCCTCCAGCACCATTATATCGGTTGACCGTTATATTGTCAACAGCATTTGTTCGACAGCTCTTTACTAAAAGATGACCTATACCCTGATTGTTCAAGACATTGGCGGCCAGGTATGACCTGGCCGTTTTCATCTTATCATTCTAAGCCTGCCACCACTTTATTTCTCCTGGAAATATCAAATTGCTCTTTAGCTTATTCAAACTCTTTCCCACGAAAAATATAATCATCCCGAGGGAGGGATGATTATATGAACAAAAGCGAATTACAGGAGGCTATTGGTAAGAATCTGTATCAGGCGCGGATCAACGCTCATATGACCCAGGAACAGCTTGCCGAGAAGGCAGGTATCAGTACTTCCTTCTACACAAACATAGAGCTAGGGCACAAAGGTATGGGCGTGTACAACCTGTATAGGATCATCAACGTACTCCGTGTCAGCGCCGATGGCATCATCTTCGGCAGTGATTGCGATTTACACATTCTCAACATTCTTGCCATTCTGAAATACCAACCGGAGAGCTTTCTCGCCTCCGTTGAAAATATGATCCGCTTCATGCTGGCCGAGAAAGAGCGCCAGGAAAAGGAGCGCAGAGAGGAAGTGCTCCAATGATAGAGACGGAAGCTCAGCGGCATGGCATCCACGCGCTTTACCTGCAGGAATACCCAAAGCTACTGGCTTACGCACGGTCACTGCTCCATGACGAGAGCCTTGCCAAAGAAGCAGTACAGGACACTTTTCTTATCGCCTGCAAGAAACCCGAAGCCCTGCTCGATCATCCGAATCCTCCTGGTTGGCTGATGCAGGCCCTGAAATACACCATACATAACATGATCCGAGGCAGGGCCATATTGACTTCGTTTTCCACTACTTTCAGCAATGTCAAAAACAATGAGATCACTTTAATTAATTCTTCATATACGACAAATGACACATCTATTACATATTCCAAAGACGCAGGTTCCCCTGAAACTTATACTGCAGGCGGCGTCAAGCACAGCATTTTGACCAACATCGACAGCTATGGTGCTGTCTGGTATAGAGAGAACTGTGAGTGTTTCATCTACGGCTATGAAAGCAAAGATGACCTGATCAAAACTATTGATTCGCTTTATATGGAGGTACAAAATGAGTAAACGTTTTATCCATGTCACAGCCCTGATCCTGGTACTGATGACCGTGTTTTCCATCCCTGCCGCGGCAGCAGCGGCTTCCGTTCCCTCCCCGGCGCAGCCTCAGTCGGATGCTTACATCGCTGCATACTATGCTTCTATTATCAGCCAAAGTCCTGGCACCGTGACTGTTAGTTTTAGCACATACGGCACCAAAACTATGGACACCATTGGCGCCACCTCGATCGTTGTTTATAAGTGGAACAGTACGCAACCTGTAGCCTCCCGTTCCTCAAGCTATACCGCATCCATGCTGGGTCATAATCGCACTACCTATGGCAACTACTATACGTTCAGTGTGACACCCGGTGAGGAGTATTACGCCGTCGTATCCTGCTATGCAGCAAAAGACGGTGGCAGCAGCACACGAAAGTATACCACAAGCTACACCACTGCCAAGAAATGATTTTCCCCTGTCCCCGCAAAAATAATTCAGCAAGAGAGGATGGTCCCCATACACACGATCCAACGCACTGTGACTGAACTGAGCGGTCGACGCAACAAATCCTGCTACTATGTACTCTGCCTGGCAGTGGATGCGGCTCGCAGATGTCTTCCGAAGGAGCCAAAAATGAGCACGATCTGCACTATGGTCCAAACCAGTTCCGGCATGTCGGTCAAGGCCATATCCAAAGCACTATCCCGGGTCACCGCTGATATCTGGGACTATGGCAACCGGGACAAACTGCAGCAGATATATGGCCGGCCCGTCCTGGAACAGCCCACACCTAAGGAACTGGTCTCTGTCCTGGCCGTGTACTGTCAGGCTCTGGAGAGTCGTCCGCACGCCGTGCCCATCCTCTCACCAATTCCTGTATCCTGAATCCTCCTTGCCGCCCGCCAAAACTGGCTGGCGGCATTTTTATTTGAGATCCCCCTGCAGAAAAGCGTTTTCAAAATCCTCAAGGGACGCGTTTTCCCCCTCCAGCTCTGTGATAAGCCGAACGACCCTATCTCTATCATCGGTAAATGGACATGCCATTGCACATGTCTGGCTCTCTGTGTCCCGGGCAATGATACCATACTTTCCCGTAAAGCCGCACAGCACGGGTCGATATACCACCCCGGCCATTGGGCTCACCCCTTCCAAAGATGCTGCGCCAACACGTTGATCAGTTCTTTGGGCGACGGGCGTTCCAGCAGAGGACGGCCGTATATCTGCTGCAGCTTGTCCCGGTTGCCGTTATCCCATATATCGTCCACCGCCCTCGATAACGCTTTTGCCGCCGCTCCAGGTGACATGCCCACGTCCTTATGGATCTCAGCACAAACCTCTTTCATCTGCATTCCGCCGGGCTGGCATTCCCGCACTGCCTCTATTGCCCAGCACAGTACATAATAGCATCCTTTATTCCTTCGACCGCTGATTTCCGTCACCAACTGCATGATCTCCTGCAACCGAACCATCCCTTCCCGCGTTTTTCACGCTGGAAGTATAAAACTTTCTCTTGGAATTATCTCCCGTTTTGACCATATTTGACGGTTGGCGACAAAAACGGACGCCATTCTTCTTAGTCCTGCGTAGTAGAAAAAGCCGGCCTTGAACACCAAGGCCAGCTAAATATGAAATTTCGATATGTTCAGTGCCACTCTGATCATTATGTACTGCCACAGATCCTCATCCTCCCTTCCGTTCAACACTGAGTATCTACGTATCATTGGGTCATAAATTCTAAAAATACCTTCCAGCGCTGTCTGATCGCCCGCGACTGCCTTTTCGAGGACAGTTCGGAAGCCATCGAATTTTAATAATGACAACGCATGGTCTCACCTCTTATTCCTCGCTCAACCGCTCCCTTAAAGCTTTGATTGCGCGATACTTCTGGTTATAGACATTTTGGACGGAGCAATGCAGACGCGCTGCGATCTCTGCGGGTTCCAACTGTTCAACAAACAGCAAGGTCAAGATGCGCTTTTTCATTTAAGGTAATTGACTATAGGCGCGGGCCAGCTTCTCCTCTTCAAACACAAACCCATCCTCTGTACCATCGCTTAGGTCATACTCATCTTCCTCTGCCAGTTGGTCTTCAGATACCTGGGATAGCTCTATGCTTTCTGGCGAAGAACAATAGTTCTTTAAATAATTAATCCGAGCATGATACATTAAATGCTCAAGCCAGACTGTGAAGCGGGCCCTGAGTTGACCTTCCAAATCCTGGGATTTGACAGGTTCCATGCACGTACCCCTTTCCCGGGGCACACGAACATTGGCCACAGCGAGGCACAATCACATGCCCCATGTTTCTCAAAAACTTCTCCTACCAAATGACTTACATACCGCTATTAGATACCGGCACCTTTCCTATATATAATATGATTGATAAAAACAATGTCGTAATGTGCCACAAACTCGAAAAAAACCGTCAAATTTAATCAAACACTGGTGAAATTTGGAAATAATGTCCGAAAGTGTCCGAATATTCGCCGTCAGCTACACTATTCGCAAAAACCATTCCCTTACTATCTTCAGCTAAAAAATGTAGATTAATCATCCATTTAGGGTCAAAAAAATGTAATTATCCACTTTATTTAGCACCAAAAATGTGTTATACTGTTCTTATCTTAAGGAACTTGGAGGCCCCTTTGATGGAACGATATGCTATGAAGCAGCTGTTAGAATGGAAGAATAGGCCCCTAAGAAAGCCTATGTTGGTGATGGGAGCACGGCAAGTTGGGAAGACTTGGCTCATGAAAGAATTCGGTCGCCGCGAATATGCGAAGACCGCATATGTCTCTTTTTATAGGAACCCAAGGATGAAATCTGTCTTTGAGCAGGATTTTGATGTTCCCCGTCTAATCACCAGTCTGAACATTGAAACTGGCACGGAGATCACCGCGGGCGATACACTCATTATTCTGGACGAAATTCAGGACGTTCCTGCCGTATTGGAGTCCCTGAAATACTTTTGCGAGGAGGCTCCTGAATATCATGTGATTGCTGCTGGCTCTTTGCTCGGTGTCACAATCCATGAAGGAGTGTCTTACCCTGTAGGCAAAGTCGACCTCCTATACCTTCATCCTCTTCACTTCCGCGAATACCTGGATGCCATAGGGGAAGTACAGCTTTCTTCCGCGCTCAACACAAAAGATTACAAGCTTATTGACAGCTTTTCAGATAAGTATATCTACTGGCTAAAAAATTACATCTTCACGGGCGGACTGCCAGCTGTGGTGGACTTTTTCCGTGAACATAAGGACTATGCCGCTGTTCGACAAATGCAGAAAGATATCGCTATTCAGTACCAAGGTGATTTCGGAAAGCACATCAAAGGCAATGAACTGCGGCGAATCAATATGGTCTGGGAATCGATCCCGATGCAGCTCGCAAAAGAGAACAAAAAGTTCTTCTTCGGCCAAATCAAAAAAGGTGCACGGAGTGCAGAGTTTGAAGTAGCAATCCAGTGGCTTGTAGACGCGGGATTGGTACACAAGGTCAACCGTGTGAATGAGCCTCACATTCCCCTATCCGCCTACAAAGATTTTTCTGCCTATAAGCTATTCGTCGTGGACATAGGTCTGCTGGGAGCGCTCAGCGATCTTGATGCGGGGACCATATTGGATGGGAACGACATCTTTGTTGAGTTTAAAGGTGCTCTTTCAGAACAGTATGTTTTGCAGCAACTAATCTCAGACACAGAATACACACCGTACTTTTTTGGGACTGAGTCTGCATCATTTGAACAGGACTTCATCATCCAGAAAGGCAAAAGCGCCGTCCCCATCGAAGTGAAAGCCGGTGCAAATGTCCGATCTCAAAGCCTGAGAGCCTTTGTGGAACGTTTTCATCCAGCCATGGCTGTACGGTTTTCCCTCCTGCCATATAAAGAGCAGGAGAACATCGTTAATATACCGCTCTATGCTGTGTGCAACTTGTAAGACAGCCTCTAGTTCATTCACAATTCCATTTTGTACATCCTTCCCTTTACAAAAATTATGTCACCTGTTATACTATATTTAGCGGTTGAAAAAGGACGGTGGCAGATATGTGCTATACAGCAGAGCAAAAAAATCTCATTGGCGCCATCATTGGCGCCAACTTTATGGGAAGGAACCTCACTCCTACCCTTCGTAGCAAATTCATCCGAGCATATCGAAATCTTGAAAGCGATGAACTCAACAGTGACGACCTTCGTTTGATAATTAACGCCATTGAACTTTTAACCCCACAAAGCTGCAAGTCATGCAACATGGAAGGCTATAGAGATATGGTTGAGGTCTTGACCGCCACGCGAAGAATGCTTACCCAGATAATCTCCATAGGATCTTGTTAAACTGACATATTACAAAACAAGACGATGATGAATACACTTGACGAATTGGTATATTACTGCAATGAGTCGTGCCCGAACGGCGCGCTGATGCTCACCGGCGAATAGGGATGCGGAAAGACTTATCTTCTGGAGCATCAGCTTAAAGACGCCCTTTCCGAATCCCACATCCTTGTTCGGGTATCTCTTTTTGGCATCGACAGCGTTAGCGCATTGCATAACGCTGTCAAAATGGAGTGGGCCAAAGCGTGTAGCCCACTCTTCAGCAAAATACAAGAATTCAAAAAACAGTTCCCTGGCTATAAGGCTATTATTGATTTCTGTACAAATGCGTTTCCTCAATCCAAAAAAATCAATGATACCGTCGTCGCTATTGACCCACTCAACTTCATCACTGTCAAGTCTACAGTCAATGTAAATGGTTCCGAGAAGAAAGTCGTGCTCATATTTGACGACCTAGAGCGCTCAAGACTCGACACCATTGATGTACTGGGTTGCATCAACGAATACTGCGAAAACCAAGGAATAAATACAATCATTGTGGCGAACGAAGACATACTTCGGTCAAATAACAACTCAAGCAAAGAGTGTGTTATCTCTTATTCTTTAATCAAAGAGAAGATCGTTGCACGGACTGTTGCACTTATACCTGATTATGCGGCAGTCATCGATTCCGTTATCCGGGATGGGACATGGGACAATGAACTGTATACAGACTTCCTTCTGGACAACCGAGATCTCATTTATAGCTTATTAGGAGAAGACACCGCTGAGCAGTCAGCAGAAGATACTGTAGATGAACCTGTGAGTAGGCCCCATAATATTCGGAGCCTAAAGTGTGCTCTGCAAGACTTTTTCCGCCTTTATCCTCATTTGGTATCAGTAGGCCTACCCGACTTATCCAAATATCTCTACTCATTTGTCGCATATGCAATGGCAGAGAAGGGTGGACTCATCGAAGAAAAAGAATATGGCGACCTTTTTTCCCAGAGCAGTGTAAAAAAGCTATATCCCTTTTTTAGCGATGCCAAAATGTTCAATACAGCGAAACGCTGGATCCTGCACGGAGCCTGGGATGATGAGGCATTCAAATGTGAGATTGAGCAAGAAAAGGAGCGGACAAAGGCCCCCTCCGCTAAAGACTTGTTGCGTCTGAACCAATTCATTGATTTGGAGGAATCCGTTATAGCCGATGGCTTTGATGGGCTTTTGCGGGACGCTTATGATGGCGTTCTCACATTGAACGAATATGTTTACCTTATTAAAAATTCCTTTTATATCAGGCATTATGGTATATCCGTTCCCTCCGAGATTGACTGGGACAAAGTATGTGCGGGCATCAAAACACGTTTTCAAATAAATATAGAACAACAGGATGACGAGGGACATTTCTATCACGCAATTTTAGAAGATACCAGGCACTACTATAATGACAATGAACTTCGGGCGTACGACCTTATCAGTTCCTTCCGCAAAGGGAATCAAGTTGTATATGCCAACAATCGGAAACTGTACATCAATGAACTGAACAACCATGGCGTCATGGCTTTTGTGTTGTGCAAAGGCAAACGGTTTGATGTGTTCGATGCTGAGATGGCTCAGACAACTGCAGACTGCTTTGAGCGGTGCATTCAAGCCGATAAAGCCATTTTCGCAGACTCTTTTATGGAGGTCTGGAAACACTGTGACCTCCAGGAGGAAATACGATCTGAGGAGACAAAAGCAGGTTTTCAAAAACTACTTGATATACTGAGGAAGTTTGAGGCCCAATACAAGGATGATGGCCGCCCTATCGCTGCAGCACACGCGTCTCATTTTGCCGAACGCGTGCAGGAACTCATTGACAAACTCAAAAATGTGGTGGTGGAAACGCCCGACGGTACGTAAAAACAATCTGTCCGGTTAAAGTCAAAAAGGACGAGGCAGTAACTGCCTCGTCCTTCAACTACTCTGACCTATGCTTTTCCAAGCTGTGTTCCCAGATGTAAT
>CANQRR010000093.1 GCA_947626285.1 uncultured Lachnospiraceae bacterium
CCAGCCTTTTTGTCGTGCCCATTCCTCGGCTCCACTTTTTCTTCATTTTGTCCTTGACTTTTTATTCGCAGGCTCCTGTCAGCCGCATGGCCGGATCCATCTGTATATTGGTTTATCAGCAGGCACCTGCCGCTCACGCCACTTCGTATATCCTCAAATGCCCTGGCGGCCTCCGCCATGGGGTAGGTCCCGTGGATCATCCCCGGCACGAGCCTCAGCCCGCCGGACGCCATATATTCCGCCGCCATGGTCCACTCCTCCCCGGGGAACGGTGCCGAGTAGCTCATCCAAGCTCCCGTCACCCAGCACTCCTTTCGGTTGATGTTCTCCCACAGCCGCACCGGAAACGTCAGGGGCCTCTTCGGCGTGCCGATATAGCACACTGTCCCCTTCTTCGCCACGGCCTGCAGCGCCAGCGCCATGGTCTGCGCCGCCCCGGAGCACTCCAGCACATAGTCATAACCCGCGCTGTCCAGTCCGGCGGGGAGCTGTCCTTCCGGGCAATCCTTCGTGCTCACTACCGCATCCGCTCCGGCGGCCCGCGCCGCCGCGAGACCGCTCTCTCCCCGGCCTATGGCCGCGACCGCAGACGCCCCCAGCAGCTTTGCCCACTGGACGGCGTACAGCCCTATGATCCCGCAGCCCAGCACCGCCGCGCTCCGGCCCGCCCCGAACCCCGCCAGACGCAGCCCGTGCAGCGCCACCGTCGCAGGCTCTATGGTCGCCGCCTGCTCAAAGGGGATGCCCTCCCCTATCTTCACCACGTTCCCCGCCGGCACCGTCACATACTCCGCCATGGCCCCCTGCTCCCGGGAGCCTATGAAGCTGTACCCCTCACACAGCGAGTAGTTGCCCCTCCTGCACTGAGCGCACGTATGGCAGGGCACCAGCGGCGCCGCCGTCACGTGCTCGCCCACGGCCAGGCCCTGCACGCCCTCGCCCACCGCGTCTATCACGCCGGCGAACTCATGGCCCAGCACGATGGGGTAGCTGTGGGCGGCGTGGTCAAATACCCGCGGCACGTCCGAGCCGCATATGCCGCATACCGCCACCTTTATCCGCACCGTCCCCGACCGTACCTCCGGCTTGGGGATTTCCTTATACACGACGCTCCCGTCGTTTTCTATCACGACCGCCTTCATCGCACGAATATCCCGCCGGTCACATAGTTATATTTCACCGCGTAGTTGTAGTCCTCCACCAGGGACACCACGCTGTCCTTCGCCAGCTCCCGCGGGTCCGCCCGCAGCTTCCTGTCCCGCACCTTGATGTACTGCAGGGGCATGTACTGGTGCAGCATCCCCATGGGGATCGTCACGGCACGCAGGTTCTCAAACAGCCGGTTGATGGCCCCGTCCACTTCCTCCGACGCCAGATAGTACCGGCATCGGTCCGAGAAGCTGTACCGCCGGTCCAGGGCTTTCTCCGTCTCCGTGCCGTGATAGTACTTCTCCCAGCTCTTCGGCGACGACGTCATGGCCTTCTCCAGCACCGCCGGGAAGCTGGCCCGCGTCGCCGGGTCCGCTATCAGCTCCGCCTCCATGTGGGACAGCGCGAACAGCGCCTCCCGCAGCGCGAACGTCAGCGCCGGGCCCACCTTGATGATCGCTATCCCGTCCTCCACCATCTCTTTCAGCCGCGCCGGGGATTGGTAATCCGTGGAGTGGCCCTCAAACACGATGTTCGGGTACTTCCTCAGCTCCTGACACAGCCGGTACGCCTCCATGCGGTTATAGTGGCGTATCTCCCGGTTGCCGAACTCCACCCCGGGCTGCACCACCATCCCGATGATGTGCTCCCAGGCGTCCGACAGCCCCAGTTCCGCGAATTTGCGGTGGTACGCCATCAGCGTTTGCTCGAACCGCTCCGGCGTCGTCACATAAGCGCCCTCTTCCTCCTCCCGGCACCCGCCGGGCACCGGCACCTCGCTGCCGATCACATACACCGGGTGTACTGCCCTTGGGTCCCGGGCCAGCAGCTTTTGAAACTCCTCCTCGCAGGCCCGGTACAGCCGCGCGCCCCGCTCCGCGATGACCTCGTCGTCCAGGGGTATGTCCGTCCTGTCGTCCCCCAGGCGCATGCTGGTGTCCAGGTGTATCTTCTGATACCCCGCCCGGACGCACTCCCGCACCAGCATCTCCGCCTGCTCCATGGCCTCCGCCGCCGGCAGCTCCGCCCAGGGCAGCGGGCCCATGTGGTCCCCGCCCAGCACGATCTTCTCCCGGGAGAACCGGTCCTTGTCCGCGATCTCATACACGAAACTGCGAAACTCAATGGGCGTCATGCCCGTATAGCCCCGGTTCTGGTTCACCTGGTTGGACGTGGCCTCTATCACCACCGTGTCGTCGAATCGCTTCGCCTGGTCCAGTATCGCCTCGATCACCAGCTTATTGGCGCAGCAGAACGACGGGATACCGCAGTGTATCCCGGCTTTTCTTTTTTCCAGCATATCCAGCAGCGGATTTCTCATGTCTTCCGGTTTTCTCTCTCTTTGAAAAAGTATGTATGGACCAGCGCCCGGAACAGCTCCAGATCCTCCGGGTATGTGATCTTCAGGTTCAGCACTTTAGCCGGCACCACCTTCATGGGGATGTGATGAGCCAGGGCGATGGCTCCCGCGGACGTCATCCGCGCCAGCTCCTCCTCCGTGGACTCGAAGTATATCCGGCTGATGTCCCCGTACCGAAACGCCTCCGGCGACGCCCCGGATACCAGCTCCTGCCGGGGTATCACATTCTCCAGCCGCCGTTCGCCGTCCATTCGGTAGCAGGTGTCGTACTGGCACGCCCCCAGGGTGGCCCCGCCCAGCTCATCCACCGTCCAGATGATCTCCCGGACCCCCTCCTCGTCCACATAGGGGTGAGTAGCGTCGTGGATGAGCACCGCGTCCTCCGATCTTGCCAGCGACGCAAGAGCCCGCAGGCCGTTCCGCACCGACGCCGAGCGGGTGGCGCCGCCCGGCGCCAGCTCCACCGGGCATGCAAACGGGATATCCCGGATAGCCTCCTTCACGAACGCCAGCCAGTCCGGATGGGACACGATGCATATCCCCTCTATCTCTGGCATGGCCGCGTATTTCTTCACGATGTACCAGAAGATGGGCCGCCCGTCCACGTCTATGTATTGCTTGGGGATATCGGCTCCCAGCCGGGTGCCGCTGCCCCCCATCATCAACAGCAGGATCCCTCTCATGCCTCTGTTCCCATGATCTCTTTCAGCTTCTCCACCACGCGCTCCGCCGCATGCCCGTCCTCCGCGCAGCCCTTATCTTCGAGAAACTCATCTATGCGCTTCTGGTACCGGGCATCGTCGAACTGCCTGACATTTTTGATGAGTTCCTCGTTGCAGTCCGCCACAGGGAACGGCGTGCTCTCCAGAGGGAAGTACAGGCCACGCTCGTTGTTGTACTCCTCCAGGTCCGTGGCGAAGATGAACAGCGGTCGCCTCGTGAGCACATAGTCATAGGCCCAGCTGGAATAGTCCGTGACGCCCGCGTCCGCCGTCATCAGAAGGTCCTGCATATCCGGGTAGTCTGTCACCGGGATGACGTTCTCCGGGAAATAGTCCGCCGCCAGTTTTTTCTTCCGGTCATGGAAGTGCAGCCGCAGGAAGATGACCCACGTCCCGCCGAACCGTTCATCAAGGGCCTTTGTCAGCCCGGCAAAGTCGATGTCATAACAGTCCTGATGGCCGCTGATACGGAACGTAGGCGCGTACAGGAGCACCTTCTCCTCTCCGGTCAGCCCATACAGCCTCATGATCTTCTCTCGGGTCTCCGCCATCCGCTCCGGATAGAAGAGATAGTCGTTCCGCGGGTGGCCGTAGCGCAGGATGGGCGTCGTGGGCCAGTGGGTCGTGCGGTACACCTCGTCCTCGAAGGCGCTGTTGGAGATGCAGTAATCTGTGACCGTTTTACACTTTTCTGCCGTCTTTACCCATTTTTTGTTCTGTATATCTTCCTTGCCCGCACGCTTGATCCCCATGGACCCATGCCATGTCTCGATATAGACCTGTCCTTCCTTCTTCGGCACCGCGCGGTACCACAGAAAGTTCAGGGAGTTGTCTATCCAAACCTTCGCCGAGGCCGCCTCTTTCACAAACGGGAAGCTCTCCCGCCGCACACGGCGTATCTCAGGCGGGAAATGTGTGGCGCGCATGGAGCCCTTCTTCGGCACCACCCACACCAAGTCCCAGGGAAGCCCCTGACGAAGGATCTCCTCCGTGATGTATTTCGGGTTGCACATATAGTCGTCGCTGTATGTCATGAATACGATCTTGTTGCTGTCCACCTTAGCGGTTTTGACATACGTATACCGTATGATCCGACCGAACATACCATCTATTTTTTGCATGGTCAGCGAGGGAATCTTTACGAAAATATAATGAAGCGTCTTTCGGATGAGCTTTCCCTCGACCGCCGCCTTCTTTACTTTCTCTATCACGTGGCTTCCTCTTCCTTCTTGCGGTCAGATCACCGCATATAAGACCGTATCGTTTGGCGTCGCTTTATGATGCCGGATGTATAGTTTGTATTCCGGCACCAGCTCATGGATCCAAAGAGGCATCTCCCATATGTCGTCCTGACGGTGATAGAGGCTGATCGCCAGCTTTGGTCTGTATTCCGCGATCGTCCTGCGGGCGCCCTGAAGCGCACGCATCTCAGCCCCTTCGATGTCCATCTTGATAAAGGTGACTGGCCCCTGGCAGACGTCGTCTATCCGCATGCACCGCACTTCTGTCCCGCCCTGTGCGCTCACCGAAGACGCCATCCCATCACCGCTGATGTACATCGTCTTTACCTCATCCCATGCGCCATAGGGAACGATCTCGATCCGTTCGTCACAAAAAGCCATTTTGGCTTTCTCCACATAGTCCGGCACGATCTCCCAGCCATAAATCTTCTTATACCGGCCGTGCACACGCCGGATAAAATCCTTTATCGTCTGCCCGTCACCAATGCCGATATCCAGATAGGTCTCTTTGTCGGACAAAGGAATAAAACTTCTCGTAAAATAGGGCGGGTCTACAACTTTGACCTGATCCTCTGCAATGAATGCATGGCGATCCGCTCTGGTCGCCCGGAAAAGCAAAAGATTTTCCAGTGTAATGACCGAATCCTCGTCTGCAAGGATCGCTTTCACCTGCTCGATCTTTTTCAACTGAGTCGATCGCACAGGCGGCGGGCCAACGATCCCCAAGATGTCTGAGAAGCTCTGGGAATATAGACTATCCTGATTCACAGCGGATCTGCTCAGCAGCCGCAGGGAATAAACGCGCTCGTAGCCCCAGCCGGCAAACATATTGGCGTACTCGTTCCAATTTACCGAGCACAAAAGCAGCGTTGTCTTCTCCGGCGGGAACACCTTGGGGGCCTCCTTCACCGGAACGATTGTAAGACCCTTGAATTCCTGTCCCCACTCCCGCTTCTTGGCGGACAGCACACCGCAGATATTCAATTGCCCGCCAAACTGGTCTATAAACTCGCCCGCGCGTTCATTGGCCGTCACCAATACCAGCTGCGTGTCCTGAACGGCCGCCGTCAGTTCCTCCCAGACTGTGTTCAGCATCCTGTGCTCATAGTCGTCATAGCCCATGAGGCCGTACACAAAAATGTCCTCCATTTTGCAGCCCATGAGCACAAGGCAATACGCGGTCATCCTCCAGTCCTTGTCCAGAAGCAGCATCACCTTGTCCGCTATGCCGACACACTCCAAATACTCCTGTATAGACGCCCAGGATTCCCTGGCCGTGTCGATCAGGAGCTCATCGCCCTTCCCGTAGCGGTCATAATACCGTTCATACCCCCCCCCACTAAATAAAACGACCTGTTTTCCCGACGCCTTTTCTTCAAACACGGTCCAAGTCCGTTTTGAAAAGTCGGTATAATATTCCAGCGTTTTCTTGACGCTGTCTGAGGTATTCGCTTCGACCCATATCTTGTTTTTTATGTTTTTCTCATTTATATAGGCCGCCTCTTCGCGCCTTTTTATCTCCCACTTCAGGGCTTTTTCTTTATCTTTGATCTCACGGTCCTTTTTCTCCGCCAGGTCCCTGGCGGCCTGCAGCTGTTCATCGCAGTCCTCTTTTATAGCTGCTATCTCTTCCTCTTTCGCCCACAGCCTTCTCTCAAGTTCGCCCTTCTGCTCTCTGGCCATGCGCTGGTCTTCGGTCATCAGCTCCACGGACCGCCCGGTATTCATTTTGTTTAAAAGCTTCGTCTCCTGATCGATCAGATAACAAAGCCCTTTGGCAAACAGTCCCATAGGCAACTCCTAAAGCGTTTTATTTGTGGGAAGAACGCCTATCTTCCTCTGCCGGCAGGACCATATAATCCCCATAGAGTTGCTTCAAATACGCATCCCAGCCGGCCGGGACCGGAAAGCTCCTCCCCTCAAAAGGGATGCGTACCTCGCCCGCGAACCAGCTTTTGAGGTAAAACTCCGTCGGACCCTTGTGCCCGCCTCCCACCGACAGGCAGTAATCCGTATTTTCCGCGTACAGCGCTCCCGCCAGCCGCAGCCGCAGCCGCCGCAAGCGCACCTTCGACATGCTGTCCAGCACCTTGTACCCAAGCCTCGCAGGAAGTTTCTTGTACGGCTCATACCGCGTCCATCCGCATTTCACCTGCAGTACGTAGTTGATCACACTGATGATATTGAAAACAAATACCGCCGTCTTTGCCGGCCGCCGGGACGGGATGACCGGGAAAATGTCTATGTATATCCCCGCCGGGCCGTGCTCTTTCCTTGTCTCAAAGGGGACCTTCGTGTCACACAGCTCCACGAACAGGAACGGATAATCGTCGTCAGTTTTGTCGGACTGTATCGTTATCCCCTCGGGAAACGTGTCCTCCAGCGTCAAAAAACGCCTGTAATCCTCCAGCGGCATCATCACGTCAACGTCGTCATCCCAGGGGATGAAACCATGATGCCGCACAGCGCCCAGCAGTGTCCCACCCGCCAGATAGTACCGGAGCCCTTCGCGCTGGCATATCCCCGAAAAGGTCTCCAATAGCTTAAAAAGCTTTTCCTGTTCAGCTGTCATATCCGTCCAGATAACTTTCCTCTATCATCCCGGCCACCGTCTGAATGCCGAATCCGGCCTCCCGTACCGCGTCCGCGCCCTCCGGCGAGCGGTCATGGGTCTTTGCCAGCTCTTCTGCCCAGACACCTGCGTCCAGCGGCAGCAACCTGCATCCGGCGATGCGCGCTTCCCGGGGCACATGCTCCGAGCAGACAACAGGCAGCCCCGCCGCCCGGGCCTCGATGACCGCACTGCCAAAGCCCTCGAACAGGCTGGGAAACGCGAACACATCCATGGCCCAGTAAAGCCGCTCTATGTGCTCCGAAACGCCGGCAAACAGCACCCTGTCCGCTATGCAGAGCTCCCGCGCCTTTGCCTCCAGCATAGGCCGGTCCTCGCCTTCGCCCGTCAGTAGCAGCATGCTCTCCGGCCTCCGCTTCAACGCCTCCGCCAGCATGTTCAGCAGGAAGCTCTGGTTTTTCTGATAGCACAGCCGCCCCACATGGCCGATGACGAACTTCCCGTCCAGGCCCAGCTCATGGCGCACCGTCTCCCGCGCCGCCGGGTCGAACCGGAAATGCTCCACGTCGATCCCGTTGGGGATGAATTGAAAGCCATGCCTATCCAGCTCGCGGGCAGAAAATAAGAATGTTGCCGCGTCCTTAGAGCAGGCCCACAGGGCCGTGGCGTCCCTCGTATACTGCTCTTTTGCCCAGCTATGTATCGCCAGCTTTACGGACCGGGTCATGCTCCTGCGCAGAGCCGTATTGTGGCTGTGGGCGATGCGCATAGGCACGCCCTTCTCCTTCGCAATGCGAAGATAGGCCAGAGAGAGTCCCTGAAAGGCGTTCAGATGCAGGACATCATAATGCCGTTCCCGCAGGAGTGCGCGGAACAGACGGTGGTTTTTCAACACCTTTCGCGTGCTGCCGGAAAGTTCATAGAACCGGACGCCCCGGGCCTTAAGCTTTTCGGAGAACACACTGTCATCCATCTGGACCGCCACGATGTCCACTTCCAGCGCTGTCATGTCCAACCGCGTCAGAACATTACACAGGAACGATTCTATGCCGCCGGAAGCCCAACTCTCACACAAACAGCACACACGTCTCATTCAGTTCTCCCAGCCATGTTCGGCCTGCTCTTTCTCTATCTGTTCCAGCATCAGCCGCTCCGCCTCACGGGACAGAAGCTCGTCTCTCTGCGTGAAATACAGTTTCTGCAGCGTCCGTGCGCAGGCGACCCCGTCCACAAACCCAGCCGCACGGCTCACTGCCTTTATGTTCATCCGGATTATCTCTACCCTCAGAGGCGCCCCTCTCGGGCCGATGAATATCTTTCCGCTGCGGATGCCGTTGTGCAGGGCATAATCCAAAAGCTCCTCCCGCAGGCTGTTTGGCAGATGGATAGTCCTTTTTCCATCCGTGATGACGCCCCCGCGCACTTCTTCCACCATCAGCGCTCGAAACGCCGACATCCCTATGCCCGTGCAGGCAAACGTCCTCATGGCAACATACGCCAGCGGCTTACGCATCCTCTTGGCCATCGCCAGCAGGCCCAGGTATTCCTCCCGGCTGATCTCCTTCTCCGAAGGCTCCTGTTTCACGATATAGCGGGCCAGCTTATATTCTTCATAGCCCATGTAACGCAGAAAAGCGTTATACGCGCTGGTAGCCAGATTCACTTGGAAGTTGGAATACTGACCCTTCAGGCTCTCCAGCCATGTAGTCAGCGTATCTGGATAAACTTGCTTATCCTCCGGCAGGAAGTCATAAAACGCTAAAAGCGAATTGCGGTAGCGGGTCACCGTGCTGGGACTGAGGGTTGCTTTCAGCTGGTCGATACATCCATCGATGTCCTCAGACCGCATCTGAAAGCCTGTGTCACAATGCGCTTTTATTTGGTTTTGGACAGGCTCAATTTCCCGCATCCTTACATCCTCCGGCCAGCAATGAACTGTTTTTGTTCCCCATCTGCCTGTTCGTTCATAGCCTTTTCC
>CANQRR010000094.1 GCA_947626285.1 uncultured Lachnospiraceae bacterium
AGATTAGGATATCCCATACCTCATTTAATTTGGAGAAAAACTGGGGGTTTTGGTTCAGATAAACTAACGAATAACAGACAACGGCGATCGACAATTCATCCGGGGCGGCGGCTGACATGGCCGCGATCCGGCTTGACAACCTGGAAGGCGACGTCACGATCCTGAAAAGCGGCCTGGAAGGGCTTGGTATAGAAATATACGAGGAAATGAACGCGCCGCTTCGGGAAGTCACACAGGCCGGAACGGACATGATTTCGCAGTTGAACGCGGCGTTCCAGGAAGGCGGATTTTCCGGAATGGTCGGCGCGCTGGGCGACGTGCTTTCACAGGCGGTCGTCATGGTTTCAGGTTTTGCGCCGCAATTCGTACAAATGGCGGTTGATATGATTTTGAGTTTCGCGAACGGAATATCCGCGAATTCAGGTCAGATCGCCACAAGCGCAACACAGGTTATAACCGTTCTTCTGAACGGGCTTTTACAGGCCCTTCCGGTCATTATGGTGACGGGCCTTCAGATGATCGCACAACTTGCCGCGGGGCTGGCACAGGCCGCGCCGCAGATCGTGAGCAACGGAGTAGCGGCGATTCAGTATTTGATTCAGGGAATTTTGACTTATCTTCCGTCGCTGATTTCATCCGCGCAAACGATCGTGTTTGCATTGCTTCAGGGCTTGATCGCGGCCGCGCCGCAGATCATTTCCGGGGCGGTTCAAATTATAGGTCAGTTGGTGCTGGGAATTGTTCAAATGCTTCCGACACTGGTACAAATGGGGCTTCAGTTGATCGTCACGCTGGCGAATTCAATAGTTCAGAATATCCCCTATATCCTGTCGGTCGGAATTCAGGTTATTATCGGATTGATTAACGGAATAGGCCAGGCCCTTCCCATGATCGCACAAACGGCGATTCAGTTGATCGTCACATTGATTCAGGGGATCGCGTCGAACCTGGGAAATATCGTTCAGGCGGCGATTCAGTTGATTTTCGCGTTCGGAAGCGGAATCCTTCAGGCTATACCGACAATCGTGATGTTAATACCGCAATTAGTCGAGGGAATTATATCGGCTATCTTTAACACAGACTGGATCGCGGTCGGCGGTCAGCTTATCGACGGGATCAAAGACGGTATTATGTCCGGGTTCACGTCGCTGATCGACGGCGTGAAAGGTATGTGGGGCAAATTTACAGACTGGATCACGGGCGGCGGCGACGACGAAGACGTCGGCGAAGCAATGGCCGCGGAAATCGAAGCGTCAACGCCTACGGCAACAGCGGCGGCGTCGAGCGCGGCACAGCAAACAGCGGCGGCCTTCCAGATTGATCCGTCACTTATGAATCAGTACGGCGTTGACGCGGCGAACGGGCTATCGGCTGGAATCACGGCCGGAACGCCTGGCGTGACGACGGCGGCGTCCGCACTTGGAACACAAAGCATTAGCGCGCTTGACACGTCTTTCACGGCAAATATGCCGCTTCTGGACAGTAGCGCGCAGACGGTCGGCCTTACGGCTACGAATGGCCTTGCAACCGGATTTCAGACAGGTTCGACGGCGGCCGCGGACGCGGCTTCACAGGCAAGTCAGGAATCTATAAACGCGATTACCGCGTCTTTACAGGCGCAACAATCCGAAATCGTGGCGAACGCTTCACAGATCGGAACCGACGCGACAAACGCGATCGGAACCGGCCTGAATTCGGCGATTCCGTCCGTTTCGGCTACGGCAAGCGCGGCGGGAACGCAAAGCATAACGGCAATGACACAAAGTATGTCGGACGGCGCGGCCAGCATTACAGCAACTATCAATCAGTTAAGTTCGGATATGCAGACGGCAATGTCGGAAGCATGGTCGAATATTAACACGACAACACAAAATTCATTCAGTTCGATTTCGCAACAGATTTCGACACAGGTTTCAAATATCGGAACGTCCGTTTCAACCGCATTTTCCGGCATGGCAACACAGCTTTCGGCGGAAATGAACAAGATCAAGGCGACGGCGAACACGTCATTTTCCGGAATGGCGTCGCAAATCCGGGCGCAGATCACGATTATCAAGACGGCGGCGACGACGGGCTTTTCGGGCGTACAGACGGCCGTTTTGAACAGCACAACGCAGACAACGACGCAAATGATCGCCACATGGCGGACGGCGCAGTCGTCGCTTGCGGCCGTGTGGAATTCTTTACGCGGCACATTCGCGAGCGCGTGGAGCGGCGTTCATTCCTATGCGGTCAGCGCGGCCAGAAGTACAGCGGCGGCGATCAAATCGGCGTTTGAAGGAATGTCGATCACGGTTCCGCGGCCGCGGTTGCCACACGTGAGCGTGTCATACACGACGACGGGATCAGGCGGGGCGACGGTGAGTGTTCCGAACTTTTCCGTTTCCTACTATGCGCAAGGCGGCATTATGACCGATCCGACAATGTTCGGCATGGTGGGCGGCGAAGCCGGGCCGGAAGCTATTCTTCCGCTTGATACGTTCTGGACACAGCTTCATGACGCTTTTGAAAACGTCCTGGGCTTCCAGTCCATGCAATCCGGCGTTCCCGGAATGGGATCGCGGGCGTCCGAAGTGTACGATCAGATCACGAACAACGAAACTATTAACAACAATTCGACACAAAATTCGTCGGAAGACAAGATTCATTTCACGTATGCGCCGAACGTGACGATCCAGGGCAACGCCAGCCGCGAGGATGTGGAAGAAGCCCTGTCAATGTCACAGGATGAATTCAACCGTATGTTTGACGAATACGTGCGGCAGAAGGGCCGGACGGACTTCGCATAAAGGGGGCGGACGCATGGACGAAAAGCGCATATATACCACGGTTCAAGGCGATATGTGGGATTCTATCGCTTATCGTTTTTATGGCGACGATAAACAAATCGGCCTTTTAATGCGTGCAAATCCGGATTTACTTGACATTTATGTTTTCTCCGCGGGGGTTCCGGTTTATATACCGGAACTTCCGGAAGAAGACGATTCAGACCTTCCGGAATGGAGAGATTAAAAAATGTTAGCACGACGGGCGGAAATCGTTGTCAATTACAACGGGAAAAATATCACGAAAAAGATCAGTGATTATATACAGTCATTCGATTATACGGACAACGCCAGCGGATCGGCGGACACGGTGACGCTGAAACTGTCCGACATTGAAAAGAAGTGGATCGGATCATGGATTCCGATTCAGGGCGATTATGTCAGTATCACGATCAAAATTTCTGACTGGACAAAAGCCGGTGACAATCGGAAACTGAATTGCGGAAAATTCTTCCTGGACGATCTTTCTTTTTCAGGCCCGTCGCCTTCCACAGCTTCGATCGGCGGGATTACAACGCCGATCGCGGTTGATTTTAACTGTACGGAAAAAAGCAAGACCTGGAAAAAGACGACAACAAAGGGAATTCTTTCAGAGATCGCAAAGAAAGCGAAGATCAAACTGTATTATTCCGGGGAAGTCTACAAAATTTCTGAACTGGAACAGTCCGGTCAGACGGATATGTCATTCGCCTTCGATCTATGCAAGAAATATAATCTTGCAATGAAACTGTATAATGAAAAGCTGGTCGTCTTCGATCAGACCGATTATGAAAAGAAAAAAGCGAAATGCAAGGTCGATCGGGAAGATATGCAGTCTTTCAGCGCGGTCAAGAGCATGACAAAGCTATATGACGGCGTTCAGATCAGTTACAGCGACGGAAAGAAAGACAAAACCTATAAATATAAATACAAGATTTCAAGCGGTTCCCGGATTCTGAAGATCACGGAAAAGGCCGAAAGCCTTCAGGACGCGGAAATCAAGGCGAAATCAAAACTTCTGGAATTCAACCGGAAATGTCAGACGATCACGTTTAAGGTGCTGGGCGACACAAAATATATCGCGTCTTCCGTGGTCGAAATAACCGGAATGGGGAAACTGAACGGGAATTATTATCTTGATACCGTGAAGCACTCAAAGGCCCCGCGATCCGGGTACACGTGCGACATTACCGCACACAAGGTCGTTATCGTGCCGGGCGTGAAGGTCGCCAGTCAGCCGAAGACGGCAACGGTCAAAAAAGAAAATAAAAACACGGGCCGGAAATACACGATCGTTTCCGGTGACACGTTGTGGGGGATTTCATCGCGCTTTTTGGGTTCCGGTTCAAAGTATATGCAGATTTATAACAGCAACAAATCAACGATCGAATCGGCGGCGAAAAGATACGGGAAATCTTCTTCCAGTAACGGACACTGGATATATCCGGGAACCGTGCTGAATATACCGGGTTAGGGGGGTTAGACTATGGCGAATGTTGATCCGGTCAGAATTGGCTATATTTCAACGATAGACTACAAGAACGGAACCGCAACCGTCGTATACAAGGAATGTGAAGATTCCGTGTCGCCGGAACTTCCGTTTCTGTCTGATGAATACGATATGCCGGACATAGACGATCAGGTCATTGTCGTGACGCCGCAAGACACGACGCGCGGCTTGATCCTGGGAAAAGTCTACCACGACGGGAACCGGCCGGTCGAAGGGCGGAAAGGAATCTGGCGGAAGGATTTCAAAGGCGGCGGCTATCTTCAGTATGATTTCGCGTCGCACCGGTTCACGGTCGGCGGATCGCTGACCGTCACGGGGGATCTTCACGTCGGCGGCAACCTGACCGTTTCCGGAAACTATCCAGGATAGAAGGGGGCGGTTTAATGATTGGATATTTCGGCGACATAGTGTTCCAGACAAGCGACAAGAAGATTCTGACATTTACGGATTTCAAGCGCACGGCAAGTGCGAGTTTTTCGGAACATGACAGGATCGGGAAAAAGTCACGCCTGGAATTCAACGGCCCGGAAAATCAGGAAGTCACGTTCAAAATGAAGATTCTTGCCGGGCATGGCGTGAAGCCCTGGAATATGCTTCACAAACTGATCGTTGCGTGTGAGAAGGGCGAAGTCCGGACGCTTGTGATCGGAACGCACAAGGTCGGAAGCGGGAACTATGTCATTACAAAGTTAGGCGCACAATATGAACACGTGTGGAACGCTGGCGAACTTGTCGGCGTGTCGATCGACGTCACGCTGAAAGAATATAAATAGGGCGGTGACAGTATGAAAATTGAAGGGATTGAAATTGAATTCAATTCGGAATATGAACGGGGGCTTCGGGAAGAAATCACTTCCCGTATTTCTTTTTTGTTCAGCCTGTTAGCGGGAACAATTCCCATGAACCGCGCGATCGGCCTTCCGGAACGCCTGATTGATTTAATGAATTACGAATCGCGCGCGGAATTCACGGTCGCGGCGTTCGAACTGATCGACATGTGTGAACCGCGGGCGGCGGTGGATTCTATTGATTTCGTACAGAATGAGTACGGGAAAACTATTGCGAAGGTGGTGATCGCGTATCATGGCGATAATTGACATTCAACAGCTTTATGACTTGCCGGATATTTCCTTCATCGAGGGAATAACGGTCGATTCTATCATTGAAGAAATGATCGCTGATTATGAACAGAAATACGAGGAAACGACGAAGAAGCAGATCACGCTTCGGCCAGGCGACAAAGACATGATCCTTCTGAACGTCTTCGGCGGAAAGTTCTATCAGCTTTATGAACAGCTTGATTTCGCCGCGAAGATGAACCTTTTGAAATATTCCCGCGGCGATTATCTGAAGCATTTAGGGGCTATGAAAAAGACGTTCCTGAATGAGCCGCGCGCGGCCGTCACGACGGCCCGGTTCCATTTAGAGGAAGTCCGGCCCGATCTTGTGTATATTCCGGCCGGAACGCGGATCACGTCGGCGGCCGGTGACGGAATATATTTCGCAACGGACGATTACGCGGAAATTACGCCGGGAAAAGATACGGTTGATATAACCTGTACTTGCGAAACGCTGGGCGAAATCGGGAACGGCTACATTGAAGGTCAGCTTGAAATTATCGTCGATCCGATCCCGTATGTTTCCAGCGTGGAGAATATCACGAAGACGGAAGGCGGGGCCGGGGAAGAAACGGACGATGAATTCCGGGAAAGAATTTTCCTTGCGCCGTCCAGCTTTTCGACGGCTGGCCCGGCCGACGCTTATGAATATTGGGTTCGCCAGTATAACAGCGCGGCGATCGAAGACGTAAAAATCTACGAACCGGAAGAAGCGGTCGTTGACGTCCGGATTCTTCTGTCTGGCGGCGAATTGCCGTCGTCGGCATTTTGCGAGAACGTCAAGAAATATCTTCTTGAAAATCCGGTCGTTCCGCTGACCGATAACAGCACGGTCGCCGCGCCGGACGTTGTGAAATACAACCTGAAAGCGACATATTACGTCAGCCGCCGTTATGCGAACAACCTGAACGCGGTGAAGGCGGCGATCGAGAGCGCAAAAGACGAATATATCCTTTATCAGCGTTCCGGGATCGGACGTGACCTGAATCCGGACGTTCTGATCGAGTTCGTCCGCGCCGCTGGCGGGAAGCGCGTCGTGATCGAATCCCCGGCCTTCCAGGTAGTGCCGGAAACGTCCGTCGCACAGGAAGGCACGGTCGAATTCACGTTCGGCGGGCTGGAAGATGATTAGTCTTTACGACAGCGTAACATTCAGCTTCCTTCCGGAAGAAATGAGAACGCCGGAATATGAAGCCGTGTGTTATGCAGTTGATAATCAGGTCAAGAAATATATTGTCTATAAGCGGCGCGCGCATATATGGGCGAACCTGGAAGACGTCGCGGACGAACATCTTGATATGCTGGCGGTGGAATGTCGCGTCCTGTTTTACAATACCGATCTTGCGCCGGATATAAAGCGAAAACTGATCCTTAATTCTATGTATTGGTACATGAAACTAGGAACAAGTCAGGCAATGCGCGAAATGATCGACATTGTATTCGAGAACTACAACACAACCGTCGAAGAATGGTACACATACGCCGGGGAACCGTTTCATTTCATGGTGGCCGTGGATTCTAACGTCACACAGCTTTCGATCGCGGAATTCTTGCGTTACCTGAACACGGTCAAGAACGCGCGGTCGCGGTTCGATTACCTGATCCTTCAGAATAGCGCGGTGATCCGGCTGACGACGTTTTCGGACGTCACGAATTTTGTTTACACGTATTGCGGGCCTATGGAGTGCGGAACATATCCGGACATAGACACGGGCCTTCAGCTTGCGGAAGAATCGCTTGTCCTGACGCCGGACGGAACCGAAAGATCGGCGTTCTACGATCATTCCGGAACAATTCCGGACATTGCGATCGGGTTTGAACTGGCGGAAGAACGTGTCGTCCTGGAAAGCGGCGCGGATCAGTTCGCGACAGTATATCCGGGCAACGATACGGAATCCGGAACGAATCCGGACATTGCAACCGGCTTTCAGACGGAAGACAGTTCCGTCACGTTCTGCGGCGACACGGATCAGGCGCGCGCCGCTTATGACAGCGCGGGAACAAATCCGGAAATTGCGGTCGGCGGCGTCATGGAAGACGCCGGGATCGGCCTTGAAGGATCGCCAGGCGAAACGCCGGTCGTTTATCCTTCTGACAGCGAAGCAGAATCCGGAACATATCCGGCCCCGTCAACGGGGTTCACTTCGGCGGAAAGCGGCGTGGAAACCGAAGCCGGAAGTTCTGAATCTGACTTATATTACAATCAGGCCAGCGAAGACGATTTCGCGGGCGACGTATGAAAGGGGTGAAAGCATGGCGAACACATGGAAATTGTCCGATCAGCTTATGACGGATATTAAGGAATTCTTATGCAATAAAGTTTCCTATGCCAGATTTAAGAGCGGTTCACAGTGGACGAAGATCAAGATTTACCGCGCGACGATCATGAACGACGGCCGCGTCGGGATTTATCTTCTTTTCGATCACGAAGCACCGAACCAGATTTCACAGATCGAATTCTATGATACGGCCGGAAATCTTTTCGCGTCCGGAACAGAGAACATCAACAAGGAAGCCTTCGACGAAGGCGTTCTTTTCCGGTTTGCGATCAAGGTTGAACAGGTTGTTTCAAACGAAGCGGTCAGCGCGTCCGTCCGATCCGCGGCGGCTGGCGTTTACGATTAAGAAGGGAAGTGAATCAAAATGTATAATCCGGTTTTTTGGAAAGACAGAATTGTCCAGTATCCGCGGCGCGTATCCGTTACGGACATAAGCCCCGGTATTAAAGAGTGGACACCGGCACCGGGAGAGATCGAACAGGTCGGCACGGCACAGAGCGAACGGAACTTCGGGAACATGGATTTCGGCGTTCTGGAAAACGCGCTTCTTGCCGCGCATTGCCTGGAAGGATTGCGGATCGTCATGGATCAGGCACAGGACAACGGCGGTCAGTTCCTTGACGTCACGCTGAAGAATTCCTTCAAATATCCGGCGTCAAATGCGGAACAGACGGTCACGCTTCCGCACGTCCTGAACAATCTTGATTACGAAGTTCATCCGGAAATCAAGGATCAGGACGGCTATGTTGACCGCGTGGAAGTGTACGGGAAAGCCCTGAACGCTTTCAAGGTCAAATATTACGGGAGCGCGAAACAGGTAACGCTTCGGCTTCACGTGGTAGGGGGTGTGTTCTAACCCGAGTTTGCCACTTCATCCCCTGATCTGCAACAAAAAAATATCAAAAAAAATTCGATTTTGCAAGAAAAGCTC
>CANQRR010000095.1 GCA_947626285.1 uncultured Lachnospiraceae bacterium
GTATCTCCTTCACCAGCGCTTCCTCTCCGCCATACCATGTCTTCAGTTTGTACCAGAGCATCCGATTGCCTCCTTCCGCTCTTTCGATCTGCTTCCTATTAAATGACTTGCATATGCCTGTTAATATCTATAAATATCTACAACACAGCCGTGGCATTCCAAGTCCACATGACATATAAATGGTATACATGATTTATGATACATTGCATTCCTCGCACTGCATTTCACGCATCACACCTTACGCACCACACCCCATATACCACTTTCCCCTGTCGGAACAGCCATGGGATACATGCAGTGCAAGCTCCGCCATTCCGTCCCGTCCTTCCGGTCGGCTCGGATGCCTGCTGCCCCATAAAATATGCCGGAGCGTTACAAAAAGTGTGCTTCACACACAAAAGCTTGTCCGGCATATACGGTGGCCGTTATGACCTCTTTCAGGAAAGCGTCGCCTCCTGGCTCACGCGTCCCATCCAGGTTCTTGATGCTGAAAAATGGCTGTCCGAATGGCCAAAATCGAAGAAGATTTGGTGTGTCGTAGATTACGTTACTCTACGACAGAAACGATTCTCCACAAAACGCAAAAACTGCCAAAAACACGGCGTTTCCAGCGATTATCCACAGTGTCTGGGATCTCCTCTTTTTGTATCGTTTTGACTCAGTCGGGGAAAGCTAATGATGCGTCTTTTGAATTGGCTCTAGGCATTTCTTTACAGAGAATTTTGGAAGAGAGATATTGACATATTGTCTATTTTTTTGTATAGTATTGTTTAATGAAAATGGCTCAAAAAAGTGTCGTAGAGTAACGTACTCTACGACATTTTCTTATAAAATCCGTAAGGAAGTGTAAAAATTCCGCACCTTTGGCAAAAAGCCATAAAAAAAGGTGCCTGGCTTCGCACCAGACACCGACTCATTCTTTTCACCGAAATCCCAGTCCATATAAGCTTCTTTTTCTCTTTCACTGCCGCGGATGCGCCGCGCTGTAGACATTTTTCAAACGCTCCGCGCCCACGCGCAGGTACATCTGCGTCGTCGCGATGTCCGCGTGTCCCAGCATCTCCTGAACCGATTTTAAGTCGGCTCCGTTCTGCAGCAGATGCGTGGCAAACGAGTGCCGCAGCGTGTGCGGGGTGATGTCGGTCGTGATGCCGGCCTTAGCCGCGTAAGATTTCACCAGCTTCCAGAAACCCTGACGGCTCATCGGCCTGCCCGAACAGTTCACAAACAGGTACTCGCTCTCCTGTCCCTTCAGCAGCGCAGCCCGGCTCTCCTGCAGATAAGTCTCCAACGCCTGCCTCGCCTGCGCGCCGAACGGAATCACCCGTTCCTTATCCGCGTCGCGACAGACCACATACTCAAGCGCAAGCTGAACGTCGTCCAGCCGCACGGAGATCAGCTCGCTGACGCGCATACCGGTCGCATACAGAAGCTCCAGCATCGCGCGATCCCTGCGTTCCTTCGGGCTCGTCCCGGACGGCTGCTCCAAAAGCCGCGCAGTCTCCGTCACACTCAACACTTCGGGCGCCTTCTTTTCAATATGAGGCGCCTTTATCGTCTCAGTCGGATCCTCTTCGATCTGACGTCTTTTACATGCATAGTGGAAAAATGCTTTCATGGAAGCAACGCTGCGCGAAACGGTCGCGCTCGACAGTCCCTGTTTCTCCAGATAAAGCACATAGGAATTCAGATTTGTCGCAGTCACATCCTGCACATCCTCGATCCCATGCTCTTTCAGATATGCGTTCAACTTTCTCAGATCCCGCTGATAAGAGCTCACCGTGCTCTCCGATGCATTTCTTGTCTCCTTCAAGTAATCGATGAACGGGGGTAATTCGATTCCCATACCTCAAAAACTCCTTGCCTTGCAAAATCTCCCCAGATTTTGTGCGAGGCCGGATCACCCCACTCCGACTCGCTGCCCTTATCAATCGATTAACACCAATTATACTCACAAATTTTCATAAAATCAATGAAAAATTTTGCCCAAAAAATGCCGGAAAGCCCTTATTTTACGGCATTTTACAAGATGTCGTTGTCAAGCGGAAAACCCGCAACCAGATGTTGTAAGATCTATGTAAAAAAATTCAAAAAAATTTTTAGCGTCCATGTCCCGAGGAAGGTCTCCGCACCGCAGCCGAGCAGACACAGTCCGACCATGCCTGCCAGCTCCGCAAGGTCATTCCGATATGCGCCCGCGCCGCCTCCGCCCCCGCTGAGCGCAACGCTGTTTCTGCGCCACTGCCGCAGCAGAAACCCGACTTCCCTCTGCCACATCGCCCCGTACAGCAGCCACTGCGGAAAAAGACAGCAAAAAAACAGCAGGACGCCCTCGTAGCCATCCCGCAGCATGAAAAGCGCGAGCAGCATCCCCGCGGACGCCGCCAGCCACAAGGCGTACACGAGATGAAACAAAAGCCCCGCCGCCGTATAGCTGCTCATCCAGAGAAAGAGCAGCGTCTTCAGCCTGCCCGCGGCAATGTAAGGCAGAATATTCAGCGCGAGAGGAGTGCTCTCTTCGTATTTCCGGAAACTGTAGAGGCTCAGAAATCCCGCGTAGGTCCCGGTACCCATGCGCAGCAGCTCGGGAAGCGCGCTCCCCGCCCAGAAGCCGAGCAGAAGGATCAGCGCGACCGCCAGTTTCTGATATCTGTTCCCCATAGGCACTCCCAGATCACAGCAACGTCACCATCCCGTACCATCCAAAGACAGCCCGCCGCTGTCTGCTTTCTTACTGAATACAGGAAGACCCCGCCGCCGTGTCACACAGGCTTTGTCCTATTGTATGTCCGTTTTGGGTCAATTATCACCAGAAACCCTGTGTACCAAAAACCAGAAAGACGCCGACACGCCCCTCCGATTCCTTTCTCGGATCCCTTTCTCTGACTCCTCTCGCGAATTCCTTTCTCTAATTTCTTCCTCAGATCCCTTTCTCTGATTCCTCTCTCAGATTCCTTTCTTGGAATTCTTTCCCGATTTCTTTCTCCAATCCAATTCATCATAGGATCGAACGATTTCATCCAGCAGTATCGCCCTTCTGCGTCAGATACTCATGCAGAAATTCATAGATCTGCTGTTCGGTCGGCGGGCAGCCCTTGACATTGTGCTCAAAACCGCTCGTGCAGCGCCCAATGCCGATCTTTCCGGTCTTGCCCTGATAGCCCTGCCCGATACAGATCTTCTCGTCCAGCCGTTCCAGCAGCCCCTCGCTCTTGAGGCGGTCCAGCGCTGGCATCAGGTAACCATAGCACGCACTGCAGGATTCGATCTCATCCACCGAATCGCTCAGCCCCACGATCCTGCGGGAAACCGGCAAGCTCTCATCCTCCCCGGACTCCAATCCCTGCTCCGAACCTCCTCCACAGGTGATGATCTCCGCTTTCGACAGATCCGCGCTGCCGACGCCAAGCTGCTCCGCCATCCGCACATATGGCACCTCATCGACCTCATAGTGCTGCAGTTTACAGACATAGGCGTCCACGAGCACCGGATCGCAGGCCGCCATCACGCAGTTGCGCACCACCGGATGTCCGCCGTCCTCGAAATCCAGATCCCCGCAGATGTGGTCGACGACGATGAAATCCTGCCGTATCCCCACGTTCAGGTGCGCGATCGGCTTGTGCAGCCCCATCGTGTGGAAACGGCGCTTCTCAGAATTCGGGATCAGCCCTTTCATATTCTTTAGCGCGCAGGTGATCTTTGTCTGGCAGTGCCCTTTCAACACCGGCACGTTGATTAGAAAGTCAATATCATCCACGCAGTCGCAGAGGTTCAGCTTCATACCGGCGCAGTCCACACTGTGGGAGCGCTCCTTCTGTGCGTCGATGAACTTCAAGCCGTACTGTTCCACCAGAGCGCCGTACCCGCAGACCTTGAACGCTTCCATCGTCTTTCCGCCCACCCAGGAGCTCTCCGCGATCACGATGTCCCTGAAACCGTTCTCCTGCAGGTATTCAATGATCCCGGCAAGCACTTCCGGGTGTGTCGTCGCCCCATAGGAGGGCTCTGACGCGGAGACGAGATTCGGCTTGAGTCCGATCCGGCTGTTCCGGTCCGCGATATGTCCCGCCAGATCCGCTTCGACGAGCAGATCCTTCGTCATCTGCTTGTAATCGGTTCCGTAAATTTTCAGAATCTGATTTTGTTTCATACTGCGATCCTTTCTCAGTATTCCTTGTCGATGTGCTCCAGCCCGTACTGCTCCATGAATTCCGCAAGCTCCCGCTCGCCGCGGATCAGCGCGACTTCCTCGAACTTCCCGGTCTCCAGGTTCTTGAGCCCGGCGACCTGCTCGCCGTTGCAGATGCTGCAACGCAGCACCGGCTTATAATGCTCCGCATCAAATGTCTTTCGTTCCGGCTCCGTTTTTGTTTTCTTCCTTCCAAACATCACATATTCCTCTCTGCAATCCCATACATTTTCTGCCGATATCTCCACATTCTCCCTGCAAGGTCATCCGAAACTGTCCGCAACCGATACTTTCCCAATTTTTCATAGCAACCTTCGGTCGGAGCAAAACTGACCCCCTCAGATCCGCGCCACGCCGCTCTTCCGCGCGGCCTCCGCGACCGCCTGCGCCACCGCGTTCTTCACGCGCGGGTCAAACGCCGCCGGCAGAATGTAATCCGCGTTCAGCTCATTGTCGCTGACCAGCCCGGCCAGCGCGTACGCCGCCGCGACCTTCATCTCGTCGTTGATGTCCGACGCCCGCACATCCAGCGCCCCGCGGAAGATACCCGGGAACGCCAGGACATTGTTGACCTGGTTCGGATAATCGCTGCGCCCGGTCGACACCACCGCCGCCCCGCCTGCCTTCGCCTCCTCCGGAAAGATCTCCGGCGTCGGGTTCGCGCACGCGAAGATGATCGGATCCTTCGCCATCGACTGCACCATCTCCTTCGTGAGCGTCCCCGGAGCCGACACACCGATGAACACATCCGCGCCCCGGATCACCTCGGCAAGCGTCCCTTTTTCACAATTCCGGTTCGTGATCTTCGCCATCTCCTGCTTGATCGGGTTCAGTCCCTCGCGTCCTTCGTAGATCGCGCCCACACGATCCGTCATGATGACGTTCTTCAATCCCATGCTCATCAGCAGGCGGATGATCGCGATCCCCGCCGCGCCCGCGCCGCTCGTCACGATCTTTACTTCGCCGATGTTCTTTTTTACAAGCTTCAGCGCGTTGATCAACCCCGCCAGCGTGATCACGGCCGTGCCGTGCTGGTCGTCGTGGAAGATCGGAATGTCGCAACGCTCCTTCAGTCTTTTTTCAATCTCAAAACAGCGCGGCGCGCTGATGTCCTCCAGGTTCACGCCGCCGAAACTGCCCGCGAGCAGCGCCACCGTGTTCACGATGTCGTCCACGTTCTTGCTGCGCACGCAAAGCGGAATGGCGTCGACGTCCCCGAATTCCTTGAAAAGCACACACTTACCCTCCATCACGGGCATGCCTGCCTCCGGCCCGATGTCGCCGAGCCCCAGCACCGCCGTCCCGTCCGTCACGACCGCTACCGTATTCCAGCGCCGCGTCAGCTCATAGCTCTTCCCCGGATCCTTCTGGATCTCCAGACACGGCTGCGCGACGCCCGGCGTATACGCCAGCGACAGCGCCTCCCGGTCGCTCACGGACGCCCGCGCGGTCATCTCCAGCTTGCCCTTCCACTCGTAGTGAAGCCTCAGCGATTCCTTTGCGTAATCCACACTCTCATCCTCCCGCACTGTTCTGTCTTTTCCTGCTTCGCTGCTTTCGCAGGTTTCGTTGTCTCTGTATACGTACCATGTTCTATTTTATCGTATTTTCCGGCTTCGTCAACTACTAACTATTACTAACTTTTTTCTTAATCTTTCTTAAACTTTCTTAAAGTGCTTTACTCAATCCGGAATCTTTTTTATAATAAGTTTATATTATCCTATAATTTACATACAGAATTTACCATAATCGATAAGGGGGTATTCAATTGTACATCCGGAGAATCATTTCTGTTCTGGCAGCCGTGCTCTCCATCGGCGTCTGCGCGTTCATCACTTTCATCAGCCGCGACGTAGACCAGAGCACGATCCTGTTCAACCTCATCTTTCTCGGAGTCATGCTTCTGATGGTCGTCGCCGCCGTATCGTTCGGCGTCTGCCGGCTCATGCAGGTCTGCAAAGGGCTGCGCCACGGGACGCAGATGATCAAAGACGCAGCTGAGGGAGGCGCTTCCCTCTCGAACGGCTTCCCGCTGTTCCAGAACCGTTTCCTCGACGACTGTTACCAGCAGTATCGCAGCATGGCAAAGCGCAATCCGGACACCTCCTGTGACATCCGGAATTTCATCAACGAGGAAGTGATCGAAAACTACGTGCGCCGCGGCATCCTTGAGCTCATCCCGGACATCCTGACGAGCCTCGGCATTCTCGGCACATTCGTCGGCCTCGTCATGGGACTGCGCGAGTTCGACCCGTCCGGCTATGAACAGATGGCAGGCTCGGTGACACCGCTGATCAACGGCATCAAGGTCGCGTTCATCACCTCCATCTACGGCATCTCGCTGTCGCTCGCCTATTCGTTTGACCTGCGCAGCGAGCTGGCGAACCTCTCCGCTCTGACGGAGGAATTTCTGGACACCTACTATCTGTATGTCCGTCCGCCGTACGAGATCGATTCGCTCTCCCGCCTGCTCGGCAGCCAGAAGGACCGCGAGGAGATGACGCAGGAACTGACCGGCATCTTCGTGGAGCAGATGACGAAGAGCTTTGAACAGGTCATCACGCCCGCCTTCGGGCGCATGACAAGCGGGATCGACCGCATCGTCGACAGCTTCACCAAAAGCCAGGCGCAGGTGATGACGCAGGTGTGCGAGACCGTGATGAGCCAGATGCGCCAGGAACTCGCGGAGGACTTCGCGCGCATCGGCAAGAGCGTCGCCGAGCTTGAGAAGGCGCAGGGCAGCTACATGGATTTCATGGACCGCTCCATCTCGCGCATGCAGCAGGCGTTCTCCTCGCTGCAGGACGACCTCTCGCGCACCGGCGATTACAATTCGCAGGCGCTCGACCAGCTCGCGCAGGCACAGCGTGAAGCGCTGCGCATCAACCAGGAGCAGAAGTCCACGTATCAGGATTACATCCGTTTCATGTATGAGTCCATTGAGAAATTCTCCGATGTCTGGGAGAAAAACAGCCAGACCCTGCAGGGATACTCTGATGAGATCGCGCAGATGGGCCCGGTACAGTCCTCCCGCGAGATGCTGCAGGAGTTGGGTTCCATCTCCAGCCGTCTGCAGGACATCCAGAAGCGCCAGCAGGACGCTGAGATCGCCCAGGCGCTTGCCGCGGAGAATCCGGACACGACCGAGCTGCTTGACCGCGCGCTGAAGAAGCTCGACAGCCTCGAGGAGCAGATCGCCGGTCCGCGCCTGTTCCGCGGCCGCCGCAAGAAATAGACATTCGCCTGAAACATTACGCCACCCGGAGGAAAAGCAGCGTCTCCGGGAACACACTACAAAGCGAGGAATGGTATGTATAGCAAGCGAAAGAAAACCTACGAGCGTCACAACATCTGGCGTTCCTATTCCGATATGATGGCGGGGCTTCTCCTGCTGTTCGTGCTCGTCATGTGCATCTCGTTTATGCAGGCACAGAAGAACTACCGGGAGCGGCTCGCCGAGGAGGCGCAGCACCAGCTCACACAGGATCAGCTCCAGGCGCAGCTCGACGAACGTCAGGGGCTGCTCGATGAGCAGAGCGCGCTGCTCACGCAGCAGCAGGCGGATCTGGATGAGCAGGCCGCCCTTGTCGCACAGCAACAGCAGGATCTGGACGCGCAGGCCGCCCTCGTGCTCTCTCAACAGTCCGAACTCGAGAAGCAGAATTCCCTGATGCTTCAGCAGCAGGCCGCGCTCGACGAGCAGGAGACGCTGATGGCGCAGCAGCAGCAAAAGATCGAGCAGATTATCGGCATTAAAGCGGATCTGATCGCGGATCTGAAGCAGGAATTCGACCAAAACAACTTAGGCGTCACGATCGACGAGGCGGACGGCTCGATCGCGCTGGACTCTAACGTCCTCTTCGCCCACAACGAGAGTACGCTCACGGAAGAAGGAAATGCGATGCTCGGCCAGGTGCTCCCGGTCTACTGCAAGGTACTCGTGGCTGAGAAATATAAAGACTATCTGGCGGAAGTGCGCATCGACGGCTACACTGACACAAGCGGCGACTACCTCTACAATCTCCAGCTCTCGCAGGAACGCGCGCTGGCCGTCGCCAACTACCTGTTCGGAAACGCGAACTCCTTCCTGACGAATGCGGAGCTCACTGCCCTGCGCGAAAAGCTCACCGCGAACGGGCACTCGATGAGCAATCCTGTCCTCGACGAGACCGGCCAGATCAATATGGACGCGTCGCGCCGCGTGGAGATCAAGTTCAGCCTCAAGGACGAAGAGATGATCAACGAGCTCAAGCAGATCATGGACTACACAGCCGCGACGGAAGCGCCGGCG
>CANQRR010000096.1 GCA_947626285.1 uncultured Lachnospiraceae bacterium
GTTTTCCATTTTTAGGCATAAAAAGGGAGCCATTGCTCCATAGATGAATTACTCATCTATTTTGCAACAGCCCCTTTGACGCTGTTAGCTCTGTGCGGAACTGTTTGCAGGTGTCTGAGCGGCGGAGATCCTCTTTAGGATTTCGTCGTACTGAGCGTACATGCGCTGCACCTCGTTTTCGAGCGTGTAATAGTGCGCGATGTAGGGGATGAGAAGCACCAGGAGCAGCAGCGTCAGAAGACAAAGCGCGATCTCCTGCGTGAGCAGCAGGAAACAGGCGCTCAACATCGTCAGGACGGCGAACGTCACCGTCACGATCAGATGGATCAATCTCTCGTGCTGGAAGAACGCGATCTGAGTCAGATGCTCTTCCAGCACCCTGTTCCAGTCGCGGTCCGCGCCCTGTGCAAGCAGGGCGTCGATTCTTTTTCGATAGTCAAGAATTCTCTTTTTCATGGCAGCGCCTTTCTGATATGATCTGATTTTCGGACAGTATTTTCCTATCATAGTTTTCAGAACCGTAATCTCACAATTTTAGAAAATCATAACACATCGAAAGAAATCTCTCAATTGTAAAATGGATTTTAAACTTTGAAATTTTCACTTTTCCTTTTAAAATATTTAAATAAAATTGAAATAAAAAATCAAAAAATGGTCAAAATGAACTTGAAAAAGATAAGAAGGAATGTTAAACTTGAAAAAGTAAAGGAGAAAGTGAAAATGACGAGAGAAGATTTTCTTGAAAAATTGAAAGAAATTCAAAAGATAAAATGCGAAACGCAAACTCTCGAATTGAAAAGCGCGGAGTATGGATGCCCGAAGCGGCTGTATGACACGCTTTCCGGGTTTTCGAACCAGGACGACGGAGGGATCATTGTGTTCGGAGTAGACGAAGAAGCCGGATACAAGGAGAAAGGGGTGTATGATCCGCAGGATCTCCAGAAGAGGATTAACGAGCAGTGCCTTCAGATGGAGCCTGTTGTGCGCCCGCTTCTGACCGTTCTGGAAAAGGATGGGAAGAGCTTTGTGGCGGCGGAGGTCCCGGGGATCGAACTGGCGGAGCGCCCTTGTTACTATCGCGGGAAGGGCAGGCTAAAGGGTTCCTATGTGCGCGTCGGGGACAGCGATGAGCCGATGACAGAATATGAGATATACAGCTACGAAGCTTTCCGCAGGAAATATCAGGACGACATTCGGGAAGTGCCGAGGGCTACAAAGCTCTCGCTGCGGCAGGAAGCTTTGGAAGAGTATATCCGAAAACTGAAAGAGGGCAAGCCGAATCTGGCCGGACTGACGGATGAGGAGATCTGCGAGTTACTCAGCATCACTAGAAACAGAGAAGTCACACTGGCGGCCATCCTTCTTTTCAGTCTCTATCCGCAGGCGTATTTTCCGGGACTTTGCATCACGGCGATCGTCGTGCCCGGCACGGAGATCGGAGAGACGGGAGAAGCCGGAGAGCGCTTTCTGGACAATCGCAGGATTGAGGGGAGTATTCCTCAGATGCTGGAGGAGGCTCTGCAGTTCGTGCGTAAGAATATGCGGAATAAGACGATTATCGATCCAGAGACGGGACTGCGCAATGACCGCACCGACTATCCGATCGCCGCGGTCCGTGAAGCGATCATGAACGCGCTGGTGCACCGGGATTACAGCATACACACAGAGAGCATGCCGATACAGCTCCTGATGTTTGAGGACCGGATGGAGATACGGAATCCCGGAGGCTTGTACGGACGACTGACCGTGGACCAGCTCGGCAGAATGCAGCCGGACACCAGGAATCCGGCACTCGCGATGGCGCTCGAAGTGCTCGGTATCACTGAGAACCGCTATTCCGGCATTCCTACGATCCGCAGAGCGATGAAGGAATACCACCTGCGTGAGCCTCAGTTTGCGGACGAGCGGGGCAGCTTTGTCGTGACATTCTACAGGGAGACAGTTAAAGAGAGCCGGCGAGACAGCGTCGGTGAAGGATTCTATAGAGAAGCCAGCAGGACAAGGCCGGATTATACGAAAATATTTGGCGAGACAGAACAGGAAGGATTCCGGGTGAGCGAGAGCCAGATGGATTATCACGTAAGCAAGAGAGTGGCAGATCCTTATATTGCGGGAGACGAGGCCGGGCTTCTGGAGTTTTGCCGTATCCCCCGCACCAGACAGGAGATCAGTGAATTCCTAGGCCTTTCGTCCACGACATACGCGATACAGACCTACGTGAATCCACTTGTGGAGCGGGGATTGATCCGGCTCAGCATACCGGATAAGCCCGGGAGCTCGAGGCAGCGGTTTGTGAGTGCGATGAGAGAAATAGACGGAGTCGGGAAACAGGGAGATAGCTATGAAAAGTGACATCGAGTATACGCTCATCCGCTCCGCGCGTAAGACGATTTCACTGCAGCTGCGGGAAACCGGAGAAAAAGGGAAAGTCGGGAAAGGCGGAGAAACCAGTGCGCCTAAAATCAATATGCCCGGAAAATCCAGAGCAATCGGAAATACAGGAGAAAACGGTACGGACCTCCGGAATATTAAAGGCGTGGAGGTCATCGTGCGCGCGCCCAGACGCATGGCGCTTAGAGACATCGATGACTTTGTGGAGCGGCATCGAAGCTGGATCGAACAGAGGACGAGACAGCTCACGGAGGTGCAGAAGAACAGGCATGTGATAAGCGAGCAGGAGCGCGAGGAGGGAATCCGCGTGGCGAAAGATCAGATCCCGCGCCGTGTCGTATATTTCGCGGAACAGATGGGCGTGACCTACGGACGGATCACGATTCGCGAGCAGAAGACCCGCTGGGGAAGCTGCAGCAGCAAAGGTAACCTGAACTTCAACTGGAAGCTTGTGCTGATGCCGGATGAAATCCTGGACTATGTAGTGGTGCACGAGCTAGCTCATCGCCAAGAGCTGAACCACTCCGAGCGCTTCTGGGCGATCGTGGCGGAAGTATTGCCGGATTACCGGGAGAGAAGGACGGAGTTGAAGGAGTGGGGAAGGAAGGTGTGAAATGACCTCCAATTGCTATTGGCTGGTCTAAGCCTAAGCAGTCTCGTCAAACTTTTGATTGTACTCTTATGGGGCATCATGTATAATTAATACACAGATTATAACAGGCTGGGAGGGAAAACTCGTGGCAAAGATGGAGATTCACAACCTCGGACCGATTACAAAGTGTACGATGGAGATAGATAATTTTACTGTTTTGACAGGAATACAAGCTTCCGGGAAAAGTACGGTTGCGAAAAGTGTGTATTTTTGCAGGACGATCAAAGATGACATTTATGGGGTTATTTTAAAAAGAGCGCTGCTTAAAAACGGCGGGGAAGTAATTCCAGATGTAACGAGTACGTTGAGAAATAAATTCTTACAGTTATTTGGGACATACAAGGGGATGTTTCCAAATATGAAATTGAGATATGAATATGCCAATGATACGTATATGGAAGCTACTTTGAAACTACAGGATGGGGCAGAATATTTATCTCCGTCATTTGTAGAGTTCAAGTTTAGCCAGAACATTATTGATTTTCTGGAAGAACAGGAAGAAGAGAAAAATACTGCCGTTTCTGACATGAAGAACAGAATTACAGAATTGTTTCATGATGCGCAGGAATGCATATTCATTCCTGCAGGACGAAGTCTGATCACATTATTGACATCTCAACTAAACTATTTGTTTGCTACGATGGATGATGAGCAAAAAAGGAGTATCGACTTCTGCACACAAAAATATATAGAACGCATCTTAAAAATACGTCCATTATTCACAGAGGGGACGGATGGATTGATCGCGCAGAGGAAGGATATACTCGATGAGGAAATTGATATGCTGGTTATAAAGGAGATGCTGCGGTTGATCGAAAAGGTTCTGCGTGGAGAATATAAATATTCGGACAATGAGGAGAGGCTGTATCTTGACGAGAATCATTTTATAAAAATAAACTATACGTCCTCCGGTCAGCAGGAAACAGTGTGGATCTTTAATATCTTACTGCATCTGGTCCTGTATAACAGAAAGGCCTTCATTATATTGGAAGAACCGGAAGCCCATTTATATCCACAGGCGCAGAAAGATGTGGTTGAACTTCTCGCGTTGATTTATAATCAGTCGAACAGTATTTTCCTCACCACGCATAGTCCGTATATTCTGGGAGCGTTGAATAACCTGATCTATGCGAATTATCTGGCGCAAAAACCCGGCCTTAAACATCAGGTATGCGATGTGATCAGCGAACGATATCATGTGAAGAACGATTATAATGCGTATTATCTGCAAGATGGGAAGATGCGATCCTGCATCGAGCCTGAAGCAGAAGGCGGCCTGATCGTGAATGAAGTGATCGACGGAGCCTCGGTTGAGATTAACGAACTGTATGAAAAGTTATTCAATATGGAATATCAGCGAGGTGGATCACTATGATTTTCGATAAGAAATATTCATCTTGCAGTCAAAACCAGCCAGTGGTAGTTTCGCAGGAGAACGGGATCAAACATCGGCTGTGCAATAACTCTAAAGTTGCGGTATATCAGTATCATGTGGATGGGGAAATCATAAAAGGCAATGACGAAAAACGCTGTGATTATGTTGTGGAGGCAACGACGGCTCCAAGGCCAAGCGCATTTTTTATTGAATTAAAGGGTTCTGATCTGATGGGGGCATTGGAGCAGATTGACGTTACCGTCTCCAGATGCGAGGCGAAGCTGAAAGGATACGACATCTTTCCGCGTGTCGTTCTACATAGGGTTTCCACACATCAGATTGGCGGATCGAAGTACAGGAGATATAAGGAAAGGTATCCTAGGTTGGCTACAGGAACAAGGGAATATACAGATTTTGTCTGATGGAAGAGAAAGGGCGCAATAATGTCTTTTTTGGGCTGCTGATAATATATTTTTAGCTTAGAAAGATATTATATTCACGTTTAGTAAGCGTAGAATCCCCCCCCCAAATATATGAGACAAGCAAGAGGGTTTTATGAATTACAATGCTATTGATGAGTTAGACTGTGGACTGCGCACCGCCTTCCTTGATGCTTCGGTCACGTCTAACCTTGCATACAAACCGCAGTTTGTATCGAACAACTACAAAGAAGGCCGAAAAGTGCTCACCTCAATTGAGAGTGAGCTTTTGGCGTGTGAAGAATTCTCTATCAGTGTAGCGTTTGTGACGATGAGCGGCATCACGCCTCTGCTTCAGACGCTCAAGGAACTTGAAAGAAAAAACATTCCCGGACGGATTCTCACGACGGATTATCTGAATTTCAGCGAACCGAAGGCGCTGGCGAAGTTGGCGGAGTTAAAGAATATCACGATAAAGCTTTACTCTGTTGACGAAGCGCATGAGGGCTTTCATACAAAGGGATACATCTTCCGCAATGAAGAGATTTACAGAATTATTATAGGCAGTTCGAACATGACGCTCAGCGCGCTGACAAAAAATCGTGAGTGGAACACGAGATTGATATCGACAGAACAGGGTGAGTATGCGCAGGAGGTCGTGAAGGAGTTTGAACAACTCTGGAATTCTCAATGGGCACAGTCATACAATGACTTTATTGAGCAGTATACGCTGAAATATAATGTAATCAAAAAGCAGCGCGAAATTGCCAAAAAGACAGAGGTTACCTCGCTCGAAGCCTACCGTTTGAAGCCGAATTCTATGCAGCTTGATTTCATTTCAAATCTTAAAAAGCTAAGGGCGAATGGAGAAAAACGAGCGCTCCTGATTTCTGCGACCGGAACCGGAAAGACTTACGCATCCGCCTTTGCGATGCGGGAAGAGGCGCAGGGTAAAGTGCTGTTCCTGGTACATAGAGAACAAATCGCGCGGCAGGCGATTGCCAGCTACAAGAATGTTTTCGGGAAGACGAAGACATTTGGATTGCTTTCCGGCAATTCCAAAGATTTTGACACAGATTATCTGTTTTCCACAATGCAGATGATGGCGAAGCGGAAGATTCGTGAACGCTTCCGAAGAGACGAATTTCAGATGATTATTATTGACGAGGCCCATAGGGTCGGTGCTGCCAGCTATCAGAATATTATCGATTATTTTCGCCCGCAGTTCTGGCTTGGGATGACGGCTTCGCCGGAGCGCACAGACAGTTATGATGTCTATCAGGCGTTTGATCACAATATTGCTTGTGAGATTCGGCTGCAGCAGGCGATGGAAGAGGACCTGCTTTGCCCGTTCCACTATTTTGGTATCACGGATTTGCAGATTGACGGTGTGACGGTAGACGAGGAGACCGGTCTGCGTGATTTCAACAGACTGACTTCGGATGACCGGGTAAACTATGTGCTGGAACAGGCGAAATATTACGGACACAGTGGAGAACGTGTGAAGGGTCTGGTATTCTGCAGTTCCAGGAAAGAAGCTATTGCGCTGAGTGAGAAATTCAATGAACGAGGCCTACGTACTCTGGCGCTGACAGGAGATGATAGCCCGGAGAAACGGGAAGAGGCGATAGAACGTCTGGTATCAGAAGATGTAGAAGAGCAGTTGGACTATATTCTTACAGTAGACATTTTTAACGAAGGTGTAGACATTCCGGAGATCAACCAGGTGATTATGCTTCGTCCGACGGAGTCGCCGATTGTTTTTGTCCAGCAGTTGGGGCGCGGTCTGCGAAAAGCGGAGAACAAAGAGTACGTTGTAGTGCTAGATTTCATCGGCAATTATAAAAACAACTTTATGATCCCAATTGCGCTGTCAGGTGATCGCAGCTACAATAAGGATAATATTCGCAGATATGTGCTGGAGGGCGAACGTATTATACCAGGTTCTTCCACGATCCATTTTGACGAGATATCGCGGAAACGTATATTCTCGGCGATTGATGCCGCAAATTTCAGCGATATCAAGCTGATTAAAGAGAACTATACGAACCTGAAAAATAAACTTGGACGCATTCCATCACTGGCCGATTTTGACAAATATGGCGAGATGGATGTGCTGCGTATTTTTGATAACAACAGCCTTGGTTCCTATTATAAATTCTTAGTAAAATACGAGAAAGATTATAAGGTACGCTTGAGTGAAGCGGAGGAAAAGATTGTTGAGTTTATTTCAAAGAAGCTGGCGAGTGGGAAACGGGTTCATGAGCTGGTTTTGCTGGAGCGGATGTTAAGGTATCCGTATGAAGTTATGAGAAGGCTGAGGAATACCTTGCATAGCGAATACGGGATTCAGATGAGTGCGACGGTGGAAAACAGTGTAGTCAACGTAATGACGAATGAATTTCCTGCGGGTACCGGTAAGAAAACATATGAAGAGTGTGTCTTCCTGCAAAAAGATGAGCAGACAGGCGACTACAGGATACCGGATGAAATGCAGAGAATGCTGAGAAATCCTGAATTTCAACAGATCGTGAAAGAACTGGTTGACTTTGGCATCTCCAGATACAAGGCCAACTACAGCGAAAGATATCAGGATACGGCGCTTGTCTTGTACCAGAAGTATACCTATGAGGACGCATGCCGTCTTCTAAATTGGAAGAACAATGAAGTTCCGCTGAATATCGGTGGTTATAAGTATGATAAATACACGAAAACCTTCCCTGTTTTTATCAACTATGATAAAGCGGAGGATATTCAGGACACAATTAAGTATGAGGACCATTTCACAAGTCCAAACAGGCTGATTGCGATTTCAAAACAGAGTCGGACGATGGAGTCTGAAGATGTGCAGAATTTCCTGAAAGCAGATGAGAGAGGGATTAAGGTAGAGCTTTTCGTCAGAAAGAATAAAGAAGATAAGATTTCAAAAGAATTCTATTATCTTGGACGTATGAAAGCCAGCGGGAAGGCAAAGGAATTTGTTATGGAAAATACGGACAAGACGGCTGTTGAGATTGAGTGGTTTTTGGATACGCCTGTGCGGGAAGACATATATGAGTATATTGTAAACGGATAAGTTGGGACAGAAAGGCCAATTCAGAATCAGTTCAGACTAATGTGAAAAAGTTGAAATATATAATGAAGTGCAAAACATATTACACGGTAAAAATATAGTAAAGCACGCATGAGGAGGATAGTGTGAAGACGTAAAGTAGGACCAGAAGCATAACGAAAGAAGCGCCAGGAACTGCCGCTTTTGAGTGTAAGAAACTTTATATTACAGAAAAGGGTATCAGGCAACAGCAGGAGGCACTACTGTCATCCCTTCCTTTTCCAATAGTTTTATAGC
>CANQRR010000097.1 GCA_947626285.1 uncultured Lachnospiraceae bacterium
GTTCCGATCGCGCGCGCGATCGTCGGTCTCAAGAACCTGAAGATCATAAGCTTCGGTCCGCGTCCGCTGAACTTCCTGGCGTGCAACGCTCCGATCAAGCAGCTCTACAATCTGGGCGTGGAGATCGAGGAGAACTCCGAGCTTGACCTGTTCGAGGCGTTCAACAAGCATGCGGGCGACGCGCGCATCCCGGACGTTGTGAAGGACATGGAGAACGAGCTTGGCGCCGGCAACAAGAAGCCGGAAGTCCTTTCGAAGCTTGCGCAGTACGAGCTGACGCTGCTTGACTGGATCGAGGAGCACAAGGGCTATCGCAAGTACGTGGCGATCGCGGGCAAGTGCTGGCCGGCGTTCCAGACGCAGTTCGGCTTCGTTCCGTGCTACGTCAACAGCCGTCTGACCGGCAGAGGCATCCCGGTGTCCTGCGAGGTGGATATCTACGGCGCGCTGTCCGAGTACATCGGCACCTGCGTGAGCAACGACATCGTGACGCTGCTTGACATCAACAACTCCGTTCCGGCGGATATGTACGAGCAGTCCATCAAGGGCAAGTTCAACTACACGCATAAGGATACCTTCATGGGCTTCCACTGCGGCAACACCTGCTCCTCCAAGCTGACGAGCTTCAGCATGAAGTACCAGAAGATCATGGCGAGAAACCTTCCGGTTGAGGTGACGAACGGCACGCTTGAGGGCGACATCGTTCCGGGCGACATCACGTTCTTCCGTCTGCAGAGCACCGCGAACAACATCCTCCGCGCGTATGTGGCGCAGGGCGAGGTGCTTCCGGTAGCGACCTGTTCCTTCGGCGGTATCGGCGTGTTTGCGATTCCGGAGATGGGACGTTTCTATCGCCACGTTCTGATCGAGGGCAACTATCCGCATCACGGCGCGGTGGCGTTCGGCCATCACGGCAAGGCCCTGTTCGAGGTGTTCAAGTACATCGGCGTATGCCCGTGCGAGATCGGCTACAACCATCCGGCGAGCGTACCGTACAAGACCGAGAACCCGTTCGCGTAAGACAGGAGAGCTGTTATGACAAAACGATCATTTGGAACCATGAAGGATGGCAGGGAGGTTTCCCTGTACTCCTTCACGAACCGCAATAACGTTACGATGGCGGTGACGGATCTGGGCGCGACACTTGTGAGTCTGTTCGTGCCGGACAAATCCGGGAAGCTTCTGGACGTCGTGCTCGGCTACGACACGGCGCAGGAGTATCTGGATCATGACAGTTTCTTCGGAACGGTCATTGGGCGCAGCGGGAACCGCATCGACAAGGCGAAGTTCACGATCAATGGAAAAGAGTATCATCTGGCGGTGAACGACAACGAGAACAATCTCCACAGCGGTCCGGACGGATACGAGCAGCGCAAGTGGACGGTCGGCGCGGTGGACGAGGCGAAGAACAGCATCCGCTTCGAGCTGGAGAGTCCGGACGGGGACCAGGGTTATCCCGGGAACTTTAAGATCGCGGTGACCTACATCCTGACGGACGACAACGAAGTGGTTCTGCACTATGAGGGCAAGTCCGACGCGGACACCGTCGCGAATATGACGAACCATTCGTACTTCAATCTGGCGGGGCATGACAGCGGCATCATCGAGGGACAGCTTCTGCAGATCAATGCGCAGGCGTACACGCCGGTGCGCGACCATCAGGCGATCCCGACCGGGGAGCTTGCGCCGGTGGAGGGCACGGTCTTCGATTTCCGCGAGAGGAAGCCGATCGGCCGCGATATAGCTGCGGACTGCGAGCAGCTTCGTTTCGTGGGCGGCTACGACCACAATTTCGTGTGTGACGGCCCTGCGGGTGAGTTCGGCAAGATCGCTGAGGCGCATTGCGAGGCGACTGGAATTACGATGGAAGTCTTCACGGACTGCTGCGGCGTCCAGTTCTACGCGGGCAACTCGATCGTGCCGCAGACGGGCAAGGGCGGCGCTTCCTACATAAAGAGGAGCGGCTTCTGTCTGGAGTCCCAGTTCTATCCGAACGCGATCAACGAGCCCGGCTTCCCCTCACCGCTTTTGAAGGCGGGAGAGCCGTACGATACGAAGACGAGCTATAAGTTTTCAGTAAGGAAATAACAGATACGCAATAAAGCAACGGATCCCGGGGAGACTGTGACAAAATGCCGGTCTCTTCCGGGATTTTAAAAATGGTTTCTATAAAATAATTGACTTTTTTCTGTTTCCTGTGTATACTTTGGATAAATCGAAACATACTAAAACATGATTTACTAAAACATGATTTAGTAAATCATGTTTTAGTAAATATGACAGATTTCTATTTGAGGAGACGGACGAAATGTTTATAGGAAGAGACGCGGAGCTCCGATTCCTGGAGGACAAGTATCATGCGGACAAGGGACAGCTGATCGCTCTGTATGGACGACGGCGTGTCGGGAAGACGGAGACGCTGCGGCAGTTCTGCAAGGGAAAGCCGCATGTGTTCTTTGCGTGTCAGGAGTGTACAGACGAACGACAGCTTGCAGGCTTTTCGGAAAAACTGCTGCGCGAGGGTCTCCCGGCGGGGCAGTATATCAGCCGCTTTGACGACTGGGAGAAGGCGTTTCGCGCTGTGCCGGATCTGCCGTACGGGGACAAGAAGCGTTTGCTCGTGATCGACGAGTTCCCCTACATGTGCAGGGGCAATTCCTCGATTCCGTCTGTTCTCCAGAATCTATGGGATGAGATCCTGAAGGATTCCAATGTGATGATCGTCCTGTGCGGGAGCGCGATGAGCTTCATAGAGAAGGAGCTGCTGTCCGAAAAGAATCCCTTATACGGCCGCGCGACCGGTATTTACAAAATGACGGAGATGAGTTTTTATGATGTCGTGAAATTTTTCCCCGATTATTCTGCCCGGGATCAAGTGCTCTTATACGCAGTGCTCGGCGGCATCCCGCATTATCTGCTCCAGTTCGACCCGAAGCTGCCGCTCACGGAAAATATCAAAAAGAACATCCTGACAAAGGGCTGCGTTTTGTACAGCGAGGTAGAATTTCTATTGCGGCAGGAGCTGCGCGAGACGGCGCTGTACAATACGCTGATCGGAGCGATTGCGCTCGGGAGTACGCGGCTTAGCGAGATCAGCCAGAAGTCGCTCATCGGGGATACAGCCAGGACCAGCGTATATCTGCGGAATCTGGTCGAACTGGGAATCGTGCGCCGGGAGTTCTCCGTGGATGCCGGAATCAAAGAGCAGGCGAACGCGAATCGTGGGATTTACCGGCTGACGGACAATTATTTCCGCTTCTGGTATGCGTTTGCGTTTGGGAATTATTCCGATCTGGAGGCCGGGGATGTGGACGGTGTATATCGGTACGCGATTGAACCCATACTCCATGAGTACGCGGCGAGTGCCTTCGAGGATGTATGCCGGCAGTACGTGCAGGAGTTGCAGAAGGCGGACGCGCTGCCGTTCCGCTATGCGAGAATGGGGCGCTGGTTCGGGAAGACGACGGTGCGGGACGACGCGCTCCGCGTAGCCGAGACGGAGGTTGACCTGCTGGCCGTTTCCCGGGACGGGAAGCAGTATCTGGTCGGGGAATGCAAGTTTAAGGGCAGTCCGTTTACTTACTCCGACTATCTGGACACGGCAGCGAAGTTTGCCTCACAGAAGGAGTATGCGGATTTTTGCTATTTTTTGTTTTCGGAGTCCGGCTTTGACGAAAAGCTGCGCGAGGTTGCGGCGGAGGACGAAAGAATACACCTCTGCGGTCTGGAGGAGATCGTGCGGGGGATCATGCCGCAGGATGCTGATTTTTAGTATTTGCATTGCGCGATTATTATTCTAAGGAAAACCGGAAAGGAGGACGACATGGAGCAGCAGGACAAAAAAAATCCGCAGAAGCGCACGGTCTATCTGGCGTTGGCAGGGCTGGCGCTTGTCGTCCTCATGACGATCCTTGGCTGGCGCGCCTACATCCGGACGATCCAGAAAGACGAGTGGGAGGAACTGGGCAGCCAGAGGGAGTACAAGAGCCATTACGTGATCATTCCGGACGACTATACCTCCCCGCTGTGGCAGGACATCTACCGCAGCGCGAAGACCGCGGCGGAGGCGTCCGACGCCTACGTGGAGCTGCTGGGCGACTGGGAGGCGGGGGACTACACGCCCCTGTCCTACATGGACATCGCGATTGCCGCGAAGGCAGACGGGATCATCATCCGCCCGGACGGCACCGCGAATATGCGGGACGCGATCGCCAGGGCGGATGCGGCCGGGATTCCGGTCGTCACGGTGATCGACGACGACACGGCGAGTAGCCGGAAGAGCTTCGTCGGTTTCAACAATTATCAGCTGGGGGCGGCCTACGGCCAGCAGATATTAAGCTGCGTGGACGGGGACACCCGCAAGATCACGGTGCTTTTCAAGAGCGGGAACAGCGGGAACGAGCTGATCTTCCAGAACTTGAAAACGGTCATTGAAAACGGCCTTTCGGCGGAGCAGAAGAAAAACGTGGAGATCCAGTCGCTGACGATCCGCGCGCAGAGCACCTTCGACGCGGAGGAGGTCATCCGCGATCTGATCCACGAGGAAGACACGCGCCCGGACATTCTGGTCTGCATGGACGAGACGGACAGTGAGAGCGCATACAACGCGATGGTAGACTACAACCAGGTGGGCGACATTGACATCATCGGCTATTATCAGTCCGAGACGATCCTTGACGCGATCGAGAAGGGGATCGTGCCGATGGCGTTCACCCTGGACACGGAGCAGATGGGGCAGTACTGCGTCGAGGCTCTGGAGGAATACCGCACGATGGGATATACGAGCAACTACATGAGCGTCGATCTCAATGTGATCACGCAGCAGAACGTGGAAGCGTACCGGGATACGCAAGAGCGGCAGGGGCGGTGAGGCGATGGAGAAGGGACAGAAAAAAGCGGGATTCGCGGGGCGCCTTTCCATCCGCGCCAAGCTGATCATGACGTTTGCCCTGACGGCGACGCTGATGTTCGTGATGAACCTTCTGCTGTACGGGGAGATCAACCGTTCCATGAACAGGCTGGACGAAGTCTACGCGACGAACGTCAGTCTGAACGAGCTGGCGGAGTGCCTGGAGGACATCCACGGAAACGTACAGGAGTACCTGAGCACGAAGAGCTCCGATTCGCTTGAGGACTATTACCGGAACGTCCAGACCTACCGGGATATGATGGAACAGCTTAACGGGAGCATTGTGGACAGCGAGCGGAAGATCCTTGAGCGGAACATCCGGAGCATGTCGGAGACCTATCTGGACCTTGCGGAGGAGACGATACAGGCGAAGCGCGGGCGAAACGTCGAGGCGTACAAGGCAGCGTTCGCGGAGGAATCGCAGAACTACGAGTACATCCGGACGGCAATCTACTGCCTGAACAGCCTGCAGTTTCGGAGCAATTCGGACAACTACCAGATCCTGCGCGATTCCCTGGGTTATATGGAGATCGTCAGTTCACTTGTCATGGTGGCGGTGGGCGTCATCAACATCATGATCCTGTTCGTGCTGATCCGGACGATCACGGGGCCGCTGCGCATGCTGGCGGGTTCGGCGAACCAGGTGGCGCAGGGGAACTTCGACGTGCAGCTTCCGGAGACGACGAGCCGCGACGAGGTGGGCGTCGTGACGGAGGCCTTCGACAAGATGGTGCGCAGTATCCGGGAGTACATCGTGCGGACCAGGGAGAGCATGGAGAAAGAGCAGAAGATGATGGAGCGGGAGTTGCTGATGGAGACGCACTTAAAGGACGCGCAGTTACGCTATCTGCAGGCGCAGATCAACCCGCATTTTCTGTTCAATTCCCTGAACGCGGGCGCGCAGCTTGCGATGATGGAGGACGCGGAGCAGACCAGCATTTTCATCGAGAAGATGGCGGACTTCTTCCGCTACAACGTGCGCAAGAGCGAGGAGAGCGCGACGCTTGCCGAGGAGCTTGAGACGGTGGACAACTACGTTTACATTCTGAACGTGCGCTTCGCCGGGGAGATCCACTACGAGAAGGACGTGCCGCCCGGCGTGGAGGATGTGCGGCTTCCGAGCCTGATCCTGCAGCCGGTCGTCGAGAACGCGGTGAACCACGGCATCCGCGAGGTGGACTGGGAGGGCCACATCCGGCTTTCCGTGGAGCGCGGCGAGGACTGTCTGAGCGTGAGCGTCCGCGACAACGGGCAGGGCATGACGCAGGAGCAGATCCGGGATGTGCTGGAGCGTCGCCCGAAGGCGGGGGAGGTGCCCGGGGATTCCACAGGCATCGGACTGGACAACGTCATCAACCGTCTGGAGCTGTTCTTCGGGCAGAGCGGGCTTCTGCAGATTTACAGCGACGGACCGGGCAAGGGCACGGAGGTGCGGATGCGGCTTCCGATTGGCGATGGATCCTAGAAAGAGAGCAGGGGACAGGTCAGCTGTGACGGGAAAAGCTGCCGGGGACATTTTTGCCGCAGTGCACGGAATCGGATATATGGAGGAAACGCAATGTACAGAGTTCTGATCGCGGACGACGAGGGCATCATGCGCGACGCCCTGAAAAATATCATAGAGAGCAATTTCGGCAACGAGTGTGAGCTGGAGTTCGCCAGGACCGGTCGCGCCGTCGTGGAATTGGCGGAGACGTTCCGTCCGGACATCGTGTTCATGGACATCCAGATGCCGGGCATCAACGGCATCCAGGCGATTCGGGAGATCCGGAAGTTCAGCAGCCAGACGAAGTTCATCATCATCACTGCGTACGACAAGTTTGACTACGCGAAGGAAGCGATCAACCTGAACGTGCTGGATTACCTGACAAAGCCGGTGAAGCGGGCGCTGATCATCGATGTGCTGGAGCGCGCGATGAAGGAGATCGACGTGGAGCGCAAGAAGCGCAGCGACAGTCTGAAGATCCAGGAGAAGCTGGAGACGGTCATCCCGATCGTCGAGAACGGCTTTGTAAACAGCATGATCCTGCAGGAGGGGAGTTCGAGCGACCTGTCCTACTACCGGACGCTGCTTGACATCCAGCAGGAGTACGGCTATGTGGTGCTGATCCAGTTCGGGCAGCCGGACGAGGAGGGAGAGGGCATTCTGACAGCGCCGGTCGGCATGAGCGTGCGCGCGCAGGCGTTCTACCCGGAGCTCTGCGCGATCTGCAAGGAATTCTTCCGCTGCATCGTGGGACCGATCATGACGAACCGCGTCGTGCTGGCGGTTCCCTGCGAGGAGAACACGCAGGAGTATGCGCAGCGCATCCGGCTCATCGAGCAGGCGAGGCACATGGTGCGGAAGCTGGGCGGGCGTTTCGAGGCGAAGTTCCGCGCGGGCATCGGCAAGACCTACCGGATCGAGGAGCTGAAGCTCTCCTACGGCGAGGCGTACCGGGCGCTCTCCCAGAGCACGAGCAGCGTGGCGCATGTGGACGACCTGGCTGTGCGCGGGGAGTACGTCGGGGACTATCCGGACGCAACGGAGCGCAGACTGTTCCAGCAGGTCGCGCGGGCGGACTGGGACGGCGTGCGCCAGACGGCGAACCAGTTTTTCGACTGGATGATCCGCCATTACTACGACGACAAGGAAGACATCCAGCTGAAGGTGCTGGAGTTCGTGATCTGGGCGGAGCGCGACGCTTTCATGAACGGCAACATCGAGAAGTACGATTTCCATTCCAGAAAGGACTATCTGGCGTCGGTGCTCGCCTGCCCGGACTACACGGCGCTGCGCGAGTGGTTCCTGCAGAAGCTGGAGGCGGTGTGCCGTCAGGGCGCGGCACGCAGGGAAGAGCAGTCCGAGAGCGTGATCTCACGCGCCAAGACTTACATTGACGAGAATTTTTCCAAGGAGCTTTCGCTGGACGAAGTTTCGCAGGTGGTGAACATCAGTCCCTACTATTTCAGCAAGCTCTTCAAGGAGGAGTCCGGCGAGAACTTCATCGAATATCTGACGCGAGTGCGGATCGCGCACGCGAAGGAGCTGCTGAAGCGGCCGGAGCTCAGCATCAAGGAGATCTGTCTGATGTCCGGCTACAGCGACCCGAACTACTTCAGCCGGATCTTCAAGAAGCAGGAGGACGTCACCCCGAGCGAGTATCGGGAGCG
>CANQRR010000098.1 GCA_947626285.1 uncultured Lachnospiraceae bacterium
GACGGACCGGCTTTCAAGATGAAAGATGACCCGAGGGTGACGCGGGTTGGGAGATTCATTCGGAGGACCAGCGTTGATGAGCTGCCGCAGCTGGTAAATATCCTGAAAGGGGAAATGAGCTTTGTAGGGCCGAGACCGTTACCGACATACGAGACAGAAAAGTTAACGAAACAACAGAAGAGCCGAATGCTCGTCAAACCAGGGCTAGTCTGTTATTGGCAGGTCTGCGGCAGAAATGATGTTCTATTTGATGAATGGATGCGCATGGATTATCGATACATAAACGAGGCGAGCATCTTGACTGATCTGAAAATATTGTGTATGGCGGTTCCTGCTGTGATCAGTGGCAAAGGAGCAGGATGAAAGGATAAACAAAATGGCAGTTTTAGTCTGTGGCGGGGCAGGGTATATCGGCTCTCATGTGAATAAACAATTATATAAAGAGGGATATAAAACGATCGTTTTTGACAATCTGATATACGGGCACAGGGAGGCTGTCAAATGGGGCAGGTTTGTCAAAGGTGACCTGAAAAATATGCAAGAGCTAGAGAAGGCGTTTGAGGGGAATACGATTGATGCAGTGTTTCATTTCGCCGCCTACGCCTATGTGGGAGAATCCGTACAGGAGCCGGAAAAATATTACTACAACAATATAGCGAATACGCTGAACCTGCTCCATGTGATGCGTCGGCATGGCTGTAATAAAATTATTTTCTCGTCCACCTGTGCCACATATGGGGAACCAGGGAAAACCCCAATCATGGAGGACATGCCGCAGAACCCAATCAACCCTTACGGCTTTACGAAACTGGCGGTGGAGCATATTTTGAAGGATTACCACAAGGCATACGGACTGGAATATGTGGTGCTGCGCTACTTCAATGCGGCGGGGGCTGACCCGGACGGGGAGATCGGGGAGAGCCATGCCCCGGAGACGCATCTGATTCCGCTGGTGTTGGATGCGGCGGCAGGGAAACGACCGGATATTAAGATCTTCGGCAATGATTACCCTACGCGCGACGGTACTTGCATACGGGACTATATCCATGTGATGGATCTGGCACAGGCGCATCTGCTGGCTCTGCGGTATCTGGAAAACGGAGGGAAAAGTGACTGTTTCAATCTTGGCAATGAGAAAGGGACTTCTGTTCTGGAAATAGTAGAGGCAGTCAAACACGTCACCGACCAGGACTTTCCCGTCATCCTTGCCCCGCGCCGCACCGGCGATCCTGCCGTTTTAGTAGGTGGAAGTGAAAAAGCACGGCTTATACTCGGATGGAACCCCCAATTTGCCGATATAGACGTAATTGCTCGTCATGCGTGGTGCTGGCATCAGGCAAAAACATACTAAAATAAAAGGATGGTGGCGGCATGAAAACGGTGATTCTCGTTGTGACGCATAAAAAATACCGAATGCCGGATGACCAGATTTATATGCCTGTGCATGTAGGCAGAGCTGATAAAGCAGATATTGGTTTTACTGGTGATGATACCGGAGAGAACATCTCAAAAGATAACCCGCGGTTTTGCGAACTGACCGGCATATATTGGGCGTGGAAAAATTTTTCTGCGGATTATATCGGTTTTACTCACTACCGCAGATATTTTACACGAAAACCATTTTTGAAAAGGATAGGAAAGGATAAGTTTGCCTCGGTTCTGACACAGGAAGAATTGACCCCGCTCCTTGCGCAGTATCCTCTGATCCTTCCAACCCGCAGAAAGTATTATATAGAAACCATGTATAGCCACCATATCCATCTGCCCTATGTGTTTGAAAAGGATCTTCAAACACTGCGTCAGGTGATTGGACATTTGGCCTCTGACTATCTGGGTGCCTTTGATGCTGTTATGGAGCGTAAAAGCTGCCACATGTTTAATATGTTCATCATGAGATGGCAGGAGTTTGACGCATATTGTAACTGGCTGTTTCCCATTCTTTTTGAAACGGACAAACAAATTGACGTATCCAGCTACACGCCCGTCGAAGCGAGGGCTATCGCCTATATGGCAGAGTTTATGCTCGATGTCTGGAATGAAAAACAGCAGTTTCCTTATTATGAGCTGCCGATTATCTTTATGGAAAAACAAAATTGGCTGGTAAAGGGTGGACGTTTTATACAGCGCAAAATATTTCCAAAACGCAATATCGGAGGATAAAGCCATGTCGTACCAATATGATTATCTGATTGTTGGAGCAGGGCTTTTCGGGGCTGTGTTCGCCCAACAGAAAACTGAACAGGGTAAAAAGTGTCTGGTTGTAGAGAAACGCCCTCACATTGGCGGTAACATCTATACCCATTTGCAGGACGGGATACAGGTGCATCAGTACGGACCCCATATTTTCCATACAGCCAACCGTGAAGTATGGAACTATCTCAATCGTTTTGCTGAGTTTAATCATTTTCGATATGAGCCGATCGCAAACTACCACGGACAGCTATATAATCTGCCCTTTAATATGAATACTTTTCATCAGCTCTGGGGCGTGAATACCCCTGCTGAAGCAGCGGTAATCTTGGACAGGCAGCGCATGGAAATAACCGGCGAGCCGAAGAACCTGGAAGAACAGGCTATCCGGCTCGTGGGTCGAGATGTCTATGAAAAGCTGGTGAAGGGATATACGGAGAAGCAATGGGGGCGTCCTTGCCGGGAACTGCCAGCCTTTATTATCCGAAGACTGCCGGTTCGCATGTCCTACGATAACAATTATTTCAATCATCCTTATCAGGGGATTCCAGTGGGAGGATATACCCGCATGATCGGCAATCTACTTACCAATGTTCCGGTAAGGCTTGGAGTTGACTATTTACAGTGTAGGGATGAACTGAATCCTCTTGCGGAGAAAATAGTTTATACCGGTCCGATTGATGCTTTCTACGGTTATTGCTACGGTCCGCTGGAATACCGCAGTCTCCGTTTTGAAACAGAAGTTTTGGATATTGGAAATTATCAGGGTGTTGCCGGTATGAATTATACGGATTCGGAAACTCCCTATACCCGCATAGTGGAGCATAAGTGGTTTGAGTTCGGCTCAGGCAATTCGGAAAAAACTATCATTACACGGGAATACAGTATTCAGTGGCAACAGGGAGTCCCGCCATACTATCCTGTCAATGACAAAAAGAATCAGGAACTGTATGACCGTTATCGTGTGCTTGCTGACCGGGAAGCAAACATCCTCTTTGGGGGACGGCTGGCAGAATATAGATACTATGATATGGATCAGGTAGTTTTGTCAGCACTGCAAAATAGTTGCTCAGAATAGAATTGTTAAAGGGAACTTCAAAGTTGTTTGGAGGAATTGATATGATTGTTGTTTATAACTGTGATGAGAATTTTGCAAGTATATTTGCAACCTCAGTTGTCTCGTTATTTGAAAACAACAAAGATGTTGATGACATTACGGTCTATCTTATTGAGGATGAAGTCAGTTCGGAGAACAAAGCAAGATTTCAAGATATTGCAAAGGCATATAGACGTAATATTGTAACCCTGCCAATGCCAAAACCGGATGAAATGGCAAAGATCAATATCTATATTCCCTCAAACCTTCAGATGGCGACATGTGGAAGATTATTTATTTCAAAGTTGCTGCCTGATGATATAGATAAAATAATCTACGCAGATTGTGACACACTTTTTCTTAGTTCCATTTCTTCTTTATGGGATATGGATATTTCGGATGACTATGTGGGCATGGTATGTATACCAACAAGTAAAAACCATAAACGGATAATAGGAATATCACCGGACAGTATTTACTATAATTCCGGCTTGATGCTTGTCAACTTAAAACGATGGCGTGAAGAAAAGGTTGATCTGGCATTTATGGAGTATATGAGAAAACAAAACGGTTTTGTTCCATATCCCGATGAAGGTGTCTTAAACGCTGTATTTGAAGGGAAAATCCGTATGCTTCCTTTAAAATATAATGTATATGGACAGATTTTCTCGTTTGATTATAAGGAGCTATTGCGTTTGAAGAAACAAAAGCATTTTTATAGTCGTGATGAATATGAGGAAGCAAGACGCGATCCTGTTATGATTCATTTTGTCACAACGTATCGTATCCCCCTGCGACCATGGATTACTGGATGTGACCATCCATACACCAACGAATATTTGAAATATCGAGAAAAAACGCCTTGGAAAGAGATGCCTTTATTTGAGGATCATCGTCCGCCTTATAAAAGGGCATATCAGTTGTTTGGCAAGATTAGTAGATGCTTACCGAGTGCGCTTACCGATTGGATGGCAGAGCTCTTTTTTGCTTATATACGTCCTTTTAAGTTTTATTTAGAAAAGCAAAAACACATAAAGAATCTGAAAAAAGAAAGCCATTCATAATTTTAAGAAAGGAAAACGTCGAAATGCCCATGGATATATATATTAGGGATGAAAAGAGCAGTAAGCTCAGAAACCTTCAACTTGCACAAATCGAATTAATCAGGACTTTCGCCAAAATATGTGAAAAGGAAGGTCTGATTTACTATATGCTTGGAGGGACAATGTTGGGGGCTATCCGTCACAAGGGATATATTCCATGGGATGACGACGCCGATTTTGGAATGCCCAGAAAAGATTATGAAGTCTTTATGAATGTCGCGTCGAAATACATGCCAGATGGAGAAAGACTTGCGATCTTTAACGGGACAGATGACTATAATTTCTTTTTAAGGCTGGAAAATACCCGGACAAAAGTGGCAATTAGCGGCGTTACACATGAACATATACTGAACACGTGGATAGATATTTTTCCTTTAGACGGAATGCCAGAAAATGCAATTTTCAGAATTCTACACAAAGTTCACCTTCTTCTTTTGAGAAAAGCATTTCGCCTATCTGTTTTTGATAAGGAAGTAAAACTAAATCTAACGCACCGCGCTTGGTATAATCGTTTAGGTGTATGTATTTGTACCCATATACCATTACAAAGACTTTTTTCACCAATAAAAATGTGGAAGTATTTAGATGGTGCATTGAAGGCTTATCCTTATGAAAAATCCTCTTGGAACCTAAACTTGATGGGCGCATACAAATTTAGAGAATTATTTCCTCAATCTGTTTTTGGAGAAGGTAACTTTTATGACTTTGAAGGAATGCAGTTGCGCGGACCAAAAGATTATGAAATATATCTGACTCAGCTTTATGGGGATTATATGACTCCACCGCCAGAATCAGAGCGGGGCAGTAAACATAATATAGAATTTGTAGAAGATGTAAACGTGGAAAGCATTGCCGAAACGTGTGTGGGGGGGTACTAACACTTCTGGGTGATGCTTTGCAGTCAGCATTATATGTTTCGGGCACTCCTGATGATTTAGGAGGGCTTGCAGCATGAATGCGAATGACGTTGATGGACAGGATACCCGTCTGCAAGAGTTGAGAAGTATACAGTATACGGAATTGGAGCTTATAAAACTTTTTGTAGAGATTTGTGATAAAGAAAAACTTATTTATTACATGCTTGGCGGTACTATGCTTGGCGCGGTACGGCATAAAGGATATATTCCTTGGGATGATGATGCGGATTTTGGAATGCCGCGTGGGGACTACGAGAGGTTTTGCAAAATTGCCTCAAAATATTTGCCCACAGGAATTCGCTTATCGACCTTTAACGGAGAGGCTCATTATAAATATTTTGGAAGGCTTCTAAGTGAAAAGAAAAAAGTTAAAATCAGTGGAGTTATAGATAGTCATGAGAGCAATGTTTGGATTGACATATTTCCTCTGGATGGGTTGCCGGAGCCTTCAGCCATAAGACTTTTTCATAAAATCCGGTTGCTCGTCCTTAGAAAACTGTTTAATATATCCAATTTTAACAAAGATGTTCCTTTGCATTATGCGCATAGGGCTTGGTATAACCAGATAGGGGTTTTCCTTTGCCGCCATATTCCGATACAGCAGTTTTTTTCAGCATCTGCTGTGAAAAAATATCTTGATAAGGCTTTGAAGGCATACCCTTATGAGAAATCTACATGGAATCTGAATATGATGGGCGCATACAAATTTAAGGAGCAATTTAAGCAATCTACTTTTGGAGAAGGAACATTTTATGATTTCGAGGGAATGAAATTGCGTGGACCGAAAGATTATGAAACATATCTGACTCAGCTTTATGGAGATTATATGATCCTACCACCGGAGTCAGAACGAAATAAGCATAATACAAAATTAATGGAAGGACAAAACGTATGAAACGAGTAATTACATATGGAACTTTTGATCTTCTTCATTATGGGCATATCAATCTTCTTCGACGAGCGAAAGCCTTGGGTGACTATCTGATTGTAGCACTGTCCACTGATGAGTTCAATTGGAATGAAAAACATAAAAAAGTTTATTTCAACTATGAAGTCAGGAAACAGCTCTTGGAGGCGATTCGTTATGTTGACCTTGTAATTCCGGAAGAAAGCTGGATACAAAAAGTGTCAGATGTGAAAGAATATCATATTGATACTTTTGTTATGGGAGATGATTGGGCAGGGAGGTTTGATTTTCTGCGAGATAATGGAGTAGAAGTGATATATCTGTCAAGAACGCCGGAAATCAGTTCAACTCAAATAAAGAATGACTTAAAAGCCCATATTTCAGAAAGAAATATGGGGGGGGGTAAGCGTTACATAATATTGTTTTGCCGTTATGCTATGGTCTCTTATCAGAATCTCTATGAGGGGGTGGCGTGATGAAGCAATCACAGCCACGCCGTGGGGTTGTTATTGGGGGCAGCAGTGGGATTGGACTTGCAATTGTTCAACAGCTCTTGAGTAGAGGATACTATGTATATGTGGTGAGTAGAAACGGACCAGACAGGGCAATTCTGCCCGAACAGAAGAATTGGGAATTTATTCAGAGCGATCTGCGTGATTACGACGAACAGCTTTTTGAACGGTTCAGTGCAGATGATAATATTGATGTTTTAATGATTACTGCTGGCTTTGGAAGAGTGGCGAGGTTTGATGACTTGAGCCAGAGCGAAATAAAGAATCTCTTTTTGGTGAATACAATCGCTCCTGTTCGGATTATCCGTCAGTTTTCTAAACGGATAATAAGTCCAACACCGTTTTATTGTGGGATAATGGGTTCTATTGCCGGACTGGTATCATCACCATTGTTTGCTGTTTATGCTGCGTCAAAAGCAGCGATTTGCAGATTTGTGGAAAGTGTGAATATCGAGCTGCAGGAGAATGGAACCGACAATCGTATTCTGAATATTTCACCTGGATTTATGAAAGGAACCAGGTTTAATGGTGGTCGAAATGAAATGCCATTAGTGGCGGGCTTGGCAAATGAGATTGTAGAGCGTATGTTCCGTTCTGAAACTTTATACATTCCTGAATATGATGAAGTGTATGCGGATGTACTGACAAGATATCAAAAGGACGGTCATGCGTTTGGCACACAAAGCTATCAGCATAAATTAACATCTGGTCGCTTTCAGAAGAATCGGGAAGATATAGGTTATCTGTCTGGCACTTTTGATTTATTCCATGTTGGGCATCTGAATCTGTTGCGTAGGGCGAAGAGGCACTGTGATCGTTTGATTGTCGGCGTACATCCCAGCGGTGCATGGAAAGGGAAGGAGACATTTATACCATTCGAGGAACGAGTGAGTATCCTTGCCGCCTGCAAATATGTGGACGAGGTGGTAACCGCGCCAGATGAGGACAGTGATGCATGGGAAAAGTATCATTATCAAAAGCTTTTTGTTGGAAGTGACTACCAGGAAACGGAACGGTTCAAAAGATATGAAAAATATTTCAGAGATAAAGAGGTTAAAATTATTTATTTTTCTTATACCAAGGGGACAAGCAGTACGCAGATAAGAAACGCGTTGCTAAAAAAGCAATTTGGTGATATGTCAAGAGAAAAATGAAAACAAATAACCTAAAAAATCGGGGAAAAAGAGTACACCAAAA
>CANQRR010000099.1 GCA_947626285.1 uncultured Lachnospiraceae bacterium
ATTGTGCAGCCATATTATGATGACTATGGGATTCTGACCGTGAACATTTATGATTTCCTTCTTGATCCACAGCTTTCACGATCGGCTTAAGAATAAGTCCCATCGGGCCGGAAAACCCGGCAAATGTGGTATTCTCCGTCAGATATTTGTAGAGCGGAATCGCGTTTTCACCGTTTACATCGATCTTGGCAAACTGAGGAAACGTGATGCCATACCGCCCGGTGCAGAAGCTGTGAATTTCCTCGTCGCTGCCCGGAGCCTGCTCTCCGAACTGATTGCAGGGGAAATCGAGGATCTCCAGCCCGTCCTTCCGGTGAAGCTCGTACAGGTCTTGAAGCTCGTCATACTGCGGGGTAAATCCACACCCGGTCGCTGTGTTCACAATGAGAAGAACTTTCCCTTTGTAATCGGAAAGTGCCACATCACTTCCGTCCTGTGCTTTGATTTTAAAATCATAGATGTTCATACGATTACCTCCATTCGGTTTCGCAATATTTAATAGTGCACTATTGAAATATAACACCATCTAATTGAAATGTCAACACTTAGTGAATGAATGTTTGAAAAAGATCACTGTGAAAAGTAGATGAGCGGAGGTTGTGCAGAGTGAAACCAACTCAATTTTGGGGCATATGCATACCATTCGTGTATCATATAGCACAATTCGTGTTACATCCATTGACAATGCAAACAATTAAACAATATTATGATTATTAATAATCAACTAAACTTTTATACTGCGCCTGCCCGGTAGCCGGCCTTGGGGTAGACTAACGGGCAAAAGAACTTGCATAGTATTTACAGAGAGGAGAATTGAAAATGAACGTATTTATTGAATTTGTGAAGGGAAACATAGGAGCTATTGTCGAACTGGTTCTGGTGCTTATGGTTGTCGTCGAGGGGCTTTACCAGATCATCAGCGGGAGAATGCTCAACTACTCCAATTTAATCAAACGCTATACGAAGGAGTCGGTCGACAGGTTTGCCCGTCCGTCTGGTTTGGTGTATCTGTTGGTAGGAGCGGGGATCTTTCTCTTCGCGTTCGGCATGGACGACGGTCCGTTTCCGGGGTATGTGGAGTGGATCGGACTTGCGGTAATGATTATTTCTATCATCGTGTACCTGCTTATGTCGAAAGTGATGCTGGTAAAGCTTAAAGATTGACGGGCGATATGCCGGGAAAGGAGAGAGGCCTATGTCAGAAAAAGAGAAAAAAGAGATTTTAGGCCAGGAGAAAGACCTGAGTGCGGTAGCCGGCGGCGACAAGTGCAGTTGCGGGATCGGCAGCGGAAACGATGTATGACGGGAGCCGTGCCGCGGCGATCCAGATAGTGAAATAAAAGCCTTATTTGCGGTAGGAGGAAAAAAGATGGATGACATGAAAAAGAACATGAACGACGAGAAGAAACTGGACGAGAAGGAACTGGAAAAAGTCACGGGCGGGATCAGCATAGCGGACGAGTGGTCATATGAGGAATGGGTATTTATATGCAATAATTGTCTCTGTTGCCGGCACGAAGGCCCCGGGACCTGTCCCTATGGGACCGACAGACATGTCGCCATCCGCCAGGCGGGCGCGGGCGCGACGTGTTCCAAGCAGGTGCTTGCGACAGGATGAGAATTTCAAATCCGGAAATGAGGAGGAGTAAAGCTATGAATGAAGAAAAGACAATCAACGACCAGGAGCTGGAAAAGGTCGCCGGTGGCATTGGCGCCCCCAATGGGCCGCAGGTATCGTATTCGCTGATGTGGTACCGTTGCCCCAATTGCGGAATGGAGCTTACACTCTCAGCGGCGCTGATGTGCCCTGAGTGCGGTACGCAAATGATAAAAAGTTAGGCACGCAATTGTGGATCACTGTTTTCAGAAGGCCGGAGCAGATAAAAAGCGGCTTTTCTACACGCAGGGAGACTATGGACTGTTCCAATGCTCCAAGCCGTGCAGCCAGGAAACCTTTGATAATGAGAGCATGATCCGGAAAATGACAGAAGCGCAGGGTTATATTCAGGGGGATGGCGGTAAACTGTGCCTTTCTGGGTATACAGTGCCTGAGATGTCTGTCCCGTCTACGCTTTTTCCTCATTGTCCGCATTGCGGCAGACTGATGACGATGAATCTGCGTTCCGACGATAAGTTTGTGGAGGACGAGGGCTGGTACTGGGCGGCGGAAACGGTGTATGACGGGAGCCGTGTCGCGGCGATCCAAAAACCTTATTTGCGGTAGGAGGAAACAAGATGGATGACATGAAAAAGAACATGAACGACGAGAAGAAACTGGATGAGAAGGAACTGGAAAAAGTCACGGGCGGGAGCGAGGATTCCATGCTGGGGATCTACCGCTGCACGGTCTGCGGTTGGGAGTGGCCTATAAAGACCATCCCTTATCCAAAGATGAGCCCCTGCAAAAAGTGCGGTGGGAAGCTGAGATGGTATGAGATACACGACGAGTTGTGAGCTTGTGCCTTCGTTGACTGCGTCCGTCGCCTTTGTGTGGAAGCGGGAGCAGCCGATGAATATGCCCATGAGAAAATTCATCGAGCATGAAAAATACTTTTTAAGCATGAATGAGTCATAAGAACTAAGTATTTGAAGTGAGAAGGGTGTTTCTATATAATGTAAGTGTAGAACAGCGCAGAATGCGCATGTCTGCACTTACATTTTCTTTTGGGAGGTCGGCATATGTACCCGGAACCATATTCACTGACAAAGGCTGGCTTAAGCGATGAGGAGACGAAAGCGGTCATGGACTGCGATACGCAGGATCAGAAGTACCGTCTTCTGCGACGCTACCGCTGCGAGCAGCTGAACGAGCTGCACGAAAGGCAGCAGGCGTTGGACACGCTTGACTATATCATCCGCAATGTGAAGAATGAGCAATAAGCGAACCAAACCAAAAACATTTGACGAGGAGGAAAACAAAATGGAAAAGATCACTCAGACTGCAGGCAGAAATCAGCTCGGCGATTTTGCGCCGGATTTCGCCCATTTCAACGATGACATTCTCTTTGGCGAGAACTGGAACAACCAGGACATCAACTTAAAGACCCGGTGCATCCTCACTGTGGTGGCGCTGATGTCCTCCGGGATCACGGATTCTTCGCTGGTGTATCATCTGGAGAACGCGAAGGCTCACGGCGTGACCCGCGCGGAGATCGCGGCTATCGTGACACATGTCGGCTTTTACGTGGGCTGGCCAAAGGCGTGGGCGGTGTTCCGTCTGGCAAAGGACGTGTGGAACGAGGCGGAGCCGGAGCGGACGGAGAAAGACAGATATCAGAACACGATCCTTTTCCCCATCGGCGCGCCCAACGACGGTTTCGCGCAGTATTTCAGCGGGCAGAGCTATCTCGCCCCGGTGTCGAAGGAGCAGGTGGGTATTTTCAACGTGACCTTTGAGCCGGGTTGCCGGAACAACTGGCATATCCATCATGCGGACAAAGGCGGCGGTCAGATCCTGATCTGTGTCGGCGGACGCGGGTATTATCAGGAGTGGGGCAAAGACGCAGTGGAGATGAAACCGGGCGACTGCATCAACATCCCGGTGGGCGTGAAGCACTGGCACGGGGCCGCGCCGGACAGCTGGTTTTCGCATCTGGCCGTTGAGGTGCCGGGAGAAAACAGCTCCAACGAATGGCTGGAGGCAGTTAGCGATGAGGTTTATTCTGCGTTGAAATAAACGAATGTGGAGGTAAATTGAGTATGGCTAAGACATCTATGCGGCTGCTTCTGGGAAGTGATGCAGTAAATGCGGTCAGGTCAACGCTTGAATCGAGGCTGAAGGAAGTAGAAGCATGGGCAGAGTATTCTGTTAAGACAGACTATTGAGAATAGGACGCAAGCCCAGGAAAGGATTTGCGTTACATTGATTGGGTTATACAGGGAAATACAAGGAGGCATCCATTATCGAGGCAGGGCAAATACCCTGCCTTATAACTTTTGGTTGGAACTGATGAACCAATTGAGACTTCTCCCAGAGATGAAACCGTTTTAAAATACAGGAAATAAAACAAAGTCTCCGCTGGAATGTGCAGCGCGGCATCGTGGTTATCCCGAAATCCATTCACAGGGAGCGGACGGAGCAGAACTTTAATATCTGGGACTTTTCGCTGACGGATGAGGAGATGGAGCTGATCGCGTCGTTTGACATCGGACACAGCGAGATCGTCAATCACTTTGATCCGAACTTTGTCCGGGGGCTGCATGGCAGGTTCGCAAGATAATGAACGGAAAGGAATGATATCCCAATGAAAAAATGGATACCTGTACTTATTGTGATGCTGGTTTTGGTGGCAGGATTTGTCGTTTACGGAAGTTCAGACCATTCAGACGGGCAGGAGTACGAATCAGAGAGTATGGCGGCACAGGCAGAGGGCGCTTCGGAGAGCCAGAGCGGGGATGCGGCGGAAAGTGACAGCAATATTCTGGTCGCCTATTTTACCGCTGCCGAAAACAGTGGCGTGGATGCGGTTTCCTCGGCAAGCGTTACCATGATCGATGATGAGCCTTACGGTGTCTCGCAGGCAGTTGCGAACATGATCGCGGAAGAAACAGGCGGGGATCTGTTTTCGATTCAGACAAATGTTGTGTATCCGGCGGACATAAATGAGCTGATCGATTATGTTGCTGAGGAACAGGATGAAGGAGTCATGCCGGAGCTTACTACCCATATCGAGAATCTTGACGATTATGATACTGTCTTTATCGGGTTTCCGATCTGGTGGTATGATATGCCGCAGGTGATGTACTCTTTCTTTGACGAATACGATTTTTCCGGCAAGACGATCATTCCCTTTACCGTTCACAACGGGAGCCGGCTTTCCGGGACGCCGGCAACCATTCAGGAGCTGGAGCCGGATGCTGTGGTGATCGAGGACGGCTTTAGCGTGAGTCAGGGAAATGCGGCGGATGCAGCCGCTGATGTAGCCGAGTGGCTTGACGGATTGGAATATCAGGAGGATTAGAGCATGAACACTTTTACGAAAGATGAATTGTTCGAAATTCTAAAAGAATGTCTGTGATGGGAGGGTTGTTTGATCATGAAAGAAAAAGCATTAGGCCAGTCAAAAGCATTTTGGTCGGCGTTGGAAAAAGCGGATGTGGATGGAATGAGGGCGGTTGCAGACCCGGCGTGTATGTTTGTCCACATCGGCGTAACCTGTGGGCTGGATGAAGAAATGAGGTGTTTTACCGATAAAGTCTTTGTTCCTACTAAGATTGAACTCAATGGTCAGCAGGTGCAGACTTTTGGCGATACAGCGATCGTAATTACAGACTGCAATTACAGCCTGCTTCTGGGTGGAAAAGAGACTACGCACCATTTTGCGGTGACGGAAGTCTATGTTCCGCAGGATGGAATATGTAAGTTGGTGCAGCTTTCTTTCACAGCGCTTGTGTATTGACAGAGGGGTTGCTATGAAGAAAAAGCAGATCTTGAAGATTGTTACGGATATTTTAATGACGGTTGCGTTGCTTTTGCTTATGGCGTATTCGCTGATAGGGGAGGCGGCGCATGAATGGATCGGCGTTGTGCTGTTCGTGCTGTTTGTGATCCATCATTGCCTGAACGGAAGGTGGAGCCGGAATCTGTTCAAGGGAAAATACACGATATTTCGTGCCTTTCAGACAATACTGGTGCTGCTTGTATTTTTCTGTATGGTGGGAGCGATGGCAAGCGGTATTGTCTTGTCCCGTTATGTGTTTGATCTGGATATACATGGATTTTCTTCAATCGCGAGAACGGTCCATATGATTTGTGCTTATTGGGGCTATGTGCTCCTGTCGCTGCATCTCGGACTGCACTGGAGGATGATGATGGGCATGGCGGGGAAGCTGACGAAAAGATCGTCAAACGCGCGCAAATGGATTCTCCGCGGGCTGGCTGCTTTGATTGTAGTATATGGGCTGTACGCATTCGTCAAACGCAATCTGGGAAATTATATGCTGCTGCGGCAGCAGTTTGTGTTCTTTGATTTTGAAGAGCCGCTTGTGTTTTTCCTGTTGGATTATACTGCGATCATGGGATTGTTTGTCTGCATCGGACATTATATGACAAAATGGATCTTTTCCATGAGAAAAAAAGGAAGTATTTCTGCTTATTAAACATTTCCGGCATGTAATCGCAACATTGGTAAAGCATTCGGCTGTTAATCGAAAGATTGTTGGTTTTTTAAGTAGTGTAGGCTACGGCATCCACTTGGAAGAGCAAATTATCCAGATCGCATTATCCATTGTTCCTCTCGGATAACTTGCCGAGCAACTCATACAAAATCCCGTATAAAACCTGCGCTTTTTCTGGCTCCAGATCAACACAGGCAGCGAGGCGCTGCGGCACAGAAAGCGCCTTTTCGTGCAGGGCAGTTCCTGCGTCGGTTATGGAAACGATCAGGTCTCGTTCATCTTCGGTTGAGCGGCGTCGCGCCACATACCCCTTTTCTTCCAACCGTTTGAGCAAAGGCGTCAGCGTGCTGGAATCAAGATACAAGTATTTTCCGACTTCTTTCACCCGCAGTTCCTTATGTTCCCACATCACCATCATCGTGATGTACTGCGTATAGGTCAGGTCGAGTTCGTCGAGGTACGGCTTATATGCTTTCACAATTTCTTTCGCACAAGCATAGAGTGGAAAACATATTTGGTTTTCGAGTTTTAGTGGGTCAAATGGAACCGCCATGATTTTTGCCTCCCTTTACGATAAGATCCCCCTTGCAAAATCCGCGGCGGCCTTTTGGTCGGCCTCATTTGGTCTGCCTTTGTGAAGCATTGCAAAAGCGCCCCGGCAGGAAAATTCTTCTTTCGCAACAGGGATTTTCTTATCCGCAAGCAGCTTTTCCACATACTTGCGGGTAGATTTGACGGCGGCGGATGTGCTGAAATTCACGACTTTGCCCACGGATACATGGATGCCGCTGATGAACTTTTTTACTTCGTCGTCTACATCGAAAGCATACGGGGCGCTGCCGAGGAACAGAATATCCACATCTTCGGTCAGCGGTTCCGATACCGTTTTTGCTTCCACGCCAACGGCTTTCGCAATCGCCTCCGCAATCATTTTTGTGTTGCCGCCTCTTGAATAGTACCGTACTTCAATATTCATTTCTTACAGCACCTCCTCAACCTTTGCTTTTACCTTGTCAAGTGATTCGGTCGGCTCAAAACGTGCAACGATCTTTCCGTTGCGGTCAATTAAAAACTTCGTGAAGTTCCATTTGATGTTTCCGTTGTTTTTATAGTCCTTGTCCATCTTTTTCACGACCGGCTTAAGAATAAGCCCCATCGGTCCGGAAAACCCGGAAAATGTCGTATTCTCTGTCAGGTACTTGTAGAGTGGGATCGCGTTTTCACCGTTGACATCGATCTTGGCGAACTGCGGAAAGGTGATGCCATACCGTCCGGTGCAGAAGCTGTGAATTTCCTCATCGCTGCCCGGAGCCTGCTCCCCAAACTGATTGCAGGGGAAATCGAGGATCTCCAGCCCGTCCTTCTGGTGAAGCTCATACAGGTCTTGAAGCTCGTCATACTGTGGCGTAAATCCGCACCCGGTCGCCGTGTTCACAATGAGAAGCACTTTCCCTTTGTAATCGGAAAGTGCCGCCTCGCTTCCGTCCTGTGCTTTGATTTTGAAATCGTAGATGTTCATATCATTACCTCCGCTCGCTTTCGCAAGATTTAATAGTACACTATTGAAATATAACACCATCTAATTGAAATGTCAACACTTAGTGAATGATATTAAGAAATTTTCGTATTAGCCTCTGCTTGAAAGTTCCGCAGACAATCATGTCTGCGCAGACTGTAGACAAAGCTGGTGCCGGAGATAATCTCCGGCACCACAGACTGTAGACAAAGCTGGTGCCGGAGATAATCTCCGGCACCACTTTTCGATTCCATGACCGATTTTTATCCAGAA
>CANQRR010000100.1 GCA_947626285.1 uncultured Lachnospiraceae bacterium
TGGTTCGGAATAGTGTAGTGCTGGCGGTCTATCTCTTGTTTTCGGTTGCTTGCTTCCTTACCGTACATGAGCATTTTTGGCGGAGCTCTCGCAGGAGCACGAGCTGACTGTGAAATGCACGAGCGGACGGCACAATCTGGTCCGCATCCTGAATTACCTGCAGGAGCAGGAGATTACATTCGGGCGCGTGTACTCAGCGCCGCCGACGCTCAATGATGTGTTCCTGGAGATCACGGGCAAGGAGCTGCGGGACTGAACGCCGTATAGTTCGGATTGACCGCCGGTCAGTCTGCAGGACAGATCGGGTGGTTTGTTTGATGGAAGATAAGAGGAGGAAATGATGGGACGTTTGTATCGATACAATATGCTCCGGATCATGCGGAATCGGGCGGACCTGTTCTGGACGCTGCTGTTTCCGATCATCATGGCGACGCTTTTTTACATCACGTTCGGGAGCAGCCAGATCGAAAATATGAAGCCGATCCCGGTCGCGGTCGTGGAGGGCGAAAATCGGATCTTTGAGGCTTTTCTGGACAGTCTTGACGGAGAGACGCTGAGCCTGAAGCGTCTGGGAGAGCAAGAGGCAAAAACGGCGTTGGAAAACGGCAGCGTGACAGGGATTTTTTACAGCGGGAAGGAGCCGTCTCTGACGGTTGCCGGGGCGCAGATCAACGAGAGCATCCTCGAGATGCTGCTGAACGGATATCGGCAGAATCAGGGCCTTGTGGAGACGATCGGCGCGAAGAATCCGCTCGGACTTATAATTGCGTCGAAACAGATGTCGGAGCAGACAGACTTCATCGAGGCGGTAAACGCGGGAGGAAGCACGCAGGACTCCTCGCTCGACAGCTTCTTCTCTCTGGTTGCGATGACCTGCCTCTTTGGGGCGCTCATGGGCGTGGAGTCGGCTCTTGAGCTGCGCGCGGACCAGTCGGCGCTCGCGGTGAGGCGCAGCGTCACGCCGACGCGGCGGATCGGGCTCATTGTTAACGAGATGCTTGCCGTGTTTACGATGCAGTTCGCGAACATCTGTATCCTGCTTCTGTATCTGCACTTTGTGCTTGGGATCGGCATGGGACGGCGCTGGCCGCTGCTTCTGCCGGTCTGCGCGCTCGGGACGCTCTGCGGGGTGGCGGCCGGGTTTTTCCTCGGAGGGACAAGGCTGAAAGAGGGGATCAAGATCGGCCTTGTCATTGCGGGAACACTGCTTTTGTGCTTTCTCTCCGGAATGATGTACTCCGGGATGAAGGCGGAGGTCGAGCGTTTCGCCCCGATCGTGAACCGCCTGAATCCGGCGGCTCTGATCGTGGACGCGTTCTACAGTATTTCAGTCTATGAAAATTCGTACCGCTACGGGCGGAGCCTCCTTCTTTTGACACTGATCACGCTCCTGCTGACCGCAGGAGCCTATCTCAGAATGAGGAGGGAACGCTATGACAGTGTTTAAGGGATATTTTCGGACGGCCCGCCGGAACTTTTACAGTCTGGTGATCTACATCGGTATCTTTATCGGCGTCTGTTTCATGATACAGGCCTCGCTCGGGAAAATGCTGCCGACGGAGGGCTTCTCCTCATACCGGATGAAGGTGGCGGTCATCGATCGCGCAGAAAGCACGCTCTCTGAGGCAATTCGTGAAATGATCGAAGAAAAGCACGATCCGGCGGATGTCGCGGACGATCCGCAGGCGATTCAGGATGCGTTGTACTACCGCAACGCGGAGTACGTGCTGGTCCTCCCGGAAGATCTGGAAGAGCGATTTGAGGACGGCCGGCAGGCGGTAGAGCGGGTCACGGTGCCGGACTCCGTCATGGGTTTCTACCTTGATATGCAGGTGAACATGATGCTGAATCAGATCCGCGCCGGAATGGCGGGTGGTCTGACCAAGGAGGAGGCCTGTCGGGAGGCCAGAAGGCTTTCGGAACTTCCGGGAAAAGTAACATTGTACGACCGGAACGGGAACGCGGGACAGCTTCCGCCGTATAACTATTTCTTCCGCTATATGCCGTACGGAATGCTCGGATCCGTGATCTGGACGATCAGTCTGATCCTGATGGAATTCAAACGAAAGGAGATAAGGCGCAGGATGCTGGGCTCCGCCGTGTCCTTCCGCACGCAGAATCTGGCGGCGCTCGGGGCTTTCCTGAGCATCGGCTTTGTTGTCTGGCTCGTTTGTGTGCTCTTCGGCGTCCTTCTGTACGGGAGAGAACTGCTGCCGGATCGGAATTTCGCCTGGTATCTGCTGAACAGCTTCGTCTTCATGTTGGTTGCCCTGTCGCTCGGCTATCTGTGCGGGATCATCTCGAATGGACCGCAGGCGCTGAACGGGTTTACCAATGTCGTTTCGCTTGGTCTGAGCTTTCTGGGAGGAATTTTTGTGCCGATCGAGATGCTGGGAAAGATCGTGGCGTTTTCACAGTTCCTGCCGACTTACTGGTATTCGCGCATCAACGAGATGCTCGGCAGTTACCGGGCGGTTAAGGGCGAACAGCTCCGTCTGGCAGCGCAGGGGATCGGGATCCAGCTGGCGTTCGCGGCGGCCTGCCTTGCCGTGACTCTGGCAATCCGGCGCGCGCAGATGCAGGAGAGCAGCTGATGTCAAAAAAAGCAATGTGCTTCTTTCAATAACAGAACATTTGTGCTATAATGACTCCCGGGGGATACTTGAGGAGTCATTTTTATGATGAAATCTTTTTTTGAGGTGTTTCCGACGCTGAATCTGGGCGACGAACTGCACGGCCTTCTGGAGTTTGCACAGGTGAGCCGGGTGACGATGAACCGGGAGCACACATTTTTGCATGTATATCTGGAGAGCGAGAAGCTGATCCGGAAAGAGCTTATCTTTGAGCTGGAGGATGCGATACAGCGCCAGCTTTTTTCGGATACGCCGATGACGGTCAGGCTGATCGAGAAGTTCCATCTGTCGAAGCAGTACACGCCGCGGAAGCTGATGGCGGTCTATGAGGACAGTATACTTTTGGAGCTTCGGAAGTACAATACGCTGCTCTACAGCCTGTTCCGGGAGTCGGAGCGTGAATTTACGGATGAGGACAGGCTTGTGCTTGGGATACCGGACAATGTGATCGCGGACGGCAAGGAGGACGAGCTGCTGGAAATCCTTGAGAAGATCTTCTGCGAGCGCTGCGGATTCGATTTCCATGTCAGTGCGAAGCGCGTGGAGGCGAAGAAAAGCAAAAAGCGGAAACGTCAGGAACTGGAGCTTGAGCAGGAAGTTGCGGCGATCGCGGAGAATTACGCGGCCGCGAAGAGCGGAGCAGCCGGAGATACCGCTTACGCGCAGGAAGGCCAGAAGAGCGGAACAGGGAGCGCCGGTGCGGCGGACAGCGGGGATGCTGCCGCGGCTTCTCATGCCGGGGAGGAAACGCAGAAAACTGCGGAGCGAAAAGATTTGAACACGGGCGGAGAAGGCCGAAAGGCAGTAAAGAGCAATCTCCGCCGCCAGACCGGGCGCTCCGGAGCGGTGCGGCGCTCTTCGGACCCGGATGTATTCTACGGGCGGGACATCGTCGGAGAGGTCACGCCGATCGAGGAGATCACCGGAGAGATCGGCAGGATCGTTGTGCGCGGACAGGTTATGAGCGTGGACCAGCGCGAGCTGCGCAATGAGAAGATCCTGCTTATTTTCAACATTACGGATTTTACCGATTCGATCAGCCTGAAGCTGTTTTTGGACAAGGAGCAGGCGGCGGAGATCACGCAGGAGATTCGGGAGGGCGCGTTTTTGATGATCGCCGGAGTGACGACGATCGACCGTTTCGACAGCCAGCTCACGATCGGGAATATCTCCGGGATCAAAAAGATCGCGGATTTCCGGGAAAAACGGTTGGACACGTACGCCGAAAAGCGCGTGGAGCTGCACTGCCACACGAAGATGAGCGATATGGATGGCGTCTCGGATGTCAAGGATATCATCAAACGCGCGATGAGCTGGGGACATAAGGCGATTGCGATCACGGACCACGGCGCGGTGCAGGCGTTCCCGGACTCGAACCACGCGGTGCCGAAGGACAGCGATTTCAAGGTGATCTACGGCATGGAGGCTTATCTGGTCGACGACCTGAAGGAGATCGCTACGGGCGAGAAGGGACAGACGCTCGACGACTCCTACGTCGTGTTTGACTTGGAGACGACCGGATTTTCACCGGACCAGTGCCGGATCATTGAAATCGGTGCGGTCCGGGTGGAGAAAGGTCGGATCACGCAGCGCTTCAGCAGCTTTGTGAACCCGGAGGTGCCGATCCCGTTCCGCATCGAGGAGCTGACCGGCATCAACGATAATATGGTGCTCGACGCGCCGACGATCGACAGGATCCTCCCGGAGTTCATGGAATTCTGCGACGGCTGCGCCATGGTGGCGCACAACGCGTCGTTTGATATGAGCTTTATCGAAAAGAATTGCGAGCGTCTGGGACTTGCCTGTGAGAAGACGGTCGTGGACACGGTCGCGATGGCGCGCGTGCTGCTGCCGACGCTGAACCGCTACAAGCTGGACACGGTCGCGAAGGCGGTCGGCGTGTCGCTGGACAACCATCACCGCGCCGTGGACGACGCGGAGTGCACCGCGAACATCTTCCTGAAATTCATCGCGATGCTGAAGAAGCAGGAGGTCGAGACGCTGGCGGGATTGAACCGGCTCGGCGCGTCGTCCACAGCTCAGATTAAAAAACTGCCGACCTACCACGCGATCATCCTGGCGAAGAACGACATTGGCCGCGTAAACCTCTACCGCCTGGTGTCCTGGTCGCACATTGATTATTTCAACCGGACGCCGCGCGTGCCGAAAAGCGTGCTGCAGGAGCACCGGGAGGGTCTGATCCTGGGCTCCGCCTGCGAGGCCGGGGAACTCTATCAGGCGCTGCTTCGGGGCGTTCCGGAGCCGGAGATCGCGCGGCTGGTCAATTTTTATGATTATCTGGAGATTCAGCCGCTCGGCAACAATATGTTCATGACGCGCGAGGACTATTCGGACCGGAAGACGGTGGACGATCTAAAGGAGCTGAACCGTCGGATCGTGGAGCTGGGTGAGCGTTACCATAAGCCGGTGGTGGCGACCTGCGACGTGCATTTTCTCGACCCGAAGGACGAAGTCTACCGCCGCATCATCATGTCGTGTAAGGGCTTTAAGGACGCGGACAATCAGGCGCCGCTCTATCTGCGCACGACGGAGGAGATGCTGAGGGAGTTCGACTATCTCGGGGAGGAGAAGGCGCATGAGGTCGTGATCGGGAACACGAATAAGATCGCGGATATGTGTGAGAAGATCTCCCCGGTGCGGCCGGACAAATGCGCGCCGGTCATCGAAAACTCCGATCAGATCCTGCGCAATCTCTGCTATGAGAAAGCGCATGAGATCTACGGGGAAAAACTGCCGGAGGTCGTCTCGGAGCGGCTGGAGAGAGAGCTGAACTCGATCATCTCGAACGGCTTCGCCGTGATGTACATCATCGCGCAGAAGCTTGTGTGGAAGTCGAACGCGGACGGCTATCTGGTCGGCTCGCGAGGATCTGTGGGTTCTTCGTTCGTGGCGACGATGGCCGGGATCACGGAGGTGAATCCGCTCAGCCCGCACTATTACTGCCCGAACTGCCATTACAGCGACTTTGATTCGGAAGAGGTGAAGAAGTTTGCCGGCATGGCCGGCTGCGATATGCCGGACAAAGACTGTCCGGTGTGCGGGACGAAGCTGAAGAAGGAGGGCTTCGACATCCCATTTGAGACCTTCCTTGGCTTCAAGGGGAACAAGGAACCGGACATTGACCTGAATTTCTCCGGCGAGTACCAGAGCAAGGCGCACAAGTACACGGAGGTGATCTTCGGGGCAGGGCAGACATTCCGCGCAGGGACGGTCGGCACGCTGGCGGACAAGACGGCGTTCGGCTATGTGAAGCGATACTATGAGGAGCATCAGCAGCACAAGCGCAACTGTGAGATCGACCGCATCGTACAGGGCTGCGTCGGCGTGCGCCGGACGACGGGACAGCACCCGGGCGGCATCATCGTGCTTCCGATCGGGGAGGAGATCTACTCGTTCACGCCGGTGCAGCACCCGGCCAACGACACGGAAACGGATATTGTCACCACACATTTCGACTACCACTCGATCGACCACAATCTGCTCAAGCTGGACATTCTCGGGCACGATGATCCGACGATGATCCGCATGCTCGAAGATCTGACCGGGATCGACGCAAGGCAGATCCCGCTCGACGATCCGCAGGTCATGTCGCTGTTCCAGAGCACGGACGCGCTCGGGATCAAGCCGGAGGACATGCGCGGCGTGCCGCTCGGGTCGCTCGGGATCCCGGAGTTCGGCACAGAGTTTGCGATGCAGATGCTGATCGACACGAAACCGCAGTATTTCTCGGATCTGGTGCGGATCGCCGGGCTGGCGCACGGCACGGACGTGTGGCTCGGCAACGCGCAGACGCTGATCCAGGAGGGCAAGGCGACGATCTCCACGGCGATCTGTACGCGCGACGACATCATGATCTACCTGATCGGCAAGGGCATGGACAGCGAGCTCTCATTCACGATCATGGAGAGCGTCCGCAAGGGCAAAGGACTCAAGGACGACTGGGAGAAGGAGATGATCGCGCACGGCGTGCCGGACTGGTACATCTGGTCGTGCAAGAAGATCAAATACATGTTCCCGAAGGCGCACGCGGCGGCCTATGTGATGATGGCGTGGCGCATCGCGTACTGCAAGATCAATTATCCGCTTGCGTACTATGCGGCGTATTTCAGCATCCGCGCGTCGGGCTTCGACTATGAGCTGATGTGCCTCGGGCTCGACCGGCTGCTCTACCATCTGGACGACTTCGAGCGCCGGATGGACACACTCACCAAAAAGGAGCAGGATTCCTACAAGGATATGAAGAGCGTGCTCGAGATGTACGCGAGAGGCTATGAGTTCATGCCGATCGATATCTACAAGGTGCAGGCGGTGCGCTTCCAGATCTTTGACGGGAAGATCATGCCGGCGCTGAATGCGATCTCAGGCCTGGGGGATAAGGCGGCGGCCGCTGTGGTCGACGCCGTGAAGGACGGACCCTTCCTGTCGAAGGACGACTTCATGACAAGAACGAAAGTCAGCAAGACGCTCACGGATCTGCTCTGCGACCTGAAGATCCTCGATGGATTGCCGGAGACGAACCAGCTGTCGATCTTCGACTTCGCGAGTTAGGAGGAGCCATGTTTCAGAAATTCTATCCGGACGAATACCTGGATTCGACCTATGTCATTGATTTTGACGCGCTGTACCGGAAAGGGTACCGGGGCGTGATCTTCGACATTGACAATACGCTGGTGCCGCATGGCGCCCCGGCGGACGAGCGGGCGAAGGAGCTGTTTGCGCACTTAAAGGAGCTTGGCTTTCAGTGTTGCCTGCTGTCAAACAACAAAAGGGAACGGGTGGAGATGTTCAACGAGGAGATTCAGGTGCATTTCATCGAGAAGGCGAACAAGCCTTCACGAAAGAGCTACCGCAGGGCGATGGAGCTGATGGGCACGAATCTGGAGACGACGTTGTTTGTGGGCGATCAGCTGTTCACAGATGTGTACGGCGCGCGGCGCACGGGAATCTATTCGATCCTCGTGAAGCCGATCCACCCGAAGGAGGAGATCCAGATCGTGCTGAAGCGTTATCTGGAGCGGATCGTGCTGTATTTTTATAAGTTACGCCGCCTGCAGGGCAAAGGCTGAACGGGCAGAGAAAGTCAGAGAAAGTGCATCAATCGATATGTTGTCGATACCGGATGTATAGTAGGAATAGAAAGAAGACAGTTGTAAGAAGAAGCAATTTGGTGATATGTCAAGAGAAAAATGAAAACAAATAACCTAAAAAATCGGGGAAAAAGAGTACACCAAA
>CANQRR010000101.1 GCA_947626285.1 uncultured Lachnospiraceae bacterium
TCCTGTGGATGGAAAAGGCATTTTGGCAACGGGTAAAACAGATTGCCGAAATGCCTTGCTTTTTTTCCTGTATCATAATATAATGTAGCAAAACGGCAATAGACAATTATTATTGCCGATATGCTCAATGTACGGGGTGATTTATAGTGAACGATATTTCTATAAATGTTCTGAGAAGCAGAAGCTATTTCAACAGATCTGAACTGCTGCAGATTATGCGTAAGGGTGGAGATCAGATAAGCGACGCGACATTTAAGCGGAAACTCCAACAGTACCTGAAGGATCGTTCCATCATACGGATCGGGAGAAATAAGTATTGTATCCCGGATAAAGCAGTGGGTGTTTATACACACGAGTATTCTGCTGTGGCAACAGAGGTGGCTGATTTAATTGAAGAAAATTATCCCCTGTTGGATTTTAGTATTTTTGAACTTGTGCAGCTGAATGAATTTGTAAACCATCAGCTGGCGCACAATATTATCTTTGTTTCTGTCGAGGCAGATATCATTGATTTTGTATTTGAAACGCTGAAAGAGCGATTCCCGGGGAAAGTCCTCGTTCAGCCGACGATTGACCTGTATCATCGGTACTGGCAGGAAGGAATGATCATATTGGAAAAGCTGGTCAGCGAGGCGCCTATGGGAAAACCGGTAAAATGGCATGCCCGTGTGGAGAAAATGCTGGTTGACATCATGGCGGACCGGCTGATTCTGGGGACTGTAAGCCCATCTGAATATCCGGGTATTTATGCGGATGTATTTGGCCGTTATATAGTAGACGAGAGCTGCATGCTCCGCTATGCAAAACGCAGAGGGGCAGAGAAAGAAATACGGGAATTGATACGGACAAGAACAAATATCACATTGCGGACGGAGAGCTGAGTATGCTGTTAAGAGAGAACTTTACGGAGGAATACATCAGGAAGCTGCAAGACTCCAGCAAAAAAGATCCTGCCCTGTTGGAAAGGACGGTATATGCATTTGGACTTCTTGAAGCACTTGCCAGGACAAAGATGCCGTTTATTTTCAAGGGCGGCACAAGCCTTATGCTGCTGTTGGAGCATCCGCAAAGGTTATCGACAGATATTGATATTGTGGTAGCTCCCGGCACAGATGTTGACAGCTATATCGCAAAGGCCTCAGAGATATTTCCATTTGCAGGTTTTGATGAGCAGCTCAGGGTCGGAAGGAACAAGATCGTAAAAAGGCACTTCAAATTTACTTACGAGTCCCCGGTTAACGGGAGAGCGTTCTATATTCTGCTGGATGTAGTATTTGAGGATAATAATTACGCGGCATTGGTGAGCCGGGAAATCCGAAATGAGCTGCTCCTAACAGCTCCGGAATACGTGCGAGTGTATGTGCCAAGCGTAGATTGTATCCTTGGAGACAAGCTGGCAGCGTTTGCCCCACATACTACCGGAATACCTCTGAATGCTGGCAAAGATATGGAAGTGATGAAGCAGATGTATGATATATGTTCGCTGCTGGAAGTATTCTCAGATTTTGAGATTGTGTCAGATACATATCGCAAAATTGCCGAAGCAGAGATTAAATACCGAGGAAATGGCATCAGCATTTGTGATGCTATGAAAGATACCTACTATGCTGCATTATGCCTTGCATCGAGAGGGAGGATCGGTCAGGAGGATTACCCATACTATGTTAGAGGCATAAGAGATCTGAGAAACCATATTTATGCCGGAAATTACAGTTCGGAAACGGCTGCAGTACGGGCAGCAAAGATCTTGTATCTTGTTGCCTGTATGATAAATAACGTGGGGTTTGAAACGGTGAGCGATCATACGACATATCTTGAGAAAAGATTTACAAGACCGGATATGGCCCCGCTGAAATATTTGAGAAAAGTCAGTCCGGAAGCATATGCGTATGCGGTCAAAGCGGACGAACTGATGGGACAGGAAATCATGTGAAATGCGGGCGTTACAGAAACGGATAAGCCTGTTGATTGCCTGGTAGCTTTGGGCATGAAAAACCCCGTAAATTCGGGCATTACAGCGTTTTGGTTTTGATTACTTTGTAATCAAAAACGAAGATTTCAGGGAAGGAGGATCCTGTACATATGACCGCAGGTTCGGGCCGATGATTAAATTTTGAGAAGCTGTTACACGAAGAAAGGGCATTTTGGCAACGGGTAAAACAGATTGCCGAAATGCTCTTTTTTGAAAGGATCCATACATAAGCTATTTGTGTAATTGTTTCATAAATACTTGATAAGTTTCTTTGCGATGATATAATCTGTTTTAAATGAAACAATATTTTTTATCGACAGGAAGAAGATGATGAATGTGCTTGACTTTTTAAAAACTGTATTTGGTACCGATATCTCAATCACGGGATTCGATTACCTGGAGAAAACTCCTTATTATATACGTGACGGATACACGCCGAGTTATATTACATGGAATAAAGATCGGTGTGTACTGCTTACGCCTAATACTATGTCCTGGAGACTGCCGGTGCTGAAAAACAGATACTGAATTTTCGGGAGATTTGTCCGCTGCCTTGTGCGTTATGTCTTGAGAACCTGACTGCTCTGCAGCGCCGTAATCTGGTTGAAAACGGTATACCGTTTGTTTCCCCGGAACAGCAGGCCTATTTGCCATTTGGGGGGGGGTGGGCTCTTAAAGATATGGAAGAGATCTATACTTATATTGCGGATCAGCTTCAGGCGCCGGAAAATGCGATAAGACAGTACGATCGACTTATCAGCCTTTTATTTGATACAAGATGATCGGGTAATAGTCACGAGAGTACTTTACAGCGCCTCTGATATTAGTAAGAGATTGCTGGATAATTAATATTCTCGCATATTCCTATATCAAACTCTCCGCAGAGGATTTCTTGCATCTTTCGCCGGAGGCGCACTATGAGCTTGCAGTGCAGCTGTGTCAAGTCTTGAAGAGCAATAGATAGAAAATATCCTCCAGATAAAAAAATCTGGTAAATACGGCACTTTTTTGGAATGGAAAAGCAAGTTTTATGACACTTTTATAACAAATCAAAAAGGTCGATAAAAGAAAATGTGAAAGCGTAGATTCTAGAGATGCTGACAGGTCATTTAACGCCAAAATAGCCGGATCGTTAAAATATTTTCAAAGAAGTACAAAACATATGCTATACCTATTGTTTTGTGCGCTTTTCCAAATTATCATTTCTAAATTTACTCAAAATAATTGTATTTTCTCCTGTTTTGCGTTATAGTAAAAACCGAAAGGAGGTTATGCAATGAAACGATACAAAGAGCTTGTCGCTTTACGCTGTTTTACACATAAAGATATGGTTCAGCTTTCCGGATCGGAGAGCGCAGCAGCGTGGCAGATAAGGAATTATCTGCAAAAAGGATATATTGAGCGTGTGCGTCGCGATCTGTACGCAGTTATCAGCATGGAAACAGGTCAGGCAATTCCAAATCGTTATCAGATTGCTTCCCGCGTTGCGGACGACGCTTGTGTGTCTCATCATAGCGCCTTTGAATATTATGGATATGGTAATCAGGTTTTTTATGACGTATACTTTGCTACTGAAAAGCGTGTTCGTCCGTTCTCCTATGACGGTGTAAATTACTGTCCGTTGGCCTGCCAGGGAAAAGCAGGCATTATAGAGACGGAAACCGGCGTCCGCGTGACCTCTTTAGAGCGGACTGTGATAGACAGCATAGCGGATTTTCAAAAGATAGGCGGTTTGGAAGAATTGCTGCGCTGCCTTCTCCTTGTTCCTTCACTTGACTCTAATAAGCTGCTTGACGCATTGGAACTTTACGGTCAAAGCCAGCTGTATCAAAAGACCGGATATATTCTTGAAGCAATGAGAGATGAACTATCTTTGCCGGAACTTTTTTTTACTGAATGTGAAAAGAGGTCCTCTGCCAGTAAAACCTACCTCTTTGAAAAGCAGAACGACTTTGTTCTTCATAACCGCTGGAAACTATTTGCTCCAAAAGATTTGAAAGCTATCGTGGATAAGGGGGTAACTGACTATGATGCGATTTGACCGCATTACACTTGGCAGGCAGGCCAAAGAACTTGGATTTGTCCGAGACACTTTTGAAAAAGTCTGCTGGCTTGCGGACGTTCTTGCCTTCATACTTTATGAAACAGCAAAGCTGTTTCCCCATCCCGGAGGGATCTGAGTTACGGGGTGCCCTGGGGGTATGGAAAGTGATCCACTGCTTGCAGACAGCCTCGCCTTAAAGGGCGGCACGGCGATCAATCTGACGATTTTTGATTTGCCTCGTCTATCAGTTGATATAGACCTCGATTTCTCAAAGGACGTATCAAGAGAACCTATGCTGGCGGAACGGGAGCGGATCGATGAGCACATACAAAAATATATGGCGGCATCCGGCTACACACTCAGTTTGAAATCAAAGCAATACCACGCGCTGGATTCCTTCGTGTACGAGTATGTGAATGCCGGAGGAATGAAAGACAATCTGAAAATAGAGATCAACTATATGCTGCGTTGCCATGTGCTGCCTGTTTCCCGCAGACCGGTACATTTACCGTGGAACGATCAGGAACTTACAGTATTGAGTGTTGATCCGCTGGAGATCTTCTCCACAAAGACGGTTGCTCTCTTAAACCGGGCGGCTCCGCGGGATCTCTATGATATATTCAATATGCAAAAGTATGGATTGTTTGATAAGACACAGGAGCGGCTATTCAGAAAGTGTGTTATGTTCTATGCTGCTATTGCTTCAGAAACCGTGCCGGAACATTTGGATCTTAACGGTATCGGCAGCATAACTACACAGAAAATCAAGACGGATCTTGCACCTGTGTTGCGTCGTGGGGAACGTTTTGATCTGGCTTTTGCGCAAAAACAGGTAAAAGATTATCGTAGGGTTTTAGAACTGTTTTTTGCTTGTATTATTTGAGATAACAAAATATAATATTATGCTTGGGGCGTGAGGAAAAGGTAATGTACCTGTTTAGTTTCAGTTTAGAATGAGATGCTATCTTTACTTAGGAAAAAGATTTGACTCAATAGTAGCGAGGTGAAAACAGTGTTCCAAATTCTTGTTGTAGATGATGATAAAAACACGCGGCGTTTGCTCAAAGCTGTGCTTGAAACGGAGCACTATTCCGCATTTACTGCTGTAAACGGTGAAGAAGCCCTTGATATAATGGACAAAGAGTATATTGATCTTGTGATTCTTGATATCATGATGCCAAAAATGGATGGATATGAATTTACAAAGATCCTGCGTGAAAGCAAAAATAATCTTCCCATTCTTATGGTTTCGGCAAAACAGCTCCCTGAGGATAAACATAAGGGGTTTTCGTTAGGGATCGACGACTACATGACAAAACCGATTGATGAAGAAGAAATGCTCTGGAGAATCAAAGCGCTTTTACGCCGTGCCCAGATTGCCAACGAACATAAAATGACGATTGGGAATGTAATTTTGGATTACGATTCCTTTTCCGTGACCAAGAACGGCGAGACACAGGAACTCCCGCAAAAGGAATTTTTGCTGCTATATAAACTGCTGTCATACCCCGGAAAGATTTTTACACGGATTCAACTGATGGATGAAATCTGGGGTGCTGACAGTGATACCGGCTGGGAAACTGTGACGGTTCACATCGGACGGCTGCGCAAACGGTTCGAGGGCTGGGAAGAATTTGATATCGAATCCGTGCGCGGGCTTGGATATAAGGCGGTGAAAAAAGTATGAACAGACAAATTCGAAAACATTATTTTGCGCTCACGTTTTTGATATCGACACTCATTTTTTTCATTCAATTTATTATTACTTCAATAACCGCTTTTATTATTTATATGCTGGTACATTTTCAAGTTATCACGCTTGACACCGATATTCGGCCAAACATCGGTATAATCATCCTCTATATGATCGTTATCAGTAATATTGTCGGCATCATTGTTGCTTATTTATCCAGCAAAATATCCGCCCGCCCCCTGCAGAATGTGATTTATCAAATTGACCGGCTGGCATCCGGTGATTTCAATGCCCGACTGGATTTTGGATGGCCCATCTCCAAACATCCTACTTTTTCACAGCTCTCGCGCAGCTTCAATCGCATGGCCTCCGAACTCAAAAATACAGAAATGCTTCGCGGGGATTTTGTAAATAATTTTTCGCATGAATTCAAAACGCCCATCGTATCTATTGCCGGCTTTGCAAAGCTGCTTCGCCGCGGCGACCTGACAGAAGAACAAAAAGAGGAATATCTGGCAGTTATTGAAGAAGAATCCCTGCGGCTTTCTGATATGGCGACAAATGTATTGAATCTGACGCGGGTAGAAAACCAAACGATTTTAACGGATGTTGTAAAGTTTAACCTTTCAGAGCAGATCCGGTCGTCCATCCTGCTGCTTGCCGACAAGTGGGAGAAAAAGCAGCTGGATTTTAAAGTGGATTTCGGTGAATACAGTATTTCCGCTAACGAGGAGCTTTTGAAACAGGTATGGATCAATCTGTTGGATAATGCGATCAAGTTTTCTCCAAATGGCGGAGTCATTGAAGTCAATATGAGGAATCAATCGGATTCCCTGTCCGTGCATATTATCAATTCGGGAGAAGAAATTCCGGCGGAAAGTATATCAAGGATCTTTCAAAAATTCTATCAGGCTGACAGTTCACACTCCGGCGAAGGAAATGGAGTCGGACTTGCAATCGTCAAAAAAGTGGTGGGATTACACAATGGAACGGTTTCGGCTCAAAGTGAAAATAATCTTACCATGTTTACGGTAACGCTGCCGAAATCACAGCTAAACACAGGAGAAGAAAGACGGTGAAATGGATTTTTTATCAGAGCGCTTCCTAACGAGGCGCTTTTTTTGCGCGAAGGCAAATCAGAGCAGCACTTGTTGGAAAAAGCAGATTGGAAAAAACTGCGGCAGTTTCGTTTCAGTTTAGATTTCTATTGTAGAATTCTGTGTAAAAAGGGTGAACCGATAAAGGAGAAACGGAAAATGAAACGATGGTTGCAAAAGCTTGGAGAAAAAATGCAGGCATGGATGTACGGAAGATACGGCTATGATGAACTTTCCCAATTCCTGTCGATTGTGGCGTTGGCTTGCATATTTATTTCCATGTTCGTTCCTCTGTTGAACCCAATTGCGCTGATTCTGTTGATCTGGTCGATGTTCCGCGGTTTTTCCCGCAACCTCGAAAAACGTCAGAAGGAGCGGGAAGTTTACCTGAAATATACAGGAAAGGTGAAGCAGAGTTTCAAACGCCGGAAAAACATGTGGCGGGAGCGAAAGACGCATCGGTATTTTAAATGTCCAGGATGCAGACGTTGGCTCCGCGTTCCGAAAGGAAAAGGGCAGATCGAGATCACTTGCCCGGTATGTAAAGGCAAAATAACCCGCAAAACATGAGGCTTCGATATGGAAGCCGTAAATATACAAAAAATATGCTTCGGCTTTTTGGCCTTGCAATTTCTTTGCGGTCCATTGGGCTGTCTGAGATGTATGTAGGAAAGGATGGAATCACTATGGGAAAAACAATCGGAATCGATCTTGGAACAACAAATAGCTGTATCGCTTTTGTAGAGGGCGACAAACCCGTTATCATTCCAAGTGAACAAGGCGGAAGAACCACTCCCAGCATTGTTGCTTTTACTGCATCCGGTGAACGGCTGGTGGGTGAAACGGCAAGACGGCAGGCAGTTACCAATGCGTCCCGGACTGTTTCGTCCGT
>CANQRR010000102.1 GCA_947626285.1 uncultured Lachnospiraceae bacterium
CTGGTCGTCGTCTTCTTATCTGTCGATTTCTTCTCAATCTTAAATGTTATCTTGCTCTTTCCGGTATACTTTCCCTTTCCTTTGACCGTAATAGTCGCTTTCCCTACGTCCTTATTATTCTTGTAGGAGAGCGTAAAATCCTTTTTATTTTTCAGCTTCTTCCCATTATACTTTACTGTGGGGATTGGCTTAATCTCCTTTCCTGTATATGTATACGTCTTCTTGGACAAAGTAATTTTACATTTTGATATATTTTTCCCACTCGAAGTAACGCTCGTGCTCTGCGGCTGCAGAGGCGTTAAAACCTGCGGTGTCCCGGAAGGCGTCTGCGTGGCTTCCGGTGTAACAGAATTCTCCGTTTCCTCTGAACCCGGCAGGGGAATCTGGACCGGAGTACTTCCATAACCGGCTCCCCATGCCCAGAGCGTACCGTCCGTTCTCAACGCCATAGCGGTTCTTTCCATGCAAACTTCTTTAACATCTGTCAGAACTTTCACTGGCATTGCGCTATCTGCCTTGCTTCCATTGCCTAATTGTCCGTAAGAATTGCTCCCCCATGTCCAAAGACTGCCATCCTTTTTTACTGTTGCACTGGCATCACAACCCAAACTTACCATCTTAACGTCACTCAATACTTTCACATAATCGGCTTCGCCAGATGAAATTTCTCCATTTCCTATCTGCCCATGATTATTATATCCCCACATCCAGAGACTATCATCCGTTTTCACTACTGCATAATGGTATTCATAACCCGAACTTACCGCTTTGAACTTTTCCCACCACAAGCGTTCAGACGGCCGGGCAGTCCAACCATTCCCCCACATCCAGAGAGTACCATCTGTTTTTAACGCCATACTTGCGTTAAATCCCCCACCCATACACACATCCTTAACCCCGGTCAGAATTTGCATCGGAGTACTATTGCCATGATACTGGTCCGCATTTTCATTTCCTAATTGTGCACTTTTATTCGAACCCCATGTCCAAAGACTGCCATCTACTCTCAGGGCTGCTGTACTATTAGAATTGTTCAAACTAACTTTTTCAACTCCAGTCATGACTTTAACCGGAATAAGGCTTTTCTCAGTACTCCCATTTCCTAATTCTCCGGAAGAATTGCTCCCCCATGTCCAGAGGCTGCCATCCGTTTTTACCGCTGCACTATGCTGTAATCCAAGGCTTACCATTTTTACTCCAGTCATTACTTTTATTGGAGCAGAACTATTCACAGTGCTTCCGGTTCCTAACTGTCCATAAGAATTATCTCCCCACATCCAAAGCGTACCATCCGCCATTAGCACCGCTCTGACTCTATCATTACAGCAAACCTGCTTTACCTCTGCCGCCTGTGCAGAATGCGGCAAAAAGCAGAAAATGGAGAACATTAATAACACTCCCAAAAGCCCCCGAATACCTCGCTTTTCTCTTTTCTTGCCCATCCTTCATTTCCTCCCTCTGAAATAATCCACACGTTTTTATCTCTTCCGTCATTCTATTGAGAAAAACAATATAATTAATATTTTATATTTATAAATATAATATTTATATATTTTATTGTCAACACTTATAGATGTAATTTTTGTCAACCCCATTTTGCTACCCTTTTGCTATCATAAAACCGTTTTTACAAAGGAGAATTTTAATGTACACTGAAGATGAAATGACCGTGGCGAAGCAGATCACGCGCTTTCGCGAAGAGCGCGGTTATTCTGTCAATAAGCTCGCCAATCTCGCCGGAATCTCGCAGAGTTACCTGCGGGAAGTGGAACTCGGCAACAAGAATCCCACGGTAGAAGTGCTCTCTTATATCTGCGATGCTTTGAAGATCTCACTCGCCGACTTTTTCATTGCCTACTGCGGGCAGGATGCTTCCGTCGATTCACTCATGCGGGAGATTTATCGTCTTTCCGACTATGAACGCGGATTGCTAGAAAAGTTTCTTCATTCGATACTGTTTACCAGAAAACAGATCAACCAGCTGGACTGATCCTGGCTAGCTGATTGCCTGATGAGGCATGAGCAAGGACAGGATACTTAGGGGGTCAGATATGAAAAAATAAAACAACTGCCGCAGGCATGACACTGTTCTGCGGCAGTTTTGGTATTCATGTGTATGAGAATTATGCTTGATACTTGCGATTCCTCGGTCATTCGCCCTTTTTCAGCCGTTTTTCCTCAAATGCTCTTCAACCTGCGAAAGAATGTATCTAGCAGTTTCTATCTGCTCTTCTGCTTTTTCCTTAGATGCCACATAAAAATCATCGTAATCGCTTTTCTCTCGCAACTGCTTCAAGGTCCCTAGCCGCCGACCAACATCTTTCGGAAAAATATCCTTTGCAACGTACTCTCTGTTAAAGTATCCTATCGCATCCTTGTGTCGTTTAAAATCGACCTCTCCAAGCGCAAGAACCGCTTTCAATGCGTAAAACGCGGAATAATAGGAACGATTGACTGCATCCTTGTAAAATCCATCTTTTAAGCAGTTTTGTGCAACCTGCAAACTATCCTTCGCTTCCTGTATTCTGTACTCACTCAGTTCTTTCCGTCTGTCATCCATTCAGAACAACCCCTTCCTGGTTCACATTGTCATAAAATGGCAATGCGCCAAGCCAATGGTAAAAATGCTCATCATTTTTTATGATCACGCTTATGTCAATTCCATATTCCATCAGAAACTGAAATGCCAGATCAAATATCTGATTTTCCTGCTTCTCAATTTCATCATCCGTAAGAGTCGTCAATATCATTACGTCGACATCCGAATTTTCGCTGAAGTCTCCCCTTGCATAGGATCCATACAATATAATCTTTATCAGCTTCGCTCCCAGTATTTTCTTTACCTGCTGCGAAAACTTAAGAAGTATGCTTCGCGTATCTTCCGGCATCATGATCACCTCTCTCCTTCTGTCTGGCCTTGCAGATGGCAAACAGCTTTCTTTCCTACGAAATATATTATAAATTGTTTTTTCAAAAATAGCAACCGACAGAGTTCTTTCACGCGAAACAAAACCGCCGCAGGACAGCGCGTACTGTTCTGCGGCAGTTTTCTTATACATATATAACTGCTCTTGGAATCTTTAGTCCTCCAGCCCTTTTTCCTGCTCCGCCTGGATCTCCGGGAACATGGAGAGCATCGGCTTCTCGTCCTTGCCGTGCAATCTGCGGTCCACATAGTTCTTCGTACACTTCATGACGATCGGTGAGAGCACCAGCACGCCGATCAGGTTCGGCACCATCATCAGGCCGTTGAACGTGTCGGAGATATCCCAGGCAAGCTGCGCCTCCATCACGGAACCCGCAAGCACGATCACCACGAAGATCACGCGGTACACGATCACGGACTTTGTCTTGAACAGATACTCGCACGCGGTCGCGCCGTAGTGGCTCCAGCCAAGCACCGTCGAATACGCGAACAGCAGGATCGCCAGTGTGATGAACCACGCGCCCGGAGCGCCGAAGGTCTCTGAGAACGCCTCGCTGATCAGGGCGTTGCTGTTGATCGCGTTGCCCGCCTCCGTGAGCTTTCCGGTATCAAGGTCGACCAGGCCGGAGGTAAGCAGTGTCAGCGCTGTCAGCGTGCAGACGATGATCGTGTCCGCGAACACCTCGAAGATACCCCACATGCCCTGACGAACCGGCTCCTTGACATTGGAGCTGGAGTGCACCATGACGGAGGAGCCCAGACCTGCCTCATTTGAGAACACGCCGCGCTTCATACCCTGCTGGATCGCCAGAGCGATTCCTGCTCCCATGCCGCCTGCCGCGGCCGACTTTACAGTAAACGCGCTTTTAAAAATCGCCGCGAATACAGCCGGAACCGTTCCAATATGTATAAAGATGATAACCAGCGTACCGATCACGTAGATAACGACCATGAACGGGACAAGCTTTTCCGTCACGGACGCGATCACCTTGATGCCGCCGATGATCACGAGTCCCACCGCGATCATCAGGATGATGCCGATCACATAGACGCGGAGGTCGGGCGCTTCTGTCTCCGGAATCTTGAGCACGTTTTTCACATTGCCCACCATGCTGTTGACCTGACTCATGTTGCCGATGCCGAACGACGCCAGCAGGCAGAAGCAGGAAAACAGGACCGCGAGTACCTTGCCGATCGTCTTGCAGCCCGGCTTGCTGCCCAGGCCATCGCGCAGATAGTACATCGCGCCTCCGCACCACTCGCCTCGCTCATTCTTGTGGCGGTACAGGATACCGAGCACGTTCTCAGAGAAGTTCGTCATCATCCCGAAGAACGCGATCAGCCACATCCAGAACACGGCGCCCGGTCCGCCGACCGCGATCGCGCTCGCCACGCCGACGATGTTGCCGGTGCCGACGGTTGCCGCCAGCGCCGTACAAAGCGACTGGAACTGCGAAATCGACTTATCCTTCGTGTGCTTCGTGACGCTGCGATCGCCGAAGATCGCGCCGATCGTGTTCTTTACCCAGTGTCCGAAATGGCCCAGCTGGAAAAACTTCGTCATACAGGTCATCAGCACGCCGACAAACGCCAGCAGGATCAGCGCCGGCCAGCCCCAGACAATGCCGTTGATAGTACTGTTTACTTTGGTGATCACATCAATCATTTACAACCCTTCCTCTCTGCTGCGCGACCGTTCTCTGTCGAACAGTCGCCTTTTCCATAATTTCCTCAGGAGTTCCCAGCAAAATTCAGAACACATATATTTCGGCGTCTCTCTTCCTGTCCCGCCTCTATAATATACTGCGTTCTCTCTAAATGAATGCTTTCATGCGCAAAGAAAAGGACAGATGAATCTCTCATCTGTCCAAACAAACGCACCAGAATAATCTGAAACCGTCTCTGTCCTTTCGCCTGAGAGATTCGCGCACCGCGCTTTGCACCTTCGGCACCCACTCCTTCGTGGGATTCTCCAGAGTGCAGTCCGTATCCGGTCCCGTCATAATCTGACCCCTGTAAGTGTTACTCCTTCGGGCGGCTTTCGCCTGTCTCCCGGGTACTTCGTCCTGCACATATTCAATTGATTTACTACATTAAAATAGCACAGTGAAAAATACTTGTCAATGATTTACTATTTCTTAGCTAAAATCTTTTTGATCTTTGCAAAGGATTTTTTCCCTGTCAGGAGTTTATAAGATCCCTTCGGTATATAAGATTTGAATTTCTTTGCCGATATCTTTTTATCTCCATAATAGTATCTTCGCAAGCTATGTTAGTAATAATTATAATATCGGATTCCGTCCAATACAAGCATTATCTGGAGCAATGACAATATGCGAATATAGGCGGGTCTCCATATTAAGCGCGAGATATCGGCCGTATACTCTATTCGGTTCATTTAACCTCACAAACCTCAAAAATCATCTGTATCACTTTGTGGACAGAGATATCCGGATTATCCCGGAAGAATGTAAAGCCTTTGTATGTTTCCTTAGTCTTCCTGTCTTCCCCGTTTTTCTGTACGATTTTCTCAGCCCTACTGATCGCCAACCTGATTGAATCCAATGTCACGAACTCATCCAAAATGTCCTGAAATTCTTCATGACTCTTGAATTCGTCAATGCTCGTATAGTTCCGGTGGAACCATCTATTGACCGGAGCAAGGTAGGAATAGCGATCCTGAACAGCGTAGTTCATATCCGCCACATGAAGCAGCATCCACAGTTCAAATGCATAGTTGGAGTAGCCCAGCTCATAGATGATTCCAAATTTATCCCCCGCAGTCCGTATCTCATCGATCATCGTATAAAACTTTGTCCGCTGATCATCGCTATAATAATCCTCGATGTCCTGAACATGGATGTATGGGATTTTTTTATTTCCTTTCCGCTTTTCCGTTGGTTTGTATGCATTTCTCTTGGCATACTCCATTGGGGACATCTTCCGGGGAGCAACCTTCAGATTGTATGTGTTCCTGCCACTGCTGTTAATGAGCTTTGCCAGATGTTCAAAATACATCTTCTCACAGTTGATTCCCTCGACTGAGATGTGGAACTGTCTGGATTCTTTCTTAATCATCGCTGACAGCCCCTTTCAGGACATCCGCAATGATGTCTGTGAAATCTATATCCTCAATGGCACCATAGCGGTTAATGAAGTAGTTCTTCATATAATCGCTGGTCTTTCGAACACTTGCCTCACCATTGGCTCTGAAATCCGATAAGGCGTATAGGCTGCTTGACTTCGTTTCCTTATTCCGCTCCACGAACTTGATCTCATCTCGTCTTAAAAGACTGTGATTCAAGTAGATCGGATTATGGGTGTTAAAAATGAGCTGGGCGCCGCTTGTATTGACTCCATCGTTATGAAAGATCGTAATCAGATTCATAACAATCATCGGGTGAAGGGATGCGTCCAGTTCATCCATGACCAGAACCGCGCCGCTTCGAAGAGCTGAGATAATGGCCGGCATGATGGAAATAAGGCGCATCGTACCGACCGACTCGATTCTGTCGGCGTCCAGACCGTAAAGTTTATTATCTGTTTTCTGAAGCACAGACATGACCTTTGTCGTATGGGTCTCCGGATCATTCACATAGGCAAAGTCACTTCCGATGATGCCAGCCTCCTGTGCGATCTTATTGATATACACATTGATCATAGCCCGGCCGTCCTCCTCCAGCCTCCCCGGATAGAAGCGCGTCCTTTCCGATGAATTCACTACTATGAACTGCTCCTCAAACCACCGCCTGATCTCGCTTACCAGCTTCTTGCTGCAAAAGGAGTTGAAATCCGTCACCAGAAGCAGGCTGTCAGCAGTAACATTGTTGCCCATTGCCCTGCGGGTTTTCTCCACATCCTTCAGCTCATAACCCACATTCAGATGATCGGAAATCACATCCAGCTTCAGCTTATCGACCGCATTCTTTGTCCTGTCAAAGACCAGAGTATCATTCACATACAGCTGCTCACGATCAATATACCGTTGCGCATCCTTCTCCAGAAATGCTCCCAGGAAAACAGCAATCACATAGCGGTATTTCATGCTGTTAATCGTAAAGGTAACATCAAAGCGAACAGGAGCGGCCTCATCACGGAAAGCAAACGGCGCAAGCGCAAGTCCACTGCTCACATGATCACTGCTACGGTCATCCGCTGCATCCCGAACGTTTCCACGAAGGACAATCTGACGCATACATGACATCGCGTTTACGATGGATGTCTTGCCGGCGGCATTCGGACCGTAAATAACAGATGCAGACAATCCTGTCTCTTTCTGTCCTGCAATCTCTTCCTTGAGAATACTATAGTCCAGTTCCGTCATTCGTTTTTCAGGAATCATATTGAACTGAAAACCATCCCGGAAAGATTTGAAGTTGTCACAAGCGAAATTCAAAAGCATGGTTAATTCCTCCGTGCTAAGTATCTGCACTTTTTAGCCTTATTATACCCCTATATTTCGATTAAATCAAGTTATTTATGCCATTTGTTGGCACGATTTGGGAGGTGTAAATAAAGACCGACGCGGAATGTGATCTGGTCCCTGTCAAGTAGACAGGACAAAAAAGTAAAATTCAGCGCAGTTATGTTCACGCATAGCTGCGTTGTC
>CANQRR010000103.1 GCA_947626285.1 uncultured Lachnospiraceae bacterium
GGTAAAAGTATGCCCGATTCATCTATAATGTTAGAGCTTTGCGAAATATTGGGAATCACAGTAAACGAGTTGTTAAGCGGAGAGGAAATTGACATAAAAAATTTTGAAAAAAGGGCAGATGAAAATTTGATTGCCTTGAAACGGAAAGATGAAAATAATATGACAAAGAATGTGATTATTTCAATTTTGTTTTCAGTAACACTTTTGATAGGAATTATGGTATGTCTCATCTGCAATATTGCAATATCCGGTAGTTTAACATGGTCACAAGTCCCGGTCAGTTCCATCGTTTTTGCATGGGTTGTATCTTTTCCAAGTATTATATTGGGGAAAAGAGGGATTGTTGTAAGTTTAATATCATTAAGCGTTTTTACCATTCCCTATTTGTTTTTGTTAGGCAATTTAATAAAAGTGAAAGAAGTATTTTCAGTCGGTGCAGCAGTGGCGGTAACCTCAATTGTTTTCTTATGGATAATAGCTGCAACTTTCAACCACATTGGAAAAAAAAGGAAGTTAATTGCTTTAGGAACAACTTTTTTGTTAGCTATCCCATTCGTGATCATTGTCAATGTCATGCTATCAATAATGATAGAGACGCCTGTTTTTGACATATGGGATATGCTGTCTATCTTTATATTGATGATATTTGCATTTGCTTCTCTTATTTGTGACTATGCCAAGAAAAAGGGCTTGATGAAGTAATAAAAATGATTTCAGTTTTGCAATGGTAGCCGTTTGCATTCGCAAAAGGAATCGCGCCACTCTCTTTTTGATCTGTGCCTGTATTGATTTATTAAGTTCAGACCATTCTTTGCAATTTCCGGTCTTGCGTCATTGTCGAAACTGATAAATATGCTTCGCTTTTTATACTTTTGTGCAGCCAAAATATTTTCATTAGCAGTAAGCTACACAAATAGATCGGCTCTGCAAATCAGTTGTAGCATAGAGAGCGACCCCTCTGGACGAGGGGCCGGGATATATTTGATCCGATTTACTGCTGCCTTTTCCGCCGGAGCAGAATTGCCGCCAGACCGCTTGCGCTCAGAGCCAACAGTCCTGCATACAGTGCCAAGGGCGTTTCATCTCCTGTGACAGGTGCGTCGACCACAGGAACGTTGGTCTCGGGAACATCGGTTGCAGGAGCACTGGTATCAGGAACGTCCGCTGCAGGAGCACTGGTATCAGGAACGTCCGCTGCGGGAGCACTGGTATCAGGGACATCGGCGACAGAAGCACTGGTCTCGGGGATGTCGGCTGCGGGAGCGCTGGTCTCAGGAACGTCGGCTGTGCTGTCGGGACCAGACGGAGGCGTCGTGCCCCCGCTGGTTTCCGTCGCTAAAATCCGGAAGGTCGCCGTCGCGCTGCTGCCGACAAAGTCGCCCATGCCCATGATAGTCACGGCGGCTGTGCCCGCCTCCACGTTGTCCCGGTAGACCAGCTCGTAGTCGACCCCTTCCTTCAGCACCTCCTCGCCGTTCGGACCTGTGATGGTCACACACACCTTCGGCGTGAGCTCCGAGCCGGTCCAGGTCTGATCCGGGATAGGGTCCACCGCCGCATCCGCCAGGTTATTGCTGGACATGATGGCAAATTCGGAGAACCGGTCGGTGGCAAAACGGATGACGCCGTCCTGAACGGACGAGGCCAGCTTCTCCTGCTCTCCGCCATGGGAGCGGACCACGTACACGATACGACCCGTTTCCGTCGGCAAGGGCAGACCGATGGAGACGGTCTGGGCAAGCTCCGTGAGGCTGCCTACCTCTTCCCCGTTCACGCTGAGGACGATCCCGATCTCATAGACGGCGGCCGCGCCCTCAACAGTCACAGCATCCGCCTGCTTCACACGCAGCACGGCGGACAGCTCCGGCACCGTGACGGCGTCGGCCTCCTCCAGCGCAGCGTTGAGCTTCTCGGCCGTATCAGCGCTCATGCCGACGGGGACGCTACCTTTGGCAAACTCATCTATGGCGGCCTTCAGCAGGCCCTCCGCCGCTGCCTTGTCCGTCTGCACGTCCGCGCCGACGTCCGTCCCCGCCTTCAGCACCGGGGGCTGATTGCCCGCCTCGATGACCCTCACCTCAACGCTGGTATCGCCCGCCGCATCGGGGATGATGCGGTAGATGAGCTTGCCGTACTCGTCCTTCTCCCATCTCAGCGTGCAGCCGGAGACAGCCTCCAGCTCATAGCCTGGGGCGTTTAATGTTGCGGTCAGTTCATCTAACGCCAGAAAGAGAACCTCACGGTCCCCCGACCCCGACCCACTTGTGCCGACTTCCCCATTGGTCAGCGTGCTACTGATACAGTAGGCGTCGTCTACTCTCACATCGACCCACCGATAGGGCTGCGCCTCCACGATGGGCACGGTCACTGTGTCCGCTATGGCGTCCACCGTATAATAAGAGTGGATGCTGCGGGTATTGCTATCACTGGCGATCATTTTACCTGAGACAGAGCCGCCGGTGACGCCGGATCCCACCTCGTAGCCATTTTGCAGCAGGAACCAGCCCTTGCCGCCAGCCATCTCTTCACCGTTCCCTACATAGTCTCTTCCGAGTTCTTCGCTCATTCCATAGATGTCGGTGGATTCCACGGCGTCGGGGATGGTTGCCGACAGTTTCGCGTTTTGTTGGATAGCAACCACCGTCACCTTGACGAATGTGGTCTTCTCATTCACATAGACAATACAGTAATCTTCACTCTCATATTTATTCATAAAGACGGATTCGCTGCCCTCCACAGAGATCGTATAGCCCTCCTGCAGCCAGACAAGAAAGCTGCCTCCAGGCAGAACGTAATTGTCCCCGCTCGTTATCCCCTTCTCTGGGTCCTCATACTCGATTTTGATGGGCGTAGGTATCTGCGCCGAGTCGTCTGGCTTGGTCGTGATGGTCATATCCCCTGAGCCGTCTGACTTCACGGTGTAGTGTACAAACAGATCGCCGTTAGCATCGTCAACAGAATAATACTTCCCGCTGACAAAGCCGCCGACCACATCCAGCGCACAAGGTCTGGCGGTCAAGTCCAGCCAACCACCCTGCTTTATCTCATAGGTATCCATCACAGAGCCACTGTAGCCGGAGCCAATGACCCTGGTGACATACTTATCTTCGTCTACAAGCGTGACCGTCACCATCTGGGGGTCACTGATCGCCATGATCTGCGGGCGCTCCATGACCTGCACGACCGCTTTGCCGTCACCGTCGTCCTGTATCTCGACCGCTCCGTCGCCGAAACGTACGTTGTCAAAGGCATTTTCATCCGCCTCTGCGGTATAACCGTCCTCCAGCTCCAGCGCCAGCCGAACCGGCTCGTCGGAGGACGTCCTTTCCACCATGATCGCCCCGCCAGCCTGAGCGACCGCGGTCACGTCTGTTCCGCTGGGATCCAGCAGCCTGATGATCCTGTCCGGCGCTCCGGCGAAGGTCACCTCCAGCGTGGGCACAGGCACGATCTTTACCGTCCGCTCTGTGAGGGGCAACAGCTCGCCGTTTTCGTCTGTGTCCGCCTGTAGGCAAAGTTTCTCCCCGTCATAGCTGCATTCCTCAGACGTCTCAACGGTATAATGCTCCTCCAACTCTATGTCAAGGGTCACGCGACCTTCGCTGTCCGCAGAAAGGACGATGGGCATACCGGACGTGGCATCAGGCAGCACGTCGCCGCTGTCCGCAGAAAGGACGATGGGCATACCGGACGTGGCATCAGGCAGTACGTCGCCGCTGTCCGCAGTCAGGGCTGTGATGTGCTCCGCGCCCTCAAACCGGATCGAAACAAGGGACAGTCCATTCGCCGCCGTCTGCGGCTCATCATGAACCGGCACGTTGTTGATGGCGGCGGGCACAGCCTCTCCGGCGTCCTCACCATTACCGCCAATCTCATCGGCAGCCTCGCCTCTTCGCCGATCTCGTTAGTCTCATCGGCAAGCGCATCGTCCGCGCCGATTTCGTCAGTCCCATCGGCAAGTGCGTCGTCCGCGCCGATCTCTCCAGTCTCTCCCATCTCATTGACAGCCACGCCATCTGCGCTGTTCCCGTCAGTCCCATCGGCAAGCGTGCCGTCCGCGCCGGTCTCTCCAGTCTCTCCAGTCTCTCCGGTCTCATTGGCAGCCACGCCGTCTTCGCCGGTTCCGTTAGTCCCATCGGCAAGCGCGTCGTCCGCGCCGGTTCCGTTAGTCTCATCGGCAAACGCGTCGTCCCCGCCGGTCCCGCTGTTTTCACCGATCCCGCCGACAGGCGCGTCGTCCCCGGCAGCATTCGCTGCACTCAGGGTCTGCACGGACACATCCGCGCCCTGCTCCGCTTGCTCTGTGCCGGACATCTGTCCGGTCGTCGCCTGGGCTGAGCCCATACTCAGCACCAGCACCGCCATCAGCAGCAATGCGAAAAAACGTTTGCTTATGTTATGTCTGCTCATGTTACGTCTGCCCATGTTACATTCCCTCCTCTATACCGCCATACATCATGGAAAGATATGCGCAAAGATACCAAATTAATATAATATTACCCCCCCCACACGGCAGTTGTCAACATTTTTTCCACAAGGCAGACAAAGAAACAGCGGTGGAGACACCGCCTCCGCCGCTGAGTTTTTCCTTGCCGTTTATAATGACATACTTATAAAATCATAAAATCTATCCGCAAATATACGTCAATCATTCGTGAATGTCCGCAGGTTTTGACCATAAATTCTTCATTCCGGCAACTCCATTTCATGATTCATCTTAACAAAACCATATTTTTCATACAAAGGGCGCCCCGTTATGTATCGTATGGATAATAGTGCTCCGCCTTGGATTGAAACTCACAAAGTTTTATGATTTTCATACTCGCATCAAAGTCAGCTATCGTTACACCGTCAAATTCACTGTATGTACCTTCATAGTCACATTTGAAAAACCATTCTGCTATGATCGTTCGGTCTTTCTCGATCACCCGCTTAAGCGACCACTCCAGAACACTGCCCTTTTTATTCCAGTCCTCAAACCATTTCAATATTTGAGACAAACCATGATATTCCGGTCCGTAACACTCGCTATATATCGCATCTTCCGCAAACGTGCCTTGCACTGTCTCTATGTCCTTATTGAGCCACGCAAGAAAATAATTTCTGATAATTTCTTCCATAATGTTTCAGATCCCTCCTTCAGCAGCAACTGAAATTAATAATTATCATTTTTCACATTATCCATATATCTTAATTCCTTCTTTCAATATCTCCTTAGTCAATTCTAGGTTGTCTTTCAGTTGATTCATATCCAAAACGTCTACTTTTTTATGAAGGACATTCCGTATCTCTTCAACCAGTCCATAGAATTTTAAGCCCCTTATATTTGCTGAAATAAGAAGATCCACATCACTGGTCGGCACTGCTCTGTGCTTGGCATAGGAGCCAAAGAGATAGCAAAAATTAATGTCATATTTTTCAAACACTTTTGTGCATTTCCGCTTTATGTCCTCCACGTCCAAAACACCGTGGCTTTCATCAACAGGATTAATTTTTTTTAATTCTTCTACGATATAATTGTATTTTAATGTCCCTGATTTATCAGCATCATTTTCGTATGTCTTATAAGAGCGGAGAGAAATTCCCACCAATTCTGAAACCTGCTTTTGCGTCATTTTCTTTTCTATTCTTAATCCTTTCAAATCTTCCATTTCTGCGCCTCCGCATTAATTTTAGTGCAAATTTTGCACTCTGTCAATTCAATGGTGCAAATTTTGCACTAAATAGGAATGAAATTGCTAATTATATTATCTCAAGCAGGCAGAGCAATATGCTAGACAACTTATTCTTTCATACCGTTATCTCAATCTGATTTCCTTCTATCACAACGATGCAGCTCTCGTAATATCCATCCCCCGTTATCCTTGGACCGCCTATAACGGAAAAGCCATCTGCTCTCAGTCTGTCCGTCAACTCATCAACAAGCTTTTTGCTGCCGACAGAGAAAGCAACATGCACATAACCGATACGGTTCAAAGCCTTCTCTGCATCTGCCATTTCCGGCTTTGTCATTATCTCCAGTCTTGCGCCATCATCAAAGCTGATGAAAAAAGACCGGAATCCTGTGGATGTGTTGTGATAGCCATCATTGGAATGGCCTCCAAGATAGGTGACAAAGAAATCTCTGGCAGCTTCCAGATTTTTTACATACATTGCAATATGTTCTATTCTCATATCTCCCCGCTCCACTTCATCAGATGATATTTTGACCCTGCGTCCCGGCTTTCTTATTCATTCATCCAATATCGGCAGATTGTTCAGGCAGGGCGGCAAATGCATCATATGGTGATTTGTCATAGGAGTCAAAATCATGCCTCCTCTCGTCAGCCTTCCCCAAAATACCAGCAGCCACACGGAGCGAAAATCAGTGGTCACGCCGCCTTCTTCCAGAATCCGCATGACCCATTCTTCCGGCACCATGGACTGGATCTGTTCCAGTGTTAAGCTTTCTAATATACGGCGTGTGTTTTTGCCAACTTCGATCATATAATCGCGGAGGGCAAAGGCGTCGATCTTCTTTCCAAACTCCACCGCTTCCTCAAATTCAAGCGCGTTTCCGGTGTCGGTAATCGGCGACCCGATCCTTTTCTGCCACTCTGCGTTAAATATCTGATTTTTGTCTGCCATCAGAATATTGCTCACCAGATCTTCAATGCGGTAGGTATGCCAAAGCTGCCAGCACATAGGGACTCTATTCGTCCCTGCATAATGCAGATCCACATCGTGATCCTCTCTCGGTACCACCTCGTTCTGATTCCCCGCCAGCATATACTCCAGGACATAATCCGCGATCGTCTTTTCCGTTCTCCCGGATATTTCAGCCGGATGCACCATGGCATGCACTTCCAAAGTCAGCTCTCTCATTTTTTCGACGTCTGTTCCGGCCAAAGCCTTTTGTAATTCACCATACTTTTCGCTGAATGAAGTATATAATTCTTCCTTTTTCATAAAATGTATCTCCTTTCGTTTACAGTCATTTATATATTTTGCCCTTTCAGCATAGATTTTGCCCTTACTGATATGTATTCTAATATTTATTCTAACGATTCTAATTCTTTGATGCTCTCCATAAAATGCTGTTCCACCTGTTGCAACTTGTCAAGGACATATTCATCATTTTTCATCACTTTTTCTTGGCTTGCCTTGTTTTCCATGCTCTAAATCATGGAGTATAATACGCTTTAGTTTATCCTCTACGCTTTGGGTACTTGTAGCAGAAAAATGTACCTCGACTAAGTAGGTTGTCTTATCAATCTTCTTTTGCAAACAGGGCGTTAATCGCCCTGTGGGGTTAATTATGCCAACTGCATAAGCTCGGCTTCAAGTTCTTTCGCATCTTCCAATGTCAATTTTGGGAAAAAACTTGGTATTTCTTCTACTGAAATTCTCCCATTTTTTAGCATTATCTTTGCATTTTCCCTTGCTTCGTCTGCACGTTCACTCTTAATAAATGACTTCATTATCTGTTCTTCATCAAACAAACTCATCAT
>CANQRR010000104.1 GCA_947626285.1 uncultured Lachnospiraceae bacterium
GAGGAGAAGAACGATTGGAAAGAGTAGGAGTGGTCATTGCGACGATAGGAAGCGGAGGAGCGGAGCGAGTAGCGGCGAATCTGTCAATAGCGCTCAGCGAACGATATGAGGTACATCTGATCGTCTTTGACGGAACAAATATCTGCTATCCCTATGGTGGCATATTGCACGATTTGCAGATCCCGGCAGCATCCAGCCTTGTGGCGAAGGCTCGCAATCTTATCCGCCGCACGATCCAGGTCAGAAGGCTGAAAAAGCAGTACGGAATAACCAGCAGCATCAGTTTCATGGATGGTGCGAACCTGGTCAACGTTTTGTCGAGAGCAGGAGACCGTTGCATCACCTCGGTGCGTATCCATATGTCGAAATGTGTGACGCCGAAGAAATTGCCTGTGTTCAGGGCGGTACAGCGTTTCATAGCGGCGAGGTCGTATAAGGTCGTTGCAGTTTCCCTCGGAGTTCAGGAAGACCTGCACGAGGTGTTTCGTATCCCGGAGAGGAAGCTGACGACGATATATAACCCTTGTGACTATCAGGTGCTCAGGAAGGAGGCGCTGACCAATCCCATCCAATTACCGGCGGGACATGCGCTGATAACGATAGGTCGACTGACAGAGCAGAAGGGACAGTGGCATCTGATCCGTGCAGTAGCAGAGGCGAAGAAAACGATCCCGGATATAAAGCTCTACATACTGGGAGAGGGCGAACTGAGGGACAAGCTTCAGGAGTTGATCCATGAGCTTGGCCTGGAGGACGATGTGCGGCTGCTGGGGTATATGAAAGCACCCCATGCCTGTTTTCAGTTTTGTGATGCATATGTCTCCTCGTCTGAGTATGAAGGGATGACCAACGTGCTGCTGGAGGCGATGGCGTTTGGCATGCCGTGTATAGCAACGGACTGCTATTCCGGGTCAAGGGAGATCATGGCGCCCGGGACGGAGGTCAGGGAGAGACTGGCAGATATAGAGTACGCGGAATATGGGATCCTGACGTCGGTGTGCGGACCGAATGAATTTGGAGCAGAGGCACCGCTGACAGGTGAAGAGCGTCAAATGGCGAAGGCGATCGTTGAGATGCTCACAAATGCTGAGCTCAGAGAAGGATATGCGAAGAAGAGTCTGGAGAGGGCAAAAGATTTTGCTCCGGACAGGATAGAGAAAGCGTGGGAGCATCTACTGTCAGGTAAAGACTGAACATTCAGCATCATAGGAGAGACATAGGAGTGCCAATGGCAATGGAGCAAGAAAAAACCATCCTCATCACCGGCAGTTCCGGGTTTATCGGCGCGGCGCTGGCGGAGCGGCTGTTGGGCGAGTGCGGCGCGCATATCGTCGGCCTGGACAATATGAACGACTACTACGACGTGACGCTCAAGCAGTACCGTCTGGGCCGGCTTCAGAAGTATCCGAACTATACCTTCGTCCAGGGGGACATATCGGACAAGCAGCTGGTCATGTCCGTGTTTGCCCAATACCGGCCAGAGATCGTGGTGAACCTGGCGGCACAGGCGGGCGTGCGGTACTCCATCACGAACCCGGATGCCTACATAAGCTCCAATATCGTCGGATTCTACAACATCCTGGAGGCGTGCCGGCACTCCTATGACGGCGGAGCGGCCGGAGTACAGCACCTGGTGTATGCCAGCTCGTCCAGTGTGTACGGCTCCAACAAGAAGGTGCCTTATTCCACGGAGGACAAGGTGGACGACCCGGTGTCGCTGTACGCGGCGACGAAGAAGAGCAACGAGCTGCTGGCCCACGCCTATTCCAAGCTGTACAGCATCCCGTCCACAGGACTGCGGTTCTTTACGGTGTACGGCCCGGCAGGGCGGCCGGACATGGCGTACTTCGGTTTTACGGACAAGCTGCGGGCGGGAAAGACCATCCAGATCTTCAACTACGGCAACTGCAAGCGGGACTTCACGTACATAGACGACATCGTGGAGGGGATCATCCGTGTGATGCGGCGGGCGCCGGAGCGCCGGACGGGGGAGGATGGACTGCCGCTGCCGCCGTATGCGGTATACAACATCGGCAACAGCCACCCGGAGAACCTGCTGGAGTTCGTAGACATCCTGCAGCAGGAGCTGATCCGTGCGGAGGTGCTGCCGGCGGACTACGACTTTGACGCCCACAAGGAGCTTGTGGCGATGCAGCCGGGAGATGTGCCGGTGACGTACGCGGACACCAGCGCGCTGGAGCGAGACTTCGGCTTCAGGCCCCGCACCCCCCTGCGTGAGGGCCTGCGGCAGTTCGCCCAGTGGTACAGGGAGTTTTACATGCGGTGAGGCAGAGGCAGTGAGTAAGGCAGAGCGACTGAAATATTATATGACACATCCCGCGAGCGCTGTAGTTAGGCTGGCGGGCACAGGGTGTTTACCGTTTATCGATGATGAGACATATATCAAGATGCAATTCAAGTCAAGGCTTGGCTATGCGCTGGACCTGGAGCATCCCCGCACGTTCAATGAGAAGCTGCAGTGGCTGAAGCTTCACGACCGCAAGCCGGAGTATGTCACCATGGTGGACAAGGTGACGGCGAAGCAGTGGGTGGCGGAGAGGATAGGCCAGGAGCATATCATCCCGACGCTGGGGGTATGGGACGACCCGGATCAGATAGACTTTGATGCGCTGCCCGACCAGTTTGTGCTCAAGTGTAACCACAACTCCGGCCTGGGGCTTTGCATATGCACGGACAAGTCGAAGCTGGACATCCCGAAGGTAAAGCGGGAATTGCGAAAGGGGCTTCGGCAGGACTATTACCTGACGGGCAGGGAGTGGCCCTATAAGAATGTGCCGCGGAAGATATTGGCGGAGCAGTACATGGTGGACGAGTCGGGGACGGAGCTGAAGGACTATAAGGTTTTCAACTTTGACGGAGAGCCAAAGCTGATACAGGTGGACTTCGATCGGTTCGCGGGACACAAGCGGAACTTGTACACCACGGATTGGGAGTATGTGAAGGCGGCGATCGAGTTTCCGACGGAGCCGTCCCGGCAAATAGAGCGCCCGAAGGGGCTTGAGACGATGCTGGAGCTGGCAGGGAAGCTGTCGGCAGGGCTGCCTCATCTGCGGACAGATTTCTATTGCATAGACAACAGAGTATATTTCGGCGAACTTACGCTCTACCACGGCTCTGGCTGCGAGCATTTTGAGCCAGCGTCGTTTGGGATAGAAGTAGGCGATTGGCTGCAGCTGCCCAGCGGGGGGGGTACTTCTTTGTTGTAAGAATATCGTCCTGTATCTTCGTAAGAAGCAGGAGGAACTGCTCGACTATAAATTCATGTGCTTCGGAGGTCATGTTCTCTGCTCTTTTGTCTGCAATGACCGCTTTTCTGCAAGTGGCCTGAAGGTGACATTTTACGACAGAGACTGGAACATGATGCCCTTTGAGAGGCACTATCCGAAGAGCGATACGCCCCTTCCGAAACCCTCTTCGTATGAAGAGATGGTCGCGCTGGCTGAGAAGCTGTCTGCGGGTATCCCGTTCGTTCGCGTTGATTTCTATGAGGTGAATGGGCAGGTATATTTTGGAGAGATGACATTTTATCCCGGCAATGGGTTGGAAGAGTTCACGCCATTTGAGTGGGACGAAAAGCTGGGCAGCTGGCTGACACTGCCGGCGTGAGCAGTGGACGACCAAGGGTTAAACAGATTCGTGTTTTAAGGGTGCGCGGACCAGGGTACATTTCCTGGACGTGACAAAGTGAGATTAAATGAACAGACATGAAACAGACATACGTAAGCGTCGTAAAGAAAGAAGATTATAACTACCCTAAAGCAGAGACGCTGTTTCGGCCAGGTGAGCGTTACCCGGAGTACTCATTTGAAGAGCTTGCTCCGGGTAAGAACGAAGTATATGACTCTGTACGGCAGGCGCTGCATCTGCTAAAGCTGGATGAGGAGCATTACGGAACGGCGGCATGGGACCCGCTGGGACAGATTGTGCGGTCAGGCGACTGTGTGCTTGTAAAACCCAACCTGGTAATGGACGTGAATGCGGACCGGGCGGGCAATGTAGAGTGTTTATATACGCAGCCTGGCGTTGTGGCGGCAGTGGTCGACTATGTGCTCATTGCGCTGCACGGCAGCGGACGGGTCGTGATAGGCGATGCCCCAATGCAGGAGTGCGATTTTGAGCGCCTGGTGTCGGAGAGCGGTTATGACAGGCTGACGGAGTACTATCAGTCCAAGGGGCATGATGTACAGCTGGCGGACCTGCGAGGCTTGAGATCAAAAGTACGCGGCGGGGTGCATTACGCACTGACGGACGAAACCATCCCGGCGAAGGTCGTACGTATGGATCAGGCAAGCGAGTTCTCCACAGAGACGCCGGAGCATCTGTCACGGATGCGAGTGACCAATTACGACCCGCGCATCATGTATACGCACCACAATGAACAAACGCATGAATACATGGTGTCGGACTATCTGCTGCAGGCAGATGTGATCATCAACATGCCAAAGCCGAAGAGCCATCGAAAGGCGGGACTGACTGCTGCGCTGAAGAATCTGGTGGGCATCAATGCGAGGAAGGAATACCTGCCCCATCATACGAACGGGGCTGTGCCTGAGGAAGGAGACGAGTACCTGCATCCCAGCGGGGTGCATGCGCTCCGCAGCCGCCTGTATGATAGGCTGAACATCCTTTCCTCTGAGGGGAAGTATGCACCTGCGGCCGTGGTGAAGATGCTGACACGCTGCTGTGCCGCGGCGCTGAAGGTGGTAGGTGACGGATACGCCGAGGGGAGTTGGTACGGCAACCACACCATCAGCCGCACGATAGCAGACCTGAACAAGATCGTGTTTTATGCAGATAAGAACGGCGTGCTGCAGGACCGGCCTGTCCGACGAATGTTCATTGTGGCAGATATGGTCATTGCGGGTGAGGGAGAGGGCCCGGTGGCGCCGACAGCCAAGAAAGTGGGCATCATCGCAGCAGGAGAAAACCCGGTGTGCTTCGATGAGGCGATATGCACCCTGATGGGATTTGACACAGCGAAGATACCAACGTTGGAGCGCGTGCGCAGCATCCAGGGGACGTATAGGCTCGTTGAGCCGGATGAAGAGCCGGTGTTTGTGTCGAATGATGCAATGTACGACGGAAAGACACCTGCGGAGCTTCCCTTTGATTCCTTGCTCCACTTCATTCCCACAGCCGGCTGGAAGGGACATATTGAAATATCTAAGTGACAGAGGCTCATACGAAAGATGGAGGTCAGATCAATGTCCGATTTATTTGCAAAAATCAGAAGATTTGTAACAGAACCACAGGCCCGCTTTTCTTATTTGAGCAGCAAGGGCTTCTATAAAAATATGCCGGACGAAGCATATTTGCGGAAAGCATTTAAGCTGAGGATGGGGTATGAGTTGGACCTGGATGCTCCGAAGACGTTCTGCGAGAAGCTGCAATGGTTGAAGCTCTATGATCGACGGCCGGAGTATTCAACGATGGTCGATAAGTACGAGGTGAAAAAATACGTAGCGGAGCGTATTGGAGAGAAGTATGTCATCCCTCTTCTTGGCGTATGGGACCGTTTTGAAGATATAGATTTCGATGCGCTCCCCGATCAGTTTGTTCTGAAGTGCACGCATGACAGCGGCGGATTTGTAGTTTGCCGCGACAAAAGTGTATTTGATAAGTCTGACGCCCGCAAGAGACTCAATAAGCATCTGCAAACAGATTATTATCTGCATGGACGCGAATGGCCGTATAAAAATGTAAAGAGACGGATAATAGCGGAAAAATATATAGACAGTTTGGGTAAGCCTGAGTCAGTTGAATATAAACTCACATGTTTCGGGGGGGGTAGTTCGTCTCATAACGGTATGCCGCGGTATTGCGCATGATTCGTTTGATAAGAGGACGAATGATAACTATGATCGGGACTTCAATAATTTGGATTTTTATGCGTTTTACAAGAACTCAAAGAACCCCCTGCCAAGACCTGAACAGATGGATGAGATAATAGAGATATGTGAAAAGCTATCTGCAGGCATCCCACAGGTGAGGGTGGATTGCTATATCATTGACGGCCAGGTCTATTTTGGCGAAATGACGTTTTATACTTGGAGCGGATTTATAGAGTTCACACCTCCTAAGTGGGATGAGATCATGGGCAGCTGGATACAGCTGCCGGAAAAGACAGTATAAGTATTTGTGAAGCGCAGTTCGCGTGAATAAGGTCGAACATGATTTGGGAGAAAAAATGAAAAACAAAAAGATCGCGGTAGCGGGTATCGGCTATGTGGGCCTTTCTTTGGCAGTGCTGCTTTCGCAGCGTCATCATGTATATGCCACATGCCTGACGCCGGCCAAGGCGGACATGCTCAATAACAAGAAAAAGTCCCCGATCCAGGACAAGGAGATCGAGGAGTATCTGGCGACGAAGGCTCTGGACCTGACGGTCACCACGGACGCGAAGGAGGCGTACACCGGCGCGGAGCTGGTGATCATCGCCACGCCCACCAACTATGACTCGGGCAAGAATTACTTCGATACCTCTGCGGTGGACTCAGTGATCGGTCAGGTGATGGAGTACGCGCCGGAGGCGATCATCGTCATCAAGTCCACCATCCCGGTGGGGTACACGGAGAGCATCCGCGCCAAGACCGGCTGCAAAAACATCCTGTTCAGCCCGGAGTTTCTGCGGGAGAGCAAGGCGCTGTACGACAACCTCTATCCCAGCCGCATCATCGTGGGAACGGATATGTCGGACGATCGGCTGGTGAAGGCGGCGGAGGGCTTTGCCGCACTGCTGAAGGAGGCGGCGCTGAAGGAAGAGGTGCCTACCATGGTGATGGGCTTCACGGAAGCGGAGGCGGTGAAGCTGTTCGCCAATACATATCTTGCGCTGCGGGTGAGCTTTTTCAACGAGCTGGACACGTACGCGGAAATGAAGGGGCTGAACACGGAGCAGATCATCCACGGGGTGTGCCTGGACCCGCGCATCGGCGGTCACTACAACAACCCCAGCTTTGGCTATGGCGGGTACTGCCTGCCGAAGGACACCAAGCAGCTGCTGGCCAACTATCGGGACGTGCCGGAGAACCTGATCCAGGCGATCGTGGAGAGCAACCGAACGCGGAAGGACTTCATCGCGGACAGGGTGCTGCGGATGGCTGGGTACTACGATTACTACAACCGAGGCGACTACAGCGCATCTGAGGAGCGGCGGTGCGTGATCGGGGTATATCGGCTGACGATGAAGTCGAACAGCGACAACTTCCGGCAGAGCAGCATCCAGGGCGTGATGAAGCGGATCAAGGCGAAGGGCGCGACGGTGATCGTGTACGAGCCGACGCTGGAGGACGGGAGCACGTTCTTCGGCAGCGCAGTGGTGAATGACCTGGGGCGGTTCAAGACGGAGAGCCAGGCGATCCTGGCCAACCGCTACGACCCCTGCCTGGACGACGTGGCGGAGAAGGTCTATACAAGGGATCTGTTCAGACGGGACTGA
>CANQRR010000105.1 GCA_947626285.1 uncultured Lachnospiraceae bacterium
CATACCTGGATCCTGGACCTGGATGGGACGGTCGTGAAACACAATGGGTATAAGACAGACGGGGAGGATTCCTTCCTGGAAGGGGCGGAGGCGTTCCTGAAGTCGCTCCCGGAGAAGGACATGGTCGTGTTCCTGACGTCGAGGACGGAGGAATGCCGGGAGGAGACGGAGCGGTTCCTGAAGAAACATGGGGTCCGCTATGACTATATCATCTACGGCGCGCCGTACGGGGAGCGTATACTGGTGAACGACAACAAACCCGGCGGGCTCAGGACAGGCTATGTGGTCTGTACGGAACGGGACGAATGGGCTGGCATTGCAGTGGAAGAGGACAGGCGTATATAGACTGGAGGGGGCATAAACAGAGTTATGGACGATATCACAAATTTTGACGGGCGGAAGAGACAAAGGATCCTGGCAGGCGCATTTTTAGCTGCGGTGATCCTTTTGGCAGCCGGCAGCCTGGTCCCGCTCGGATACAGCGTCAAGGAGAATGCGGTTGAAACTGCCGGGATCACAGAGAGTGCGGGATCAACGGAAAAAGCGGTAGATGAAAGGGCCTACACAGAGAGTTACCAGATGGCTGTGCACAAAGACGTGCAGGTCAACAGCATACAGTTATCTTACCGGGCGGCAGATCCTGATTTCAAGGGCAACCTTACAGCGAGTATCTGCGAGGAGGACGAGGTACTTGACAGCAGTTCCACCGCAATATGGAGCACAGGGGAAGGAGATGGCTTTTCCACTGTCGAGCTCAAATTTGATGTTGATGCCCAGCTGATGAAAGGCCGCGAGTACACGCTCAGGATACAGATCGACGCCAATAAGCATGATTATTGCATCGAGGAGTTTGCGGTCGCAGGGCAAAGCCCCATGTGTGATTTCCTGAGCGAAAAGAGCATCGTTGCGGACATTGCGTACACACCTATAACCCCAATGCGCTATGGGGAGGTGTTCTATGGATTTTTTATCCTGTTTGCCTTGGCGGGAGGCTGGCTCATATTAAAAAAATCGGACATGAACCGGGCTGGTACACCTGTGAAAAAAGGACTCTTTTTCGTTCAGGAACACTACAATGAGATCATTCTGCTGCTGGTGTTTCTCTACCTTGCGCTGTACGAGCTTTGCTATGCTTATATGAAAGCGACATATATATCCCCGGATTCAATGAACTATCTCAAGGAGGCGGACGCCATCCTTGGCGGATATGGTTTCAACAACATAGGCAGAGCAGGGTACAGCGGCTGGTTTGCCACGTGGCCGATCGGGTATCCGGCCCTGATCGCGGCAATGGCCTTCCTGACCGGAAGAAACATATACCTTGCCTCAAAGATGCTGTCTGTCCTGCTTGTCGGACTCTTTTTGCTGCTGCTGTATATCCGTTTCAGGAAGAACGCGTGGTTCTATAGCATCTGCCTGCTAAATGCCGGATTTTTGACGATCTACAAGTATACATGGAGCGAGAACCCTTTTATCCTGGGGCTTCTGGTATTCTGCCTGATCCTGGACCACATCGTGGAACATGAGAAAGTAAAGCCGCGCTGGTTCCTATTTTTAGGACTTAGCAGTGTGTACCTGTTTTTATGCAGATATTTTGGAACCTTCTCTTTCCTTTTGATTGTCGTTATGGCTGTCTTTTATTTGGGCATATATGTGCTGAAGGGAAAACAGGAAGGGCTGGCATTCAGGACAAAGATGGCCGGTTGTATGGGATCCGCGGTACTGTCAGGCGCGTTTATCGCCGGATACTACTTCATGAACTACAGAAAAGTAGGGACGATCTCGGGTTCAGACAGAGGCGCGTGGTGGGACGAGTACTCTGCACTGACGAATAATTTTTATAACGCGCTTGTGCAGGAGCTGCATAATGCGTTTGGCGCCACTGTGCCGGAGGCGGTAACTAATGCATCGCGCCATGTCCAGGTATGGATCATTGTGCTGTTTTTGGCAGTTGTCATCTATCTGCTGTACAGGTACAGACCAAAAGATTTCCGGGCAGTGTTCATAGGTGTAGGGATCTTTTACTATCTGGTGTTTACCTTTGTGAGGTACCATTCATCTATGGATTCCTTCAGCTACAGGTTTTTTGCACCGGCAAGCATACTGATCACGATCGGGTTGACCGGTTTTCTGGCGGACTTCCTGAACAGGCACAGGAACAGGATCGCCCCGGTCGCGGCCTGCCTGCTGGGGTTGTGGATCGCGAGCTTGGCGGTGCAGCTGAGCGGATTTGACCGCTGGAATACCGCCTACAGCCAGTTAGTCACGGATCTTAGCGGCTCGGTGGAAGCAGTGCCTCCTCACTCTACGATTCTTGGTGCCGAGGAACTGGACTATAAGGCAGCCTTGGTTCGGCCGGACATATTGTACGTGGGCGGATTGATCAACAGAACAGATACGATGGATATGTTGTTTGAAAGGTACGGCAACAGTGATTATATCTGTATAAAAGCGAAATATGTAAAAGAGATCCTGTTTGATCCGATTTACGATTATGACCGTTCGGTGATTGAATTTTTTGGCGGTATTACGGAGGATGTGCCGGACGAGGAATATCTTATTATTTCCGTTCAGGAGCGAAGTATGCTGCGGTAAGCTTGGAATTAGCGAGAGAAGCTTCTTAGAAATGAGTTTCTGCACCAATTTTGTGATTTCCACTTGAATAATTCGAGAATAGCTGTATAATGAATAAATAGCGACATTAATTTATATTTATGCATGTTCTCGAATACGGCGGACATGCTACAGAAGGAGGAGTTCATTATGAAAAAGAAATTACTTGCACTTTCGATGGCTGCGTGCATGGCGCTGTCGATGACCGCGTTCGCGGAGGATGAGACGGAAAGCGGCGCGCTTGATGTCCAGACGGTCACGCCGGGCAAGCTGACCGTGGCGACGAGCCCGGATTTCGCTCCGTATGAGTTCTACGCGATCGACGAGGACGGCAACCCGTCTCTGGCAGGTTTTGACATGGCGCTGGCGCAGTACATAGCAGACTATATGGGACTGGAGCTTGAGGTGATCCCGCTCGATTTCGACGGTGTGCTCAGCGAGCTGACGACGAAGTCCGTGGACCTCGGTATGGCAGGCCTTTCCCCGGATCCGGCGCGCATGGACGCGATGGATTTCTCGGACATCTATTATGAAGGCGGTCAGTCCTTCGTGACGGTAAAGGACAAGGCCGGAGATTTTACTTCCTTTGAGGATGCGAACAAGCCGGAAGTTTCCGTCGGCGCGCAGATCGGTTCCATCCAGATGGATCTGGCGAACGAGAATACTCCGGACGCCGACATCGTTCCGCTTGTAAAGGTGACGGACATCATCGCTGAGCTTCTGGCGGACAAGCTGGACGCGGCTTACATTGAGACCGCAGTGGCGGAGAGCTACCAGAAGGTTTATCCGGATCTTGAGATCGTGCTGGATGTTCCGTACGATGTGGCAGGTTCCGCGGTAGGCGTCTGCAAAGACAACGCTGATCTGCTGATGGCGGTCAACGAGGCGATCGCGCTGGCGAAAGAGGATGGTTCCATGGATCAGTTCGTCGCGGAGGCGAACGAGCTGGCGACCGGCGAGAAGTATGAGGGCGTTCTGAATGAGGAAGGTCAGGTGCCGGAAGAGGTTGAGACGGAGGCTTCCACGGAGGCTGTTACCGAGTAATCAAAAAGCACTTCATGCAAAGACGCAGGAGCTGCCGCATTTGTTCTTTCCGATGCGGCGGCTCTTCTGTTATATGCTTCTTCGTCTGTGCGGTCGAGCGCTGAAGGATTTTCCCTGCACGGACACTTACTTCTCAGAAAGGAGTCTTCTATGGATTCATTTATCAAACTGAGCAATTTCCCAAAGTTGCTGCCTTACGCACAGCTCTTTTGGCAGGGTATTCTGGTGACGGTTCTTCTGTCAATCTTCACGGTGGTCATTGGTTTCGTTCTCGCGCTGATTCTCGCGCTGATGCGTCTGTCGAACTTTTGCCCGCTGCGATTCCTTGCGCTGGACAAGAACGGACACCGGAAGCAACGTGGCTTTCTGGCAGCAGTCGGCAGGTTTAATCCGCTGAATTTTCTCGCGACTGCTTACGTCGAGATCCTTAGGTCCACGCCGGTCATCGTGCAGGTCTTCATCATCTACTATGGCGTGTTTAGTCTGATCAAGCTGCCGTCGTTTCTGATGTTTGGATTTATCCGCTTCGACCGGTTTTTTCCGGGTGTTGTGGCGCTGGGGCTGAACTCCGGTGCGTATCTCTGTGAGATCATCCGTGCGGGCATTCAGTCGATTGACGGCGGACAGACGGAGGCGGCGCGCTCCCTGGGACTTTCCCAGACACAGAACATGCGCTATATCATTCTCCCGCAGGCGGTGAAAAACATTCTTCCCGCGATCGCGAACGAGTTTGTCATCATCATCAAAGAATCTGCAATCACTTACACGATCGGCGTACAGGACATCATGTCGGCCGTGAACGCGGTCAAGGGCGCGACCTTTATCATCATCGAGCCGCTTCTGGTGGCGACGGCAATTTACTTCTGCCTGTGCTTCCCGACGTCCAAGCTGATCGCGTATTTCGAGAGGAGGATGAGCCGTGGCGACAAGAGATAGTCTGATCAAGGTAACTGGCCTGAAGAAACATTACAATATGGGAACGATCAAAGCGCTCGACGGGATTACGACCGAGATTTTCAAGGGCGATGTGATGGCGGTGATCGGGCCGTCCGGTTCCGGGAAGTCGACCTTCCTGCGCAGCCTGAATCTGCTGGAGGAGCCGACGGAGGGTTCCATCGTTTTTGACGGCATCGATATCACGAAGAAGAAATACGTGGACGAAAACGGAAAGACGGTCAACCTGAACATCGATCTGCTGAGGCAGAAGATGGGCATGGTGTTCCAGCACTTCAATCTGTTCCCGCACATGACGATCCTCGGCAACATGACGCTGGCTCCGATGAAGGTCAGGGGAATGAGTAAGGATGAGGCGGAGGCGAAGGCGCTCGCGCTGCTCGACCGCGTGGGTCTGAAAGACCGCGCTGAGGCGTATCCGATCCAGCTCTCCGGCGGACAGAAACAGCGTGTCGCGATCGTGCGTGCGCTGGCGATGGAGCCGGAGGTCATGCTGTTCGACGAGCCGACGTCCGCGCTCGACCCAGAGATGGTCGGCGAGGTGCTCGACGTCATGAAGGAGCTCGCGCGGGAGGGCATGACGATGGTCTGCGTGACGCACGAGATGGGTTTTGCGCGCGAGGTGGGCAATCGCGTTCTCTTTATGGCGGACGGCCTTTTGATGGAGGAGGGCACGCCGGAGCAGGTCTTCGACCATCCGCAAAATCCGAGGCTGAAGGATTTTCTGGCGAAAGTGCTGTAAAGAGTCTGCCTGGAAGTCGGCACACAATTTTGGTCTGAGAATCAGACGGACATGGGGTCGGACAAAATATAATGAAAGAAATGGACAAGAAAAGAAAGCTGTCGTACAATATTCCAAACGGATATTTACGGCAGCTTTTGCCGCCCGGGACAGGACTTTGAGAATGTTGGGTTTATCAGCCGATCCGTTAAGAAATGTGAAGGGATACGCATAGAGGCCGACGAGTTGGTGGGAAAGGGGAAATCATATGACACAGGAAAAACAGATCGCTCTTGCCGCGATCGAGGCGCGGAAAGACAAGATCTTTGACGTGGCGGACCGAATCTGGGAGTATGCAGAGCTCTCCCTGCAGGAGGTGAAGTCTGCGGCTTTGTACTGCAAGGTTTTGCGCGAAGAAGGTTTTCAAGTGAAAGAGGGCATCTGCGGGATCGCGACCGCCTTTTCGGCAAGCTTCGGGAATGGGCGGCCGCTGATTGGGATCCTCGCGGAATATGACGCGCTCTCCGGGCTCTCCCAGAAAGCGGGAAGCACGGCGAGAGAAGAACTTGTCCCGGGCGGCTGCGGACACGGCTGCGGACACAACCTGCTGGGAGCGGGGGCGCTGGCGGCGGCGATCGGCGTGAAGGTGTATCTGGAGCAGACAGGATGTCCGGGGACGGTGACGCTGTACGGCTGCCCCGGAGAGGAGGGCGGTGCGGCGAAGGCGTTCATGGCGCGCGATGGCGTCTGGAAAGAGCTGGACGCGGCGCTGACCTGGCATCCGGAGGACGTGAACGAGGTGGCGACCGGCTCGTCGAATTCCTGCATTCAGACACAGTATAAATTCACGGGCGTAGCCTCGCATGCGGCGGGCGCGCCGGAGCTCGGGCGCAGCGCGCTGGACGCGGTCGAACTGATGAACGTCGGCGTGCAGTTTTTGCGCGAGCACATGAGTGACAAGGCACGCATCCATTATGCGATCACGGACGCAGGAGGCTGCAGCCCGAACGTGGTGCAGCCGCGCGCAAGCGTTCTCTATATGGTGCGTTCGAACCATGTCGCCGAGGCGGTCGAGCTGCAGACACGCGTGGACCGGATTGCGCAGGGCGCGGCGCTGATGACGGACACGACGTTCGAGAAAAAATTCATTGACGGCGTGGCGGACACAGTCAGCAATTTCGCGTTGGAGCGTGTGCTGTACGAGAATTTTAAAGAGCTCGGTGTTCCGCATTACACGCGGGAGGAGCACGCCTTCGCGGACGAGTTGGCGAAGACTTATCCGGGGAGTGACAAGACGCCGAGTATAGCCGCGGAGAACGACAGCGCGCTGCGGGAACAGGTGGGAGAGATGAGAAGACAGTGCGGTTACGCGATGAACGAATTCCTTGCGCCGCTCTATCAGGGGGACGCATTCGACGCGGGTTCTACGGATGTCGGCGATGTGAGCTGGCTGACGCCGACCGCGCAGATCCATGTGGTGTCCTGGCCGAACGGCTGCCCGGGGCACAGCTGGCAGAACGTCTCCTGCGACCGCACGGAGATCGGACACAAGGCGGCGCTCCATGCGGGAAAGGTGCTCGCGGCCGGGGCAATCGATCTCTTTGTGCATCCGGAGATCCTGCGGGAAGCCCGCGCGGAGTTTGAGAGACGCACCGCAGCCGGCTACACCTGCCCGGTTCCGGCGGACGCAGTTCCGACGATTCCGGACTAAAGGGTGATAATCTTTCGTTGCAAATGTAAGATTCTGGTGATATACTGTTCGTGTTTAGTGAACTTCGTATGTTGTATCCGGACGGAACCGCACGGTACCCTTCCTTGGAACTTTCCCGGCAAAACTGTAGATACATGTTGGGAAACGGAAA
>CANQRR010000106.1 GCA_947626285.1 uncultured Lachnospiraceae bacterium
TAAACACAAATCCAGCACATTTGCGGCATTCGCCGTCCGCACTACATTTTGTGTTATGTAACAAAATTGACACATATATATAGTGCATTTTTCATTGACTTCCCCCATATGTGATGATATAATGAAAATCACGGTACAAAAGATTCTTGTTTTTCAGTGTTTCAGGGAGGGGTTTGAAGTGTTTAAAGTAGTAAAGAGAGACGGGGAGATTGCCGAGTTTGACCTGTCGAAGATCAGCGGAGCGATCGCGAAGGCATTTGACGCCCAGCAGATGGAGTACAATAATGACATGATCGATCTGCTCGCGTTGCGCGTGACTGCTGATTTCCAGAAGAAGATTAAGGACGGCCTGATTGACGTTGAGAGCGTACAGGACAGCGCCGAGCAGGTGTTGATCCAGGCAGGGTACGCGGAAGTGGCGAAGGCGTATATTCTTTATCGCAAACAGCGGGAGAAGATTCGAAACATGAAGTCCACGATCCTCGATTACAAGGAGATCGTGAACAGCTACGTGAAGGTGGAAGACTGGCGTGTGAAGGAGAATTCCACGGTCACCTACTCGGTGGGCGGCCTGATCCTGAGCAATTCCGGCGCGGTGACGGCGAACTACTGGCTGTCTGAGATCTACGATCAGGAGATCGCGGACGCGCACCGAAATGCGGATATCCACATCCACGATCTTTCGATGCTTACCGGTTACTGCGCGGGCTGGTCATTGAAGCAGCTCATCCAGGAGGGCTTAGGAGGGATCAAGGGGAAGATCACTTCGGCTCCGGCGAAGCATCTGTCCGTGCTGTGCAATCAGATGGTGAATTTCCTTGGCATCATGCAGAATGAATGGGCGGGCGCGCAGGCGTTCTCCTCGTTTGACACCTATCTTGCTCCGTTCGTGAAGGCGGACAATCTCAGCTATCCGGAGGTCAAGAAGTGCATCGAGTCCTTTGTCTACGGTGTGAACACGCCGAGCCGTTGGGGCACGCAGGCGCCGTTCTCGAACATCACGCTCGACTGGACCGTCCCGAACGATCTGGCGGAGCTGCCGGCGATCGTGGGCGGCAAGGAGATGGATTTCTGCTATAAGGACTGCAAGAAGGAAATGGATATGATCAACAAAGCCTTCATCGAGACGATGATCGAGGGCGACGCGCAGGGGCGCGGTTTCCAGTATCCGATTCCTACCTATTCGATCACGAGGGATTTCGACTGGTCCGAGACGGAGAACAATAAGCTTCTCTTCACGATGACGGCCAAGTACGGGACTCCGTATTTTTCGAACTATATCAACAGCGATATGCAGCCGAGTGATGTGCGCAGCATGTGTTGCCGTCTGCGTCTGGATCTGCGTGAGTTGCGCAAAAAGATGGGCGGCTTCTTCGGCTCCGGTGAGAGCACGGGAAGCGTCGGCGTGGTGACGATCAACATCCCGCGCATCGCTTACCTTGCCTCGAATGAGAAGGACTTCTATCGCAGACTCGACCATATGATGGACATCTCGGCCCGCTCTCTGAAGATCAAGAGAGAGGTCATCACGAAACTGCTCGACGAGGGTCTGTATCCGTACACGAAGCGCTACCTTGGCTCGTTCGACAACCATTTCTCGACGATTGGCCTGATTGGCATGAACGAGGCGGGTCTGAACGCCAACTGGCTGCGCAAGGATCTGACACATCCGGAGACGCAGCAGTTCGCGAAGGATGTGCTGAACCATATGAGAGAGCGTCTGGTGACCTATCAGGAGATGTACGGCGATCTCTATAATCTCGAGGCGACGCCGGCGGAGTCCACGACGTACCGTCTGGCGAAGCACGACAAGGCGCGCTGGCCGGAGATCATCACGGCGGGCGGAGAGGCCGGAGCGGTAAAGTTGGATGCGTCTTCCACACAGGACAAGACGCCTTACTATACGAACAGCTCGCACCTGCCGGTGAACTATACGGCAGATATCTTCGATGCGCTTGACATTCAGGACGAGCTGCAGACGCTCTACACTTCGGGGACCGTGTTCCATGCGTTCCTGGGCGAGCGGCTTCCGGATTGGAAAGCGGCGGCGAATCTGGTGCGCAAGATTGCGGAGAATTACAAGCTTCCGTACTACACGATGTCGCCGACGTACTCGATCTGTCGCGACCACGGATACCTCGACGGCGAGCAGAAGGTTTGCCCGATTTGCGGACAGCCGACGGAGGTCTACAGCAGGATCACCGGCTATTATCGTCCGGTGCAGAACTGGAATGACGGCAAGACGCAGGAATATGCGGATCGTAAGCTCTATGACATCCCGAATTCCCGTCTGAAGAGAGACGGCAAGGTGGTGGAGGATCAGCCGATGTACCGCGCGGGCGTGAATGTGACGGTATCAGCGGAGAGCGATAAGGCCGCGCAGGAAGAGCAGAAGACGGCAGAGGCATCTGCGCAGTCTGTCAAGGCGGAAGAGGTACAGCCGGAAGCTGAGATCCGGACGATCGCAGAAGCGCAGAGCACGGATGCTCACGCGACGCGTTTCCTCTTTACGACGAAGACGTGTCCGAACTGCAAGATCGCGAAAGAGATGCTGAAGGACGAGCCGTATGAAGTGGTGGACGCGGAGGAGAATCTGGATCTTGTCAGCCAGTATGGGATCATGCAGGCGCCGACGCTGATCGTGCTGCACGACGGAGTCGTCGACAAGTATGTGAACGCTTCCAACATCAAGCGCTACGTCGATCAGCTTGTGTCGAATGCTTAAAATTGTTTGCTTCTTAAAAACCTACTCATAAATTGAGGCAGCCGCAGGATTCCTCCTTGAATCCTGCGGCTGTCTCGCTGTGCGGAAGATTACGAAAAAACCCGTCCGCAGTGATACGGACGGGTGCATCAGATTACGATTCAGATTTTCTCACTTTTATCGCAGCTCATACAGACTCTGCAGCGCGTGTTCTGCGACGATCGTCTCCATGTGCTCGGAGAAATGAGCTTCCATGCCCGGCGTGAACTTGCAGGAGGAGGCATATTCGGAGAGAACGTTGCAGATTTTGTTGAACTGTTCTGCGGAGCTCTCCGCCTTCTTGAGCAGAAGGTAGTATTCGCCGTTCTCCGGATTCTTGTACAGAGAATTCGGACCGTCGTAGATTGGACCGACCACGCCTGCGGCACGGATCGCATCGTCGAGCGAGTGGAACAGGTAGAAACGTGTCAGGCGGCGCACCTCTTCATCCTCCTCGACGGAAGAGGTAGTCTGGGAAGCTTCGGTCTGCTGCTTCTGCGCCTGCTCCGCGGCCCGCTTGCGCGCTTCGGAGATTTTCTTGATCAGATCAAGGATTCCATCCGCGCCCTCGATCCGGTCTTTGAGGTCGGAGAAAGAATAATTCTCTCCCTGCGAGGGATCTTCGGGTGAGAACCGTGAAAATCTGGTATCCAGCTCCTCCGGATCTTCGACCTTCGTGATGATGAGGATCAGTGAATCCATCGAAACCGGGACTGCTTCTATCACAAGCGGGGTATTGTCCGCTTCAAAACCAAAATCCTGTGCGGCGACCTGCATCATGTCCTGAAAAAGCGCTTTGGCTTTGTCCGAACCATACGCGAACTCGCTCAGCTTGATCTCTCTGTTCGCAAGATCTTCTCTTGTCAGGGTGCAGCGAATTTGTTTGTCATTGATCTTTTCAATTTTCATTCAATCACTTCCTTGCCCGGTGAGAATAAAACTATTTTCGTCACTACTATTATATACGCATTTGTGCCGATATGTAAAGTAGATAAAATGTTACAGTTCAACCATGCTGTACCATTTCAATTCTTTTTTCAAAAAAAGCTTGATTATTTCACTCATATTATTTATAATATACAACAGAAAGGACATATCGCATCGCTTAATCTTAATAGAAAGGAGGCAAAATACAGCAAATCTGTTTCGCGGCATCCGATGTCGAGACATTGTACCGATCCCGGAAGCGACGGACATGATCCCTTTCAAACGTCTTTTACGCATTATAATCAATTTCTGTTTTTCGCGCAAGTAAATTATTTCTTAACTGCAGGCTGTACCGCGGGAAATAATATATCACGGGCACCACCTTATCTGTCGGTACGCCGCAGAAGACAGCCGAATTACATACCCATACAAAAGAACCAGAATCATAGAGAAAGGAAAAGCAGCCCAAACCGGGATTCCCTTAACAACGCATTTTCTTATTTTTTTATGAAAAAACATTGAAAATCATGACGCTTTTCGTGATGTTATGATAAGATGTTTCGGATGACAAAGGCTGCGCTGCCGCAGAAATAGCGGCGAGACCGCGGCAAAGGGGGATCGTACAGCGATGAAGTCGGATAACAGATTGTTTCATTTGCTCGCGGCAGTGATCGCGGGGATCGGTATCCTCGCGATCATTGTGGTGTGCGTTTTAAAGTATATGCCGAGCGGCAAATATATGGCACCTGAAGACTATTTCGGCGTGCTCGGGGAGGACGAGGCGGCGGTGATCGTGCAGGATCATGTGGCGCAGGAGCGAGCCCTGATTCTCGATGGGAGTGTGTACTTGGACTACACACTGGTGCAGCGGGAACTGAATCCGCGCTTTCACTGGGACGCGTCCGTCGGGCTGCTCCTGTTCACGACGGCGGAGCAGACGTTTGAATTTGCGCCGAACAGCACGGCTTATACGGTGGACGGTGAGAGCTTCGACGCCGGATATGAGGTGCTGAAGACGACGCCTTCGGGGATGTTTCTGTCGGCGAATTACCTGCAGCAGTACTCTGATCTGAAGTGCGAGGCTTTTGACGCGCCGGCGCGTGTGCTTGTGACGTTCGGGAGCACGCAGATACGGACAGCGCAGATGAAGCGTGGCAGCGCGGTGCGCTACCAGGGCGGGATCAAGAGCCCGATCCTCACAAAGGTGACGGATGGGACGCAGGTCACAGTCCTGGATCAGATGGAGAAGTGGTCGCAGATCCTGACGCCGAACGGTTATATCGGCTACGTGAAGAACAGCCGGCTGGGCAGAGAGATTGAGACAGTCACGACGGAGACTTACTATCAGGCGGAATATCCGTCTATTCACCAGGAGGGGCGCGTAAACCTCGTGTGGCATCAGATCGATTATCCGGAGATGAACGCGGAGCTCAAGCAGGATATCAAAAATATGAGCGGCGTGAACGTGATCTCGCCGACCTGGTATTTCCTGAGCGACAACGAAGGCAATGTCCAGTCGTTCGCTGATGCGTCCTACGTAAAGCGCGCGCATAAGAAAGGACTTCAGGTGTGGGCGCTGGTCAGCAATTTCAGCGAGGACGTCAGCACGACGACGGTTCTCGCCTCGCGGCAGGCGCGGCAGACACTGCAGAATTACCTTGTGAACCAGGCGCTGGAGCTCGGGTTTGACGGGATCAACATCGATTTCGAAGGGATTGCGCAAGAGGCCGGGTATGATTACGCGCAGTTTATGCGCGAGCTCTCGATCCTGTGTAGAAAGAACGGGATCGTGCTCTCGGTGGATGTGCCGGTTCCGATGGATTTCTCACGGCACTATTACAGGGATGAGTTGGGTGTTGTCTGCGACTATGTGATCATGATGGGATATGACGAGCACTACGCGGGATCGGACATCGTGGGAAGCGTGGCGTCGATGGATTTCGAGATCACGGGTATCCAGAACATGTTGACGGAGGTTCCGAAGGAGAAGCTGATCAGCGCGATTCCGTTCTATTCCAGACTTTGGTACACGCAGACGATGGAGGATGGCACGAAGCAGGTGACGAGCGAGGCCGTGTCGATGGCGAGGGCAGAGGAGATACTTGCGGCGGCTGGCGTTACCGCAACCTACGACGATGCCACCGGACAGCAGTATGCCGAATGGACGAACGAGCAGGGGCAGTTTTGTCAGATCTGGCTGGAGGACGACGCTTCCGTGGCGGCGCGCGCCGGGCTGGTGAGGGAGTACGATCTCGGCGGCATCGCGGAGTGGGTGCTCGGGAACCAGAAAGACAGCGTGTGGGCTGCGATCCAGAGCGGGATCAGCTGAGGCTGGACGCAGACAAAATACATAATCGGAGAAGTATCGGCATAGATTGCTGTGAGAGAATTGCTCGGAGCGGCAAAATGATCTGGAACAAAGAAAACAGAAACAAATGGAAGAAGGCTGCGGTGATCGTTATTTTTGCCGCGGCCTTTTTTGCCGGGCGCATGGCGGCGCGCATAGAGAGGACGATCCGGACTTCTCCTGCGTCCGCGGATGGGAACTGGGGACTGAGTTTTCAGCAGGAGGGCGAACAACCGGTGGGGAACGCCACGTATGAGGAGCTGGCGCGGTACGACGCGTGGTTCGCGCGGGACACGGACGAGAAGATCATTTATCTGACGTTCGACTGCGGTTATGAGAACGGCAACACGTCCGCGATCCTCGAAGCGCTGAAAAAGCACGGTGTGCACGCGACGTTCTTTGCCGTGGGAAATTTTATTAAAGACAATCCGGAGCTTGTGAAGCAGATCGTCGCGGAAGGGCATACGGTCGGAAACCACACGATGCACCATCCCGATATGTCGAAGATCTCGGATATGGCATCGTTTGAGAAGGAGATCAAAGATTTGGAAGCGGCCTTCAAGGAGGCCACAGAGCAAGAGCTCGCGCGCTACTACCGGCCGCCGCAGGGCAAATACAGCGAAGCGAATCTGAAGATGGCGCAGCAGCTCGGCTACCAGACCTTCTTCTGGAGCCTCGCCTACGTGGACTGGTATCAGGACAAACAGCCCTCGAAGGAGGAAGCTTTCGACAAGCTGCTCGGCCGCATCCACCCCGGGGCGATCGTGCTGCTGCACAACACTTCCTCCACGAACGCCGCGATTCTTGATGAACTGCTGACGAAGTGGGAGGAGATGGGGTACCATTTCGGGACGCTCGGGGAACTGGAGAGGTAATGTAACTTGACAATATATCAAAAAAGGAATATTATGAAAGTGCTAAAGCATAGAAGCAATTTGGTGATATGTCAAGAGAAAAATGAAAACAAATAACCTAAAAAATCGGGGAAAAAGAGTACACCAAA
>CANQRR010000107.1 GCA_947626285.1 uncultured Lachnospiraceae bacterium
TGTCGGGGTGACAGGATTCGAACCTGCGACCTCCTGGTCCCAAACCAGGCGCTCTAGCCAAGCTGAGCCACACCCCGTTTCCGAAAATTCAGGCGTCCTTCGCTTGACGCGAATAGAATTATAATATATCGCCCTCTAAAAGTCAACCCATTTTTCGGATTTGCCTTATCATATGCCGCCGCAGGGGAAACCGTGCCCCGCAGGATAACATACCGCGAATGACTGCGCCGGACCGCCTGTCTGTCTAGTAGATCCGGAACGTCTTCACCGCCCACTTGATCGCGCGGTATTTCGGCGTCTCAAGCTCGCGCGCGGCCTCCTTCAGCTTCTCGCGGATCGGAAGGCTCTGCGGACAGTGCTTTTCGCACTTGCCGCAGCCAACGCACTGGGACGCGCTCGACGTCTCCCGGCGCATCGCCGTCGACTGGAGGTATTCCCACATCCCGGACTTCTTTCCCTCCGCGTACTTCAGATTATAGCAGTGGAACGCCATCGGGATGTCGACCTTGTTCGGGCAGGGCATGCAGTAGCCGCAGCCGGTGCAGCCGACCTTCATATCGCGGTTGATCTCCTGCCGGACCTGCTCCACGAGCGCGAACTGCTCCTCCGTAAACTCGCCGACGCGCACCTCGTCCGCGATGCGCAGATTCTCCTCCACCATCTCCATGGAATTCATGCCGGAGAGCACGACCGTCACCTCGGGCTGGTTCCACAGCCAGCGAAAGCCAAGCTCCGCCGGGGAGGCGAACTTCCCGGACTGCGCGATCCGCTCCTTCGCGCCGGAAGGCAGAAGGTTCACGAGCCGCCCGCCGCGCAGGGGTTCCATGATGACGACCGGGATCCCCTTCTCCGATGCGTAGACAAGGCCCTCGCGCCCGGCCTGTGAGTGTTCGTCCAGATAATTGTACTGGATCTGGCAGAAATCCCAGTCGTACGCGTCCAGAAGGCTGCGGAAATTCCCGCTGTTCCCGTGGTAGGAAAAGCCGATGTTCCGGATCTGTCCGCTCTCCTTCTTCTGCCGGATCCACTCCTGCATGCCGAGCCCGCAGAGACGCTCCCAGGTCTTCACGTCGTTCAGCATGTGCATCAGGTAATAATCGATGTGGTCGGTCTGCAGGCGGCGCAGCTCCTCCTGAAACTTCTTCTCCGCGCCCTCGACCGAACGGATCAAATAGTGCGGCAGCTTCGTCGCCAGATTGACCTCGTCCCGGCAATGATTCTTCGCAAGGATCTTTCCGACCGCCTCCTCGCTACCCGGATAGACGTATGCCGTGTCCAGATAGTTGACCCCGTGGCGGATCGCGTACATCACTTCCTGCTCCGCCTTGTCCAGGTCGATCTCCGACCCTTTTTTCGTGAACCGCATGCAGCCGTAGCCAAGAATTGAAAGCGGATTGCCCTTTCGATCGTTTCTGTATTGCATCCTGATACCTGCCTTTCCCAGCCGATTGAACCCAGGCTGTTTCTCTCCCACACTCCTGTAGCGTCTCCCTGAGCGCACAGTTTCCCAAATTTATCGCGCCCCGAAACGCACTGCCTTCCGGGACGCGATACCTTTACCATCTTACATTGATCATATCTCTTGAGATCGACGCCAGATCCTTCGCGCCGCACATCGCCATCGTGTCGGCGAGCTCTGCGCCGATCTTCTCGACATAAAGCTTCACGCCCTCCTCCGCGCCGCCGTACACTGCGGGTACGAACGGGCGGCAGATCAGAGCCGCGTCCGCGCCGAGCGCCAGCGCCTTGAACAGGTCGACGCCGCTGCGGATCCCGCCGTCCACAAGGATCTTCATGCCGCTTCCCTTCAGGGCGTCCGCGATCTCTCCCAGCACTTCCGCCGTCGCGGAACACTGGTCGAGCACACGCCCGCCGTGGTTGCTGACCACGACGCCGGCCGCTCCGGCTTCCTTCGCCTTAAGCGCGCCCTTCACGCTCATGATGCCCTTCACGAGGAACGGCACGCCGCAGAGCTGCGCGACCTCGGCGAGCTCCGCCACGGTCTTGCTGCCCGCCGGCGGCGTCAGATTCTTCAGAAACGGCAGTCCCGCCGCATCCACATCCATCGCCACCGCGAAGCTTCCCGCTTCCTTGCAGAGCGCCAGTTTCTCTCTGATGATATCAATGTTCCACGGCTTAACCGTCGGCACACCCACGCCGCCTGCCGCCGCGATCGCCTTCGAGGCCGCCTGCATCACCACCGGGTTCACGCCGTCGCCTGTGAACGCCGCGATGCCCGCCTCACTGCAGGCCGACACGAGAATGTTGTTGTACTGCGTGTCGTCGTATTTGTCGCCGTAGTGCAGGTTCACCGCGCCCAGAGGCCCCGCGAAAAACGGGTAGCGGAACGTCCGCCCGAACAGCTCGAACGTCGTGTCCGGCGTCTCATTTTCGCAGATCGTGTCCAGCACCACTCGGATCTCCTGCCATTTATCATAATTGCGCGCCGCCGTGTCGCCCGTGCCCTTTGCGCCCGGCCCCGGCACCTGGTTCTTACAGGCCCTTCCGTTGCAGACCGGACACACCTTGCAGTATGCGCCGACGTTTCCCCGCGCCTGCTCCAAAACCTCCTGATAGGTCATCTTATCAGCCTTTCTTCTTCTTCGTGGATACGTCAAGCACGACCGCGCCGAGAAGCACGGCGCCCTTGACGACCTTCTGCAGATCCGTGGACATACCGCACATGGACATACCGTTGTTCAGAACGCCCATAACGAGAGCTCCTACCACGGCGCCGATGATCGTGCCGACGCCGCCGGACGCCGCCGCGCCGCCGATGTAGCAGGATGCGATCGCGTCCATCTCCACGCCGTCGCCCATCTTCGGGTTCGCGCCGCCCTGACGGGCCGAGAGCACGATACCTGCGATCGACGCGAGCACGCCCATGTTCACGTATACCCAGAAGAACACCTTCCGCGTGTTGACGCCGGAGAGGCTCGCCGCCTTGGCGTTACCGCCCATCGCGTAGATCTGGCGGCCCGCCACCGTCTTGCTCGTGATGAAGTGATAGATCCCGACGATCACCGCCAGAACGAGGAGCTGGATCGGGATGCCGTTGTACATGCCGAGTCTCGTGAAGAAGAACCATACGATGACGAGGATGACCACATCCTTAATAACCATCTGCCACGGAACGAGGTTCGCGAAGCCGTATTTGTTGTTCGTGCGGATCGTCTTCATCTCGCTGAAGATCAGCCCGACGGACACTACCGCCGCCACGATGACGCAGACCAGATCGATCTGTCCTCCGCCAAACGGCACCTTGATCGTCGGAAGGAAGCCGACGCCGATGAAGGAATAGTCAGCCGGAAGCGGACCGACCGTCAAAGATTTCAGCAGCGTGTAGGTAAGGCCGCGGCCCATGAGCATCGTCGCCAGCGTCACAACGAAAGGCGGGATGTCCAGATACGCGATGAAGAATCCTGCGAAAATACCGATCGCCAGACCGATGGCTACCGCTACCAGCCACGCCAGCGGAACCGCCCAGCCCTGCTCGACAACAAGCTTCGCCGCGCAGGCCGCGCCCAGCGCCACGACAGAGCCGACGCCCAGATCGATGTAGCCGGTCAGTACGCAGAGCAGCATACCGGTCGCCAGAATGATGATGTAGCCGTTCTGCATGATCAGGTTGTTGATGTTCGTCGGCGTCGCGTTCGATCCCTTCGTCATCACATAGAAGATGATGAAAATGATGATCAGCGCCGCGATCATACCGAAGGACTTAATGTCCAGATTTATGTATTTTTTCTTCGTCTCCATTATTCTTCTCCTTTCCCGTTGCTCGCCATGATACATTTCATAATGTTCTCCTGGCTCAGCTCTTCGCGGCCAAGCTCGCCTGCGATTCGGCCTTCATTGATGACATACGCGCGGTCGCAGGTACCGATGATCTCCTGCATCTCGGAGGAGATCACGATGATCGCCTTGCCCTCACGCGCCATGTCGTTGATCGCGCAGTAGATCTCATACTTCGCGCCGACGTCGATACCACGCGTTGGCTCATCCAGGATCAGGACGTCCGGATGGGTCATCATCCATTTTGCCAGCACGACCTTTTGCTGATTTCCGCCGGAAAGGGAGCCGACTGTCTGATGGATCGATGTTGCTTTTACATTGATCTTTTCTTTATACTCTTCCGCGTCAAGGTTCTCCTTGCGCTCGTTGACGATCTGGCCGTTCGCGTAATACGCTCTCAGCGCCGCCATCGTCATGTTCGTCTTGATGTCGTTCATCAGCACCAGGCCGTAGGTCTTACGGTCTTCAGACGTGTAGGCGATCTTGTTGTCGATCGCGTCCTTCACTGTCTTTGTGCTGACCTTTTTCCCGTGCATATAGACCTCGCCGGAGATCTTCTGCCCGTAGGAATGTCCGAAGAGGCTCATCGCGAACTCCGTGCGCCCCGCGCCCATCAGTCCGGCCAGACCGACCACCTCGCCCGCGCGCACTTTGATGTTGATATCCTTTAAGATCTGCTTGTCGGAGATCTCCGGATGATACGCGTTCCAGTTCTTTACCTCCATTACCACATCGCCGATCGGGCAGTTGTCGCGGACCGGGTAGCGGTTGTTCATCTCGCGGCCTACCATGCCCTTGATGATGCGGTCCTCCGACCACTCGTCCACGCCCTTGCGCAGGGTCTCGATCGTCTTGCCGTCGCGGAGGATCGTGATCGAATCCGCCACGTAGCTGATCTCGTTCAGCTTGTGAGAAATGATAATACAGGTAACTCCCGCCTTTTTCAGCTCCAGCATGATCTCGAGAAGCTGCGCGGACTCCTCGTCATTCAGAGCCGCCGTCGGCTCGTCGAGGATCAGAAGCTCCACGTTCTTCGCCATCGCCTTGGCGATCTCGATCAGCTGCTGCTTGCCGACGCCCAGCGTGTTGACCGGCGCATTCAGATTCTCGTTCTGCAATCCGACGTGCGCCAGGGCTTCCTTCGCGCGCTCTCTGGTCTTCGTCCAGTCGATCACGCCGCGCATGGAGAGCTGCTCGTTCCCCATGAACACGTTCTCCGCGATCGAGAGGTACGGGCTGAGCGCAAGTTCCTGGTGGATGATAACGATGCCCTTGCTCTCGCTGTCCTTGATCCGGTGGAACTTACAGGTCTCACCCTTGTAGATGATGTCGCCCTCGTATGTGCCGTGGGGATACACGCCCGAAAGGACATTCATCAGTGTGGATTTGCCCGCACCGTTCTCGCCGCACAGCGCGTGGATCTCGCCTTTCTCAACCTGGAAATTCACGTCGTCCAGAGCCTTCACACCGGAGAATGCCTTCGTGATGTGCTTCATTTCCAAAATAATCTCAGACATGACTTTCCTCACTCCTTTACCTTATTTCTTTGCGTAAACATGGGCGGCGGATTTTTCCGCCGCCCAGTCATTTTCACTCTTCAGAAAGACTTGCCTTCTGTCATTCAGTGAAAGAGATCCGAATGGATTACTTCAGCTGATCCTCTGTGTAGTAGCCGCCGTCGATCAGGATCTCCTGGTAGTTGGACTGATCCACTGCAACCGGTGTGCACATGTAGGTCGGAACAACGAGAGCGCCGTTGTCGTACTGCTCGGTGTCGTTGATCTCCGGCTCTGTGCCCTGAAGCACCGCGTCAACCATCGTAACAGCCTTGGAAGCAAGGAGACGGGTGTCCTTGTAGATGGACATCGTCTGCGTGCCGTCGATGATGTTCTTCGTAGCCATGACCTCAGCGTCCTGACCTGTGATCAGCGGCCAGTTCTCCTCGGTGTAGCCTGCGCCCTGAAGAGCAGCCTTGATGCCGTATGCGAAGCCGTCGAACGCGGAGCATGCGATGTCAAGGTCCTCGTCCGCGTAGTTCGCGGTCAGGATGTTCTCGCAGTTCGCCTGAGCGGTCTCCTGGGACCATCTGAGGATACAGGTGTCTTCGAAGGAAGTTCTGCCGGACTTGCAGACAAGCGTGCCGTCATCCAAGTACTCCTGAAGGACTTCCATGATACCATTGTAGAGGAACAGCGCGTTGTTGTCGTCCGGGGAGCCCATGAAGAACTCGATCGTGTAGGATTCGCCTGCCTCGCGTGCAGCGTCAAGATCCTTCGCATCCTTGATGTAGTTCGCGATAACGGTACCAACGCCCTTGTTGTCGAAGGTAGCATAGTAGGAAACAGCGTCCGTGTCCATCAGCAGACGATCGTATGCGATGATCGGGATGCCGGCTTCCTTCGCCTGCGCCTCAGCGTTTACGAGAACGCCGGAGTCGATCGCAGCGATTACCAGGCAGTCAACGCCCATGCTGACGTAGTTCTCAAGCTGGGATACCTGCTGAGCCGTGTCGTCCTCTGCGTACTGCAGCTCTACCTTGTAGCCCTTCTCCTCGAGCTGGGACTTCATGTTCGCGCCGTCGTTGATCCAGCGCTCGGAAGACTGTGTCGGCATCAGGATGCCAACGGTCTTTGCCTCTTCTGCCATTGCCGTAGCGGATACGCCGAGTGCCATCACGCCTGCCAGCAGGCAAAGTAACGCTTTCTTCATAAAAATATCCTCCTTTGGGTTATAAAATAATATCCGCAAACCGCGTCCTCGCAAACCTTGCACATATGTACGGCGTGGGAATGCCGCGTCCTTTCGTCACATTTCACAATGATTTCGCGAATCCGCTTTTGCCTACGTCAAATTATACAGGGAAAATGGCAGTTCGTCAATAGAAATATGGCAATATCTTTTAAAGTAAGCAGGACGATAAGCCGGGTTATGTCGTGAATGGTCATCTATCCAGGCCTGTCGTCGCCGACAGGCTCCAGCGGCCTACCTGAGGCTGACGGGCCGCCATATGCCTCATTGCGGCCTTGCTTCGGATGGGGTTTACATATGCCCCGGCCGTTACCGGCCGGGCGGTAGTCTCTTACACTGCCCTTCCACCCTTACCGGCGCGTCTTGCCCCGCGCCGGCGGTACATTTCTGTTGCACTTTCCTTGGAGTCGCCTCCACCGGACGTTATCCGGCATCCCTGCCCTGTGAAGCCCGGACTTTCCTCG
>CANQRR010000108.1 GCA_947626285.1 uncultured Lachnospiraceae bacterium
ATATTTCGGGTCTATTTTTCGTGGATTCTTGTCTGGCCGCGGCTGTCCCCAAATCATGCCGATGCTCTCTAATTCTTTGATTTGTTCTCTATCCAGTTTTCCGGCCCGATATACCTTGCGGATGTATTTCACCCACCAGCCAAGGTGCAGGCCATCGCCGGTCATATAGTCATCGGGAACATTCAAGTCGCCGTGTTCCTGATAGTAATCCAGCGCCGCCCGATAGTTCCGTTCCCGCCTGTCTGATACCCCATCCCAAACCATCCCTATGGATTCCAAGCGTTTGATCTGTTCGGCAGTCAGTTTATCCTCCCTATACCATTTGCGTACCCGCTGAATCCATGATCCCAGGCGGGTCCCGTCCGGGGAGACATATCTCGGCGCGACTTTAAGATCTCCATTTTCCTGATAAAACCGCCGCGCAGCCTCGTAATAATTCTCCCATTGATTCTCCTGCAAATCCCATTTGACACCAATGATCTCCAGCTGCTCAATGCGGTCTTTTTCCAAAATGCCCTTTTTGTAGTCGCGGCGCATCCGCTGGAGCCATTGCCCCAGCTTGACAGCCTCCTTCGTCACATAGGCGGATGGTATATCCAGATCTCCATGCTCATGATAATAATGCGCGGCCAACTGGTACTGCTGCTCCCAGTGCGTCTGCTCCACATTCCAGACCATGCCGATCGCCTCCAGACGCTGTATCTTGTCCTTGTCCAGCCTGCCGGCTTTATAGTCCCGTCGCACACTCTGGATCCAGCATCCAAGGCGTGTTCCATCTGAAGAGGAATACTGTGTAGGCACTTCAAGGTTACCATATTCCGTATAGTATTCCCTCGCAGCCTGAAATTTCCGCTCCCATTGGAACTCATCCACGTCCCAAACCATGCCGAGCTCGTCCAGCAGGGCAATGCGCTCCTTGGTCAAGTACCGCCCTTTGCCGTTCCGCTTACGCTGTTTCTTCAATGAGCTGAGCCATTCCCCCAGCTTTACGCCGTCCGGTGACACGTAGAGAGCAGGAACGCAGAGATGCCCAAATTCCTGTGAATAAGCTTTTGCCGCCCCATAATACGCCGTCCAACGGTCCTGTTCCCGGACGGTCCACAGCATTCCGATATTGTCCAGCAGCGCGATTCTTTCCTCATTGAGTATGCCACGCTGCAACCCCTTTCGGACGGCACGCTGGGTGCAGATCCAGTTGCCCAGAGAGTATCCATCCTCCGTCTTATATACATAGGGGACATTCAGATCGCCCTTTTTCTCATAGTACGCCTTCGCGCAGCGGTACATATCCTCCCAAGAAGCGGTCAGAACATTGTTCAGCCGCTCAAAGAGCTGGCGGCAATCCCGTACTTCGTCGATGATCTGAAAGCGCAGGCGTAGTTCATCCTGCTCTTGTTTACTGCCGCCGGTCCGCAGGATGGCCTCTTCAAACTCCCGCTCTAATGCGCCGATGCTGCTCAGGTTCTCGATATTGTTTACCACGTCGAAGATCACAGGCGTCTTTTTGCTCCCTGCTGAGAGGGTCCGACCGATCTGCTGCTTATAGATGATGGGGGAGACCGTTGGACGGAACAGGATCACGCCATCCACATCCGCCACGTGGATGCCCTCATTGAGCATATCAATGGTGAACAGTAGCTTCAGATGGTCGCTCTCGTCCTCCCGGAACTGTGCAAACGCCTCCTTGGTGGCCGGGTCCGGTGAGTAGGCACGATAGATATGTGGCTGAGTGTCAAACTTTGAAAACCAATCTGGCACACAGCCGATCATGCGGTTCATATGCGCCACGTTGGAACAGAACACGATATATTTCCCATGACGGTCCGGCATATGGCGGGCAAACACCACATCCAGCCCGTCCGCGTCCTCCAGGCTCCGGCGGAGCGTTTTCAACATCTCCATTGCCCGTTCCCGCCGAACAGGGTCGCGCAGTTTATCCACACGGTCCTCATATTTTTCAAGGTCCTTCTGGAAGGAATAAACGGAGAGCACGTACTTCGGAGGCTTTAAGATGTTCCGTGCGATGGCCTCGCCCAAAGTGATCTCCGACGCGACGCAGCCGTCGAACAGTTCCTTTGCCATGTCCCGCTGGTTGTCCAGAAACCGGATATTCGTCGCAGAAAGGCCCAGAATGGGCACAAGGGGATAGGCATTGAGGAGCGCCTGGATACCCTGCCCCCACTGCTCCGCGCCGCAGCGGTGGAACTCATCCAGAATGATAAGGTCAGGTTTGATAGCGGCGATCTCGTCCTCGTTCATTGTCGTGAGTCGGGCATATGTATTAAATGTGATGTTCTCCGGCACAGCCCCGCTGTCTGCGGCCAAATTCTCAAGCTGGGTCTTGAATATGTACTCGGAAGGGGAGAGCCAGCAGATGTTTTTCTCAGGGAAGTCCTCACAGAACTTGAAACCGATGAAGGATTTCCCTGTCCCGGTGGGGTGGATCACAGCGGCCTTGCCGGTTTTTTGAAGCATTGAGAGGGCGGCATGATATGCATGGTCATTATGTTCAAAGAGTTTAATGCTCATATGCTGCCCTCCTTTCGGGTCAATAATGGTCTGATTCTCTTGTTTATCTAAACGATTTATAATTACTATTTTCTTCGGCTTTTTATAAAGAGAAAGCGAGGATAGTCATACTTATATTCGATAGGAGTACATTTTATAGGATACGGTTCTATTACTTGTTCTAACCGGAATCCATTTACCAATAAACCATTGATATATGAAGCCAGCGGTCTATGGATATATGTGGCTATGCCCATAGATTTGACTAGGGAAACAGAAAAATTATGTTCGATAAATATTTCTTTATTATAGTGAAACCACTCAGCCTCTTGAAATCCCCAATATTTTGGCCATAGGACTGGATGAGGAAGCATGACAAACAGTTTCCCAGAATCTTTAAGTAGCTTTCGTATCACACAGATCGATTCGATCCAATCTGGATCAGAGGAAAACACCATATTTGCCACACATATATCGAATTTTTCGATAGTCCGATACTGCTCGATAGTCGTTGTTATAAAACTTGCTCCCGATTCACCATAACGTTGCTTCGCAATATGAATGCTTTCTGCACTCATATCTATTCCAACGCATCGTTTCGTTCTTTTTGCAAGCAAACTCGTCAAATACCCGGTTCCACATCCAACATCCAGAACACTATCTGGATGTTCTCTTTTAATCTCGCCGAGAATACAAGGACTTGTCACAAAAGATAAACTAATGTCTTTCCCCTGCTCAATAGTCTCCTGCCTTCTCGCGCAAAGACAGTCCCACTCCGCTGAAATCACATCTATGTTCTTTGGATTTACACGCTTCAACTGATTATTCATCTTTACTTACCAAATTACACAGTGTAATTAAATCCACTGCCAAAGAGGATATCCATCTATCCTGCTCTGGTCCTGTGGAGCTGGTTTCATATATGACATGTCTGAAACGTCTTTTGCTATTTCGACTGCGGATACTGTTTTCAATATGTGCAATAGCAACTTGGGGATTCGCGCCATTATATCTAATCGCAGTGAAACGAGTTTTTGGTTCATATTTTCACCATAAAACTTAACTTTTATTCCCTCTGCTTTTAATTGCTCTGTGGTATTGTTTTTAGCTTGAGCAAATATCAGAACATTATCCTTTTTATCCACAAGACTCTTTTTTATGTTTTCATCGACCCAACTAAGATCACGACTCACAATACATATTTTCCCTTGAGATTTTATTATATCTTCCATCGCCTTGTTTACTTGATCTTGGTTGGTACATACCCGTTCATTTACGCAGTTGCTCTTGTATTCGTCATACAAAAGCCATGAAAAGCATATGACACCGACACCCATAATAATGTATCTAGGTAGTGCGGATAGGCCATCCATGAAAGCTAATCCAAAAATAGATGCTGCAGTTGCTACAACTTTAATGATTCTGCTTACCTTACCCATGATTTCTCTCTTTTATATCTCGTAGTTTTCACCATTAGACTGTGGCGGAAGCAGAAGTTGGCTCCCATGAATCCTGCGCCGCCGGTGACCAGCACGTTTTTCATAAGCCGTCGTCCTCCGCGATCTCCTTCAGGTACTGCCCGTAGGCCGTCTGCATCAGCGGCTCCGCCAGGCGCAGAAGCTGCGCCCTATCGATGAACCCCCGCCGGTAGGCGATCTCCTCGATGCAGGACACATACAGCCCCTGCCGCTTCTGGATGATGTTCACGAACTGGGCCGCTTCCTGCAGGCCGTCGTATGTACCGGTATCCAGCCAGGCCATGCCCCGGAAAAACTTCACCACGTCAAAGTCGGAGGGGTAATAGATCATGGGCCTGTCATAGACGGCCCAAGCCTGCTTGCTGACGCCCTTGGTGATGGGATACAGCCGGGTGCCGTTACCCCCGGCTAGGATGACGCTTTTCATACGTATGCGTCTCCCATCTCCTGCACCGCCCGGTCCAGTGCTGCGGCGATGGCGTCGTCCATGTCGTAGTACTTGTACTCGCCCAACCGCCCGCCGAAGATCACCTCCGGCCGCTCCGCTGCCAGGGCCTGGTACTTCTCGTAAAGCGCCATATTCTTCTCGTCCCGCACTGGCCGACACATCATCCGCCCCGGTAACCACTCCTGGGGGTATTCAAACGCCACGACTGTTTTCGGACTCTTTTCATGTAGGAAGTGTTTGTATTCGATCACACGGATGCAGCCTGAATGTTCCTCGTCGTTCTCCTCCGGAATGACGACTGCCTCATCCTGATAGCACTTCTGTTCCAGTTCCTCCAGCTCTATTTTGAGACTGTCATATTCCAGGTGCCCTTCACTGTACTCAAAGAATCCGTCTATGGTCCCTGTGTACAGCACCTTGTCCGAGATATTCGGAAACGCCTCCATCAGCATCTGCCAGCTCACACCTGTCACCGCCGGGACACCCTTCAGCAGTCCTTCTACCAAGCCGTTATAGCCGCCTTGTGGAATACCTTGGTGCGCCTCGCCGAAACTTCCGTCATAGGGGACAAAGGAAACAAACTGGTTAACATAATTCCAAACTTTCTCGTTGTCCGTGTGAAAGATATGGGGGCCATACCTGTGGACGGTTACCCCTTCCACATCCTCGCAGGCCACGTTGCCCCCCAGCCAGGGACGCCCGTCTATCACCAAGCACTTTTTGCCCCTGTTCGCCATCTCACGGGCAAAGGTGCAGCCGTACAGACCCGACCCCACGATGAGATAATCGTAGTGCCCGCGGAGGCTGGCCCATATGTCCTTCGCCTGATCCAGTGTGATGGTCTTGTCCAGGTACTGCTGATACAGACCGCAGAGTATCGCCGTGTCCCCGCAGGCGATCCGCTCCCCATGCTCCAACCACAGCACTTTCGTACAAAGCTCCCGTACCTGCTCCAGGGAATGAGACACCAATATGGTCGCCGCGCCACCGGATATGATCTCCTTCATCTTGGCCTCGCTCTTCTTACGGAAGGCCCCGTCGCCTACGGAGAGTACCTCGTCCAGGATGAGGATGTCCGGCTGGACCATGCTGGCGATGGCGAAGGCAAGGCGGCTCTTCATGCCCGAGGACAACTGCTTAAAGGGCCGATCCTGAAAAGCCTCCAGCTCCGCGAAGGCGATGATCTCATCGTATGTCTCGTCCATGAATTTCCGGGTATATCCCAGCATGGCGCCTCGGAGATAGGCGTTTTCCTTCACCGTCAGGTCCCCGTCGAAGCCGCTGGCCAGCTCCAGCAGCGCCGCCACGTTCCCCTGCCGCTTTACCCAACCCTCCGTGGGCTCCATGATGCCCGATACCGCCTTCAAAAGCGTAGATTTGCCCGCGCCGTTGGAGCCAATAATGCCCAGCATCTCCCCCTTTTCCAGGGTGAAGCTCACGTGCCTATCTGCCCAGAACTCGTTCACTTGGTAGTTATGGGTCAACTTCCGCATCACGTATTCTTTGAGGCCAATCTCCTTGAAGTCCCCGGTCAGGTACCGAATGGAGACGTCATGTACTTCTAAGATACTCATAACACGGCCTCATACGTAATACAGGAATCTGGTATTGTACTTCTTATACATAAAGCACCCAAGCCCCAGGGCAATGACCACGTCCGCCAGCATCAGCAGATGGAACCAAACCGTGGGGATTGTCGCCTCTATCACAATTTTCCGGAAGTAGCGGATGAACAGGTACACCGGGTTCAGGAGAAACAGCTTCCGCGCCGTCTCTCCATAGCTGTCTATCTGATAGAAGATAGCAGACATATACATCAAAAGCCGCACGAACACGTCATATAAGTACTCAATGTCCCGGAAGAAGATGTACAGCGCCGACAGCACCATCCCCACGCCGATGTTGAACAGGATGAGCATGCATATCGGATACAGCAGGCATATAAATTTCCAGGTGAACGCCAAGTGGTCGAAGGCCACGAAGATGAAGAAGATGACCAGCGTCAGAAGGAAACTGATGAACGTCTGCACATTCTTGGAAAGCAGGAACAGATACTTGGGCACCGTCACCTTGGAGAAGATCCTGGAATTGTCCATTAGGGCCCGCATGCCGGACTTGGTGGACTCGGAGAAGTAAGTAAACACCAGGTTGCCGCAGAAGAGGTATGTGGTGTAGTGGGGCGTATTGCGGCCGAAGAAGTGGGTGAACACCAGCTTCATCACCAGCAGCATCAGAAGGGGTGACAGCAAACTCCATCCCATGCCCAGCACCGTCCGCTTATATTTCTTTTTAAAATCCCGCTTCACCAGCTCCTCAAAGAGAAACCGGTGGCGGAGCATCTTTTGGAACATAGATTATCTCCTGTGGGGATCCTGTATCGTCAGAATGGCGTTCACTGCGCCCAGCAGCGTCTCGCCCTCGTCCAGCTTCACCGTCCGGCAGCCGGCGGCTTCACCAGCTTTGACATCGCTGTCAGAGTCGCCGATCATCCAGCTTTCCGCAAGATCAACGTTATATTTCTCCGCTGCCTGCAACAGCAATCCAGGCTTGGGCTTGCG
>CANQRR010000109.1 GCA_947626285.1 uncultured Lachnospiraceae bacterium
TCTACAGCTTCGGCTTTGAGTTGGCAAAACACGGCTGGCTGCCGTGTCCCTTGCCTCAATCTTTATTGTAGGAGGAAATAAACATGAAATGGATGAACTGGGGAGTTTTGAAGAAGGGCCGGAGCGAGGATACTGCACCCAGCCAGGGGGCGCCTGCAACGGGAGCCGACGAGCAGAAGAGCGCCCTCATGGAAAAGATAAAGGCGGCGAAAAAGAAGCTGTCGCAGGCGGAAAGGCAGGGGCGGATCGACCGGGAGAACATGGCCGATCCCTATTGGCTGCAGGCGCAGCAGGAGCGCAGTGTCCGCAGCGTCTATGATACCTACACCTACTTTGCGTCCCGCACGTGGGAGATGCTGGAGGAGGCGGCCAGGGAGAAGAGCGTGATACTGCTCGGCTCCGCCGCCGAATGCCAGTACTACTATGACCGCTACGGCGCCGAGGGGACGCTCGCGATAGATCCCGGCCCGGAGTCCTGGCGCTCTCTGCGGGAGTATCTGTGCTCTCTGGGGCTGGAGGACAAGGCCGTGCTCATCATCCGCAAGGACTGGGAGCCGCTGGCCGATGCCCTGACCCACTGGCAGGGCCGTCGGAATAATTTGTTCGTCTATTCGCTGATGGATTATGACAAAAACGAGCAGGCCATGCTGGATGCCACGTGGAACGACCTGCGCGCCGACTGCCGGGATACCGATCTGGTGCTGGTCACCGCCAACAAGCACGCAAAGATATTCATCCAGAAGATCGGGCATGAGATGCCGGTCAAGGGAGTACTCTCTGCCAAGAAAAACGAGTGGGGGGGGGGTACTATGCAACACAGCTATAAAGCCGGTCTCCAAGGCGGACAAGGTCTTCCCACCTGAGCGGACGACTATTCTCCTGTGCAGCGTCAACTGGAATGAGTATCTCAACCGGTTTCGCGCAAACGGCTATAAGCATATCTATTCTTTGCGCGCATTGGCGCGTTCCCCAAAAAATCGAGGGACAAAGTATTCTGAGGCATACGCAAAAGTATTTGGCATGGCAGGGATGCCTGCATGTAATACGATGTATCAAAAAGGAAGGATTGCTGCTTGCAGGGAAGTACTGGCCGATGAGGATTCGCGCCTCACGCTGGACAAATTGATGGAGTATCGTGAGAGCGGTTCCGACAGGCATCGTTTTATTGCAGAAGATTATACTGAAACGGTCGACCCGTCATATTTTGAACAGAAATTCCTTACCATGGGAAGTGATGAAGTTTATTTGGATGTAGGCGTCTGTGACGGTCAGACGATCAAAGATTTTGTTGACCGTGTCCACAATCGGTATAAAAAGATATATGGATGGGAAATAGACCCAAATTACATTGGGAAAGCGAAAAAAGTATTTAAAGACGAGAGGATAGAGATCGTTCCTTATGGAGCCTGGGATAAGGCAGAGACGATGTGGATGAATCTTGGGGGAAGAAGCGCACAGCTTGATAGTAATGGTGAAACGGCGATACAGTGCGCCCGGATCGACGATGTTTGTCAAGGACCGGTCACTTTTATCAAGATGGACATAGAAGGCGCTGAGCAAAATGCTTTGGATGGAGCCAGAGAGACTATCCGGAAATACCATCCCAAGCTGGCTGTCAGCGTATATCATAGACAGGACGATATTTGGCAGATACCCCTGTGGCTGCATGAATTGGTACCAGAGTACAAACTGTACCTGCGGCACCATCGTGCTACGCCTGTAGATACTGTGCTTTATGCTATTCCGGATCAAGGATAAATGAAGCATATTTGGAGGAAGTGTAATGGGAAAAGTCGAACGGATATGCGAGCGACTGGAGAGCGACTGGGAACGGTCCTCCGCGCGCAGAAGGATATGGAAATACATCGGCGTATATACCGTCGTGTATATCCTGTCCATGTTGCTGGTGTATGGGATATTCTTTGTGGAGCATAGGACGTTCGTATGGAAAAATGACGGCCTGGTCCAGCATTATGCCTTGCTCACATATGTAGGGAGATATATCCGAAAATTTGTCCAGGAGCTTTCCAGGGGCGTTTTCTCAGTCCCCCTTTTTGACGTCAATATGAATCTGGGGGACGATGTCATAGGGTTGCTCTATTCACTGGGAAGAATGGATCCCCTCCTTCTGAGCAGCGCGCTGGTCCCGGCGAAATATACAGAGTACCTGTTTGTCGTTCTGACGCTGCTCCGGGGATATCTTGCCGGATTGAGTTTTTCCTATTTATGCTTTTATTTTCATAAAAAGAAAGAATATGCGCTTACGGGCAGTCTGATCTACTGTTTCAGCGGACATGCCATCTTCAGTACGATGAGGCATCCGTATTTCATGAACCCTCTGATATCACTGCCCCTTTTGATCGTCGGAACGGAAAAGGTCCTAAAAAAAGAAGGATGGCAGACATTTTTATTCGCGGTCTTCTATCTTGCTATCAACGGGTTCTACCATGTGTATATGTGCACGATCGTAGTGCTTGTATATGCATTTATCCGCTTCTTTGAAATATACAGATCCAACAGAGGAAAAGATTTCATAAGCGCGGTTTTACGGGGCGCTTTATTGTATTGCCTTGGCATTGGACTGTTAGCTGTAGTATTTATTCCTTCTATAGAAGTGTTCTTTTCCGGGACGCGGGCAGACAAGAGTATATATAGAGGCGTCTTTTTCGGTTGGGCGTGGCTCCGCCGGAGGCTCACCAGGTTCATTTCGCCGCCCGGAAGCTGGGACGATATGGCGTTTGCGGCGATAAGCCTGTTTGCGCTCGTTTTGCTCATGTTTTCAAAAAGAAAGGAGCGTCGGGGCCTAAAAGCCTTTGTTATTATAGCGTTCTGCGTCTATCTGACATCGGTCGGTAATTTCTTCATGAACGGGTTGCAGTACCCTTCGACAAGGTGGACTTTTGTGATCGCGCTGCTGGTCGCCTATATCGTCGTAGAGATGCTGCCTGAACTGCTGTGCATGAGCGCAAAACAGGTGTCGCTTTGTGCCGCTGTCACCGGTGTCTATTTTATCTGTTCCTTATCGAACGCCAGGATGAGGACGGAATCGTATGTTTGGGTCGGTATCAGTTTTTTGCTTCTGACGTTTATCGTATTAACTTCGACCATCCCCCGAAATGGTCTTATGAGCGGAAAACCGGCGGGCAAAAGAGCTGACTGGCGCGGGATCGCCTGCATTATCTTGGTGATCATAAATGTCAGCGTCAACGGGCTCTATAAATTCGCCGCGGATCAAGGCAATTATATCAGCGAATTCACCGCGTTCGGAACACCGACGCAGAGGCTGGAAGGAGCAATCGAAAGAGGGCTGGAGCCATACCTGCTTTCCAATCCCGAAGGGCGCGCGGATGGAAGCGATTTTACGCGTTATTTTGCGACTGTATGGCGGCTGCCGGGAATGCTTACATACAGTTCGCTTGCCAATGCCAATATGATCGATTTTTGGAACGGGATCGAAAACTGCGGGAATGAGCAGGAATTCAAGATCTACTCAACGGACCAGAGAACGATCGCCAATACATTGCTGTCGCAGAAGTATCAAGTGGAGCGTGAAGGCAAGGAAGGATATGTTCCCTTCGGATACTATCCAATTGAGACGACCGATGCGGGGAATACAATATATGAAAACAAGTATGCTCTGCCATGGGGTTATACCTATGATTCCGTGATCTCCTGTGAGACACTTGAGGGACTGAACGGCGTCCAGCGGCAGGAGGCTATGCTGCAGGCAGTCGCGCTGGAGGAGACCGGATCCCGGCGATCGGCTGAGATAGTGTATGACGAACAGGCGGTCCCCTTTGAGGCGGTTTATCAAAATTGTGCGTGGGAAGACGGTGTGTTGAGCGTGAAAAAGGCTAACGCAACGATCACGCTTAACTTCGATATGCCCGCTTCGGTGGAAGGATATGTCAGGCTGCGTGGATTGAATCTTGATGATTCCGGCGTAGATTCCATGACCTTAACGGTGGCGTGTGCCGGCATAAAGAAGAACGCGATGCCGATGTCTGACATGGCAACGTACTATTACGGCCGGCAGAGTTATCTTTTCAACCTGGGATATAGCGATGAAGAGAGGCATGAGCTGACCATCACGATCCCGTCAAAAGGCGCATTCAAATTGGATGGTATCGAGCTGACAGCCCTGCCTATGGACAACTACCCCGAGCGGGTGGAGTCGCTTCGTGAGGAGCCGCTGGAGAATATCCGGTGGGGGACGAATGAACTGACCGGTACGGTAGACCTTTCCAAGGACAAGATCCTGTGTGTCAGCGTGCCGTACAGCAAGGGCTGGACCGCCACGGTGGACGGCGAGGAAGCGGAGATACTGAAGGGCAACTACATGTTCATGTGCCTGCCTCTGACGGCAGGACACCATGACGTCGCGTTCCATTATTGTACGCCGGGCATCAAGCTGGGCGCGGTGGTGAGCGTGGCCAGCCTGTGCGTTGTTGCGGGGATGCTGGTCTGTAAGCGGCGGAAAAAGAAGAGACAGATGGAGGCGTGTTGACGTGGGACTGACCGTGACCATCCTGGCCTACCACGAGGCGGAAAACCTGAAATGGCTGCTGCCTGACTTGAAAAAGGTCATCGATCCGCTGGGTATCGACCGGGTGGAATACCTGATCGTGGACTCGGCGGAGCCCACGGACGACACGCCGGAGGTATGTCGGGCGTTCGGCGCAAGGTATGTGAATCAGGAGGAGCCAGGCTACGGCGGCGCATACAGGACCGCCATCTGCCATGCCAGAGAAGAACTTTTTTTGATCTTGGACGCCGACGGCTCCCAGGACTATACCCAGATACCGAAGATGTATGAGGCTATGACGGCCGATACGGACGTGGTCATCGGGTCGCGGTACATACCGGGCGGGTCCACGGACGACGCAAAGTCGTCCCAGGTCATGTCCAAGTTCCTCAATTTCTGTTTTCGGATCGGTATCGGCGTCAATGTCCACGATTTTTCCGACAGCCTGCGCCTCTGCCGGACGGCGGACCTGCAGCAGCTTCACCTCACCAGCGAAAACTTTGATATCTCAGAGGAACTCATCCTGAAGCTGAAGCTCATGAAGGGCGGCGATATCACCATCAAGGAGGTGCCCGTCTCCTTCAAAAAGCGCATCATGGGCGAGTCCAAGCGGTCGCTGATGAAGTTCATCGTCTGTTTTGGGCGGATGCTGGTGTACTGCTTCGTCCTGCGCTTTATCGCCGGGAAGAGGTACGACCCGCAAAGGCATGACGCCCGCGCCCAGCAGATAACGGACCTTCTGCTGTATGGGGTCATCGGCGTGTTGACCACGGCCATCAATCTGCTTGCCTACTTTCTGCTGGACGGCGTCATGCACTACCTCGCGGCAAATGTCATCGCGTGGGTGGTCGCGGTGTTGTTCGCGTTCATCACCAACAAGACCATCGTGTTCAACAACTGGAACTGGAAGAGACAAGCCCTGCGGCGTGAGTTCGCCAGTTTCGTTGGGTCCAGGGTGGCCACCGGCGTGCTGGATATGCTGATGCTGTGGCTCATGGTGGACGTGATGGCTATCCAGGGGCCGCTTCCCAAGATACTGGACGCAGTGGTCGTGATCGTACTGAATTATGTGCTGGGTAAGACCGTGTTCAGGGATAAGAAGGGAGCGGTGGGCTGATGCGCTCTCTTGTGACGGGGCTGAACGGCTTTGCCGGCAGATATCTCCGGCGTGAACTGGAAGCGAATGGCTATGAAGTGTATGGTCTTGTGGATAAGGCTGCTCAGAGGATAGACGTGCGGGACCGCGATGCGGTGTACGCTGTGCTGCAGGCAGTCCGCCCTGACGCCGTGTTCCACCTGGCGGCGCAGGCCGCAGCGGCGAGATCCTGGAAGGAACCGCAGGAGACGATGGAAGTCAATGTCGTTGGGACATGCAATCTTCTGGAGGCCGCACGGCAGACGGTCCCGCAGGCGCATGTGCTTTTGGTGGGCTCAGCGGACCAGTACGGAACGCTGTCGGGGGATAGAGGAGCGATATCGGAAACGACGCCTCTGTGCCCCAAAACGCCCTACGCGGTATCGAAGTGTGCGGCCGAACAGTTGGGAGAGGTGTACGCGAATGCGTATAACATGAATGTCTGCATGACGAGGACCTTTTCCTATGGCGGCGCCGGGCAGCCGAGAGGGTTTGTACTCTCGGATTTCGCGTATGGGATAGCGGCTGTTGAAAATGGGGTGGCAGACTCGCTGAAAGTCGGCAATCTGGACTCAGAACGCGATTTCACCCATATCAGGGACGTGGTGCGGGCGTATCGGCTGCTTTGTGAGAAGGGAAAGCCGGGAGAGATATACAATGTGGGCTCCGGAGTACTGCGCGGGATCAGGGAAACGCTGGAAGGTATGTTAAAGCTGTCCAAGCATGACGTCCCCGTTGAGCAGCCACCGTCAAAAAAACGTCCGGCGGATGTGCGCGGCGCAGTTTGTGATCACAGCAAGATGACACGGCTTACCGGCTGGCAGCCGAAAATATCCTATGAAACGATGTTGGAAGAAGAGCTGGAGGATCACAGACGCCGGCTCAGGGAGGAGATCGATATGCAGAATAATGAAAAAATATTCATGGGGGGGGGGTGGAGTAGCAGGTAGTGCAATAGTACGACTGCTACGTTCTAAAGGATTTAGTAACATTCTGTCTCCCTGCCACTCAGAACTGGATCTGACATGCGGCGAACAAGTAGATCGATATTTTGAATCGAACAGACCGGACTATGTATTCTGCACGGCGGCCAAGATGGGCAGCATAACGTATCGCAA
>CANQRR010000110.1 GCA_947626285.1 uncultured Lachnospiraceae bacterium
CTAATCTCCGCAAAGGAATATCTCAACAACCTTGAGGAGGGAAAGCTGGCCACAGTTGCTTCCGCTCCGTTCTTGTCAGGTATTAACGTGCAGGAAGTCAAGAATAATTCCAACTCTATCATGCAGTTGATAGAGCTTCAGCAATACCTCAAAGCGGCGTGGTTCAATGATATAGGCCTTATGGCTTCCTTCAACATGAAACGTGAATATGTTTCTTCCGATGAAGTAGGCATGAACACAGATATCCTCCTACCCCTTGCGGACGATATGTTAAAGCGCCGTGAGATTGGACTTGAATATATCAATTCCACTTTTGGCACGAATATTACAGTCAAGAAAAATTCCGCCTGGGAAAAGAAACAGCGGGAAAATGATGCGTCTATAGCAGTATCTACCCTCAGGGGCACAAGCGAGAATGAATCACAATTACCGGCTGACGGTAATGAAAGGAGCAACCCGTCCAATGGCTGATAAACAACTTCTCCGTAATGCCTTTCCCAAGTGGTTTGAGGGAGGCGGTATATTTGCAAACATGCAGGACGCCCCCTGGCAGGATGAAATTGACGGCGTAACTCTCGATATCGAGTACTTCGGAAACCGTTCCGGCTATAAGTTCGCCGCCCCCCTTGTATACAACTTCCTCGACGAAAATGGCGCAGTCACCGAAAACGGCAAGTCCGCTATTGCCCGTGTAATACTTGCCCGTTATCGTAACCCCTGGACACGTTTATGGAATCTGCTTAAATCTCAGTACGACCCTTTGGACAACTATTCCGTTTCTGAAGAAGTGGATATAACAACCCACGACAGCGGCAAGGATACCATCCACGGCACAAACAAGAACACTGGAACACTCACGACCGATTACACCGGTAATGAAAGTATTGCTACTACAGGCACGGACAATACAACCCGCCAAGGTGTAAATACATCCACCGACACTGACAAGCGCACGGCCTCTAATCTCAGCACCCGTTCAGGTTTTAACTCCCCTTCCAATGTTAATGTAGGCGGTCAAACCTCAACAGGTGATATAACCAGGGAACACACGGACAAGCCTAACGAAACTACGACTCGCACACCTGACTTGACCGACACGCGCAACCGCAATTTGCAGGATAAAGACACGCACGACCTGACGCAGGAAAACGACTCTACCACAGACCGGGACAGCACCCAAACCGAAAAAGGCACCCGTAAGCGTGTTGGGGTTACGGGTATTTCCCGCCAACATCTTGTAGAGCAAGAGCGTGAGGCATGGCAGTGGGATTTTTTTGAATCCGTCTTTTCCGATGTTGATAAAGTTGTTGCCCTATCCGTGTATGACCCTTGCGTTATCGACAAATTTGACTACACCGGCGGTGGCACGTCTGGCGGTTACGTTCTCCCTGTAGCTACAAACGCAAATCTGGGTGGAGTTCGTGCCCCGGCCAAAACCGGTGCCGAAACTCTTCAAGTTCATGTGGACAACTCCGGCTTCCTCTACGTCAAGGAAACGGAAGTCAACATTGCCACATCCTCCAAGGCCGGTATTGTCAAGGCGGCTTCCAAGACTACCGCCACAGTTCCTGTACAGGTGGATTCTGACGGGACTTTATATGTGCCCGAGGGCGGCATAAAGGAAGTACCCGTCGCAACTTCCGAATTTGTAGGTGGAATCAAGCTTCCTAAAGACCCAAGCGGGGACGGAGAATCGATTTCCACCAAAAATGGGATGCAGTACATTGTTGACAAGTCACTTTCGCCTGAGGGTGGATTCAAGAATGATGATACAGTATCCGTTGTAATTCCTCTTGCGGGAACGACTCCTGGCCTTGTTAAAGGCCCCGCTAAAACTACAGAAACGGTTCCCGTTGCGTTATCGTCTGATGGTAATATGTGGGTACCGGCGTCTGGCGGGGGCGGTAGTGGCCAACGTGAAGTTGTAAATACTGGAACAGCCAAAGCAGAGGTAACACTTAATGGTCTTGCTTTTATCGACGGCCCGGCGTTTCAATTACGTGGCAATGAAGGAAAAACAATACGATTTGAATATTCAAATTATACTTTCCTACTTGATGTTGATAAGTTTAGCCGGGATGATGCGGGAGATTATTATATTGGCTATAATTGTCGGAGCGCAAGTTTACTTGGCGGGCCGGCAAGCTACAGAATACTTGTAGTCTATGAGTCGGCAACTACAAGTAAATATATACATGTTATTCCCATTTCCGCACTATATAGGGGCAGCAATAAAGCTATAAGCGGAAAAGGATATATTGACATATTGCCAGTTTGGGGTGTACGTTCTTCTGGATTTATAAGTGCCAATATTGGCCAATATTTCATTTCAGATGGAGAATATTTATTCGACGATTTAGGTACTGTATATGCAAAGGCAGGTGGCACGCCGGAATTTGCATCACTTTCAAAAAGTGTAGTAGGCGAAAAGATTCGCTATTCCAAACCCACGGCATAATGGATTGAGGCCGAAAGTCAATCCCTTGCATAAATTTTAATTTCAGAAAGGAAAATCACTATGGAAGTAAAACAGATTTCAACCCTGGTAAACTCCGCAATCACCGACTCCCTGGGTGGCGCGGAGATTGCACTTGCTGAAGACCTCAGTAATGTTGTCGATGTAGGCGCATCCCTCGAGAACCTTGTCAAGACCACAACCAACCTCTATGAGAAGTTCACCGGCGCGCTTGTCAACCAGATTGGCAAAGTCATTATCGTGAACCGGGTTTACTCCGGAAATGCTCCTTCCGTTCTTATGGACGGCTGGCTCTACGGTTCCATTATGGAGAAAATCGGTTCTGAGCTTCCCACCGTCACTAAGAATGATTCGTGGGATTTGAAAGACGGGCAGTCCTATGACCCGCACGTCTATCACACTTCCAAGGCCTATGCCAAGTTCTTCAATAAGATGACCACTTTTGAGATAGACAAGTCTATTCTCGACCGGCAGATTCGCCAGTCCTTCCAGTCCGCATCACAGCTGAACAGCTTCATTTCCATGCTGTTTAACGAAGTAGATAAGGCTCTCACCATTGCCACGGATGACCTCATCTATCTGACTATCGGTAACATGATTGCAGTGACAGTGCAATCCAAAAAGCCGCAGGTTGCCGTCAACCTCCTTGACCTGTACAACAAGTCCAATTCCGCTACGCTTAAAGCGGCGGATGCATACCATACACCCGAGTTTATCCGCTTTGCCGCTTACTACATGAGCCTTTATCCCAAAAAGATGTCTGCGCTCACTAAGATGTACAACCTGGGCGGCAAGCAGAAGTTTACCCCCACTGATATGTTGAAAGTAGTTACGCTGAATGAGTTTCAACGTGCTGCGGAAGTATTCCTCCAGTCCGATGTATATCACGACCAGTACACAGCCCTCCTCAAGGGTGACGTGGTTCCGTACTGGCAGGCCCCCGGCGACAACTTTGACTTTGCCGATGCTTCCACCGTAAAGGTGACCCCCATCAAAGATGACGGCACCACCGGTGAAGCTTTCGAGCAGTCCGGAATCATTGCCGTAATGTTCGACCGTGACGCCCTTGGCGTGGCCAACTTTGACCGCAGAGTTACCACCGCATACAACCCCAAGGGTGAATTCACCAACTACTTCTACAAGCAGGACGCCCGCTACTTCAACGACTTCAACGAACAGTTCGTTGTGTTCTACATTGCGGACGCAAGTGAGGCGGTTTAATATCCTATACGGCATGAGCCGGTAGAAAACCAACATGCCCCGTTATCGTCAGACGGTAACGGGGCACATTTGAATTACTATAAGGATGTGATAAAATGGCGTGGTATTACATTAAAATGCCTCAAGCCGCTAAGGATATGATATATAAGCGTCTTTCAGATGTTTCGTCATATGTATTTAAAGCGGCTGGCCGTGAAGAAATAAACAGAGATGGATTAAATCGAATTGGACGTATTCTTGCCGCCGCTACAGACGCAACTGAGAACATTTATTTTAATGATTCAATAGGGAACGTGGGGCTTATTCCGTCGGAAAACTTTATTTCAACAGAATTAGTATTTGAATCTACCAGTATTAAAGAGGCTGCGCAATTAGGCTATGGGGGTTATACTGTCGGGTATCCTCCAGTATTAGTGTTAGACCCCGCTAATAAATATTCTGAAATTGATGAAACGTATGTAGATTCCAGTGACAATGATAAATTTGCTTCTATTCCCGTAGAAATTCCAGCGACAATTTCAGAAGTTACGGAACAGATGATATCCTGGAATTTAGATGCCCCGTATAAAAGTATAACTCCTAAATCACGTAGCATACCTGTATATAACATGAGTGGAGCTTTTTACATTGCGTATCCAACCTCCGGGTTAGCAACAGGCCAATATATATCAGAGATGAAAGCTCTCGCAAATCCTATATTAAAAACTACATATCAAGGTACAGATTATATAATAAATTTGTGTGCTTTGTTTGGTATTCAATCGAATCGTTTTGAAGGTGCGTATGGTAGTTATTTCACCGATGAACATAACTATAAACTTAGATATTATATAGGAGCTGAATATAGTGATTTAAAACCGGGCGCTAAAGCGGGCGAAAAATTCAATGAAATACTTGACCCTATTTATACGCCGGGGCAACTTTTTATCGGCGCTTATAAAAATTCGTCGGGATCTCAAAGTACTGATTACGGATGGTTTTTGTGTGAAAACAGAGACATTGACCAACTTCTAAATTCCATTTTCAATATAACCTACGATAACCCCCGCACTTTTGTTACCGGTAATTACGCACCGCCTCCAAACATCAACCCCGCTACCGGCACACTTCCTTCCGGTGGTGGCGGTTCTTCCGGTTCATCCGATTCCCCATACACTTCCGGCGGCACGACACAACCCACTGTCCCTTCTCAACCTGGCGGTTCTCCCGGCTCCTGGGAATTGGGCGGGGACAAAATCGACACCATACCATCAACCCTTCAGACACTTGACACAGGCCTTTTTCGTACCTACTCTATGACACTTGAACAAGTACAGCATTTTGGTGAGGCCATTTGGGATGCTGGTGTACTCGAATCAATAATCAAGCACTACGACAACCCTACAGACCTTATATTATCGTTGACGGAAATACCCGTTACGCCCGCACATGGAGAAGATGAAGAAATCACATTCAAATGGATTCCTGAATGGCTAAATGTTCTTGACGTTACCGGAGCCCCCGTTACGAATCAGTACATCCAAGTAGACTTCGGCACCATCAACGTAAAGCGTTATTCCGGCACGTTCTACGACTTCCAGCCCTACACCACGGCCCACCTTTACTTACCCTATGTTGGGTTCGTTCCAATCAAAGCTTCTGAAATAATGGGCGGCACAATCCAAGTCACATATACCATTGACGCTGTTTACGGCGTTGGTATATGTAACGTGATTTCCTCTACATACGGTTGTATAGGCACATACAATTGTAGTGTAGGCCGTCAGCTCCCGTTACAATCCCGTGAGGCTACAGACCTTTACGTTACACTTCTGAAATCCGGAATTGTTCTTGCTTCCGCAGGTGTAAGTGCCGCCGCCGGGGCTGGAGCTTCTGCCGCAGGCAAAGCCGCAAATACGGCTCTTGATAAAGGCCTTGCTTCTGAGGCCTTCTGGCAGGATAAAGTCCCGGATATATCCAATACCATGCAGGACTTCTACCTTGACCAAGCAGTAAGGCATGAAAACACAGCGGCGAATCTCAATAACATTGCGGCCCGTGCTTTACCAGCAGGCCAGACCGCCGTTGGAATAGTAGGCGCTGTTGACAACGCCCTGTCCGCCGTTGAATCCGCCAACGCCAACATTCAGCGTTCCGGTTCTTTTGATTCATTTGTTGGGCGGTTATCCTCTCAGCGTGCCTATTTAATTCTGTCCATTCCAAGGCAGAATTATCCCGGAAATTACTATGACCAAACTATCGGTTTCCCCTCCAACATTCAGGGCAATCTGGGAAGTTTCTATGGATATTTAGAGTGCCGTTCAGTTTCGGTTATGGCTAAAGGCGCTACCGGGGCAGAGCTTGAGGAAATGAAAAACATTCTCAGTGGAGGAATTGTTATAGCTAACACTTCCGACGGCACCTACTATCCTATTTAAGGGGGTTATAAAATGACTCTAACATTGATGGTTAATTCCTCTCCACAGAATTACGTCAACAAGAAAACATCTAATAAATTTGAAGTCACCGGAACACTACGACAGCCAACATCAATTACAGACCCTGTAATTGAATTGCAAATTCAACCTGGCATTAGTCCTGGAGGGTACAATTACGCATATATCGATGAATTTCAGCGCTATTACTATGTAACCGACTGGATAACTAATAGCAACAATTTGTGGGAGTGCCACATGCACGTTGACGTTCTGTCAAGCTTTTGGAATAGAGGATTAAGACAGTCACCTTGCGTGGCTCTCCGCTCCACTAACAAAAAACAGTACGACTTGCCGGACGCACAGATGCTATTTACAGCGGATACGCTGTACAGCTGTTTTGAATTCCCTAAGCGCCCATTTTCAAGCACACCAGAAAGGCCCTACGTTATGGTAGTAGCCGGGGCCGGGAAAAGTTCGTAATACCCTCTGGGGCATAAGACACAAAGACGCCCTGTCATCGTCACACGGTAACAGGGCGTATTTGTGTTCATTCAAACTGATTCATTGTGTATTGCCTCCGTGTGCAAATAGTTAAGCCTCTTTAGAAGTTGCTCTACGTCATAACATA
>CANQRR010000111.1 GCA_947626285.1 uncultured Lachnospiraceae bacterium
TCCAAAGATCATTATACCTCAGGGGACCAATACTCTTTTATTTATTTTTTATCAACTGACAATATCTTTACTCCAACCCTTACCACAGGTTTCAGCACTTGCAGCAAAGCAAGAAACCTTGCCTCTTCAAATACATTCCGGGGCAAGGTTTCAGTCCTATCGAGTCCTGCTTACCACCGCGAAAATAAAGCACCCGCGAGCGGAGACAGGACGACCATGATTACAGAAAATATGAACGACTCCACCGATATCAGGGTCGCCCGCTGCTCAGATGGAAACATATCCTGCAGAATCGTATTTGTGCGCACCTGAAGCGCGTCGTCTCCAAGAGCGGCAAGGAAGCCTCCCGCCGTCATGACCAGATACGATCCGCTGTGTTCCAGGCACACTCCCGCAGACACCAGAAGCGCCATGAAAAAGAATATCCGGCTGTAACGCACTCTTCCGCATTTCAAAATCAGCCGGGAGCCCAGAATACCGCCCAACTCCATGAACAGCAAAGCCATTCCAAGCGCCCAATTCGGCATCGACGCCATCGGAAGCTTCGCCTGCAAGAAAAACAGCAGTAAAGTGTCCGCCGCGCCTATAAGTGAATTGCAGAACATCAGGCCGATGGCGCAGCGCGCGTCTTTCAAAAAGGCAAAGCTCCCGCAAAAGCATTCCGCAAGATCGTGCAGAACCCCGCCCATGCTGTGTCCGTCTGTCCGGCCTCCCACTTCGCAGAGGGATATAAGCACCCGGATCTGGAACACGGACAGCAAGACATCCACGCTGTATGCCAGCCTGTGTCCGATGAATAAGGCCAGCCCTGCACAAAGTGTCGATGCCCCGCCGCAAAGTCTGCAAAGGATCAGCTGGTTGGAAGCGTACTTTTCAAAATACCGCTCCTCTCCGGCCTGCTTCAGCGAATCGTAGGCCAACGCGTCGCCCGACCCTGAAGCGAAATTATAACTCAGCGCCTGGAATGCGATGGACGCGCATACCATCGGCAGATTGCAGGAAACAATCATGAGCAGGCTCCCGATTACCCGCATCATACTGCTTACAATCAGCATTTTCTTTCTGCCAAACACATCGGCAAGCACGCCGGACGGAAGTTCAAACGCCAAACTTGTGATGTGGAACACGGTTTCGGCAATTCCAATCTCCATCAGGCTGTACCCGCGCGCGGCAAGCAGCGCCACCCACGCGCCCGTGAGGGATAAATTTCCCAACACGGAGGATAGATATAACCTCTTGATCTGTTTTTTATATGAAAACATAAAAAATCTCCTTAACTTTGTTTTAGTGATCGTTAAGGAGATACTGCGCCGTATGAAAAGAAGAAGCCTGACTAAAACTCAGAAAACCTCCCTGAAAAAGGGCGCACTATCCCCATGAAAGGGAGAAATGTAACCTTTTTTCAGTTGGAGATTTGTCATCTTCCAAAACATAAGCTTTCCTTTTTAGTTGCTTTTGAGTTTCTATTGCTTCTTCATTATAATCAACGTAATCGGAAATTGCAACTGCTATTTGCGTTAGGATTGTTTTCCTCCATAAATGCCGTTACAGTTCACTGATTGACCAGCGAACTGTAACTTCGCAGGCTCATTTGTAAATTTGCTTCGCAAATGGAGCCTGCTCACCCCTGTTTCATGTTCTTACGCATCCAGACAGCAAGGTGTCTGGATGCTGTGTGAACAGTAACGCCAATGACTCCGCGGACCTTTTCATCTGACAAAATACCATATTTATCAGGACGTCTGTACTTGTCGCCCATAATATCATTGCTTCTATGCGCCCTGAGACGATCTATGTCAAGCTCGGCAACATAAACACCGGGCGTTCCCGGCGCTTCGAAGACACACATATCCCTGGCTCCTTTCGCCTGCCATGGAACGCCGTCGAAAAGCGTAGAGCATCCATTGCAATCGGGATGCCCTTTCGGATAATTGCAGGTCGCCACTGCCACCATGTTCTCATATGCCCTTGACCGCAAAGCGGACAATCTGTTGATTTCCATCGGGCATGCATTCAGAGCCAGTATGAGTTCGGCCCCTTTCAGCATCAATATTCTTGCACTCTCCGGAAATTCTCTGTCAAAGCAGATCATAGAGCCGATCTTTATACTCCCTCTTCCAAAGTCCAAATCCGCGGTATAGAAATCCTCTCCACCGTCTAATACTTTTTCAAGATCAAAAGCGCAGGTATGTACCTTGGAATAGTGAAGGATCTCCCTGCCCGTTCGGTCAAAAAAGACAACGGAATTTAATGGCTTCGGACTATGTTTTTCAAGGAATGTAATCCCTATCGCCATCTGCAGTTCTGAGGCAAGCTCACGAAAGCCATTCAAAAAAGCGCTTTCTTTTTCAATGGCAAGCATATTTAATTGATCCTGATCCTGCGGCAGATCGTACCCGTCGCTCCACATCTCCGGAAAAAGAGCGATATCCGCCCCTTTTTCCTTCGCCTCAATGCAGGCTTTCTTTCCGATCAAAAAATTCTCATCAAGACTCTTTCCCGGCAGAATCTGTAAAAATGCTATCTTTAGGTTCATGTTGCTCTTCTCCCATCAATTCTATATCCGGAATTCACAGATTCATCCCATCAACGATCTCCGCGGGCTTCGCGGTCATTTCCACCCAAGCGGGAACAAAGCCGCTCTTAACCGCGTTTCGGACCGACCTGAGATTGGACCATGCCGTACAGTAAAACGGCACCTTACCCCTGCTTATGATTTCTTTTGTAAGCGCGTTTGTCAGCGCACAGGCGATTCCCTGCCGTCGGTATTCCGGTAAAACATCCACGCCGATCTGCCACATGTCTTCGCAGTCGGCAGAGCAGGCGGCCAATCCAATCAACCTGTTTTTGTCATAGGCGCCGATGCCAAGTACATCCAGATACGGGCGATCCTTACAAAGCGCATTGCTCCATTCCGGCAGATACAACTCTCCAAAGTCTTCCTGCTGCAGTATGCGCGTTTCATAGGCGCACGAAAGGTCGGGGAGACGGTTTGCATCCGGCAGATAATACTCAGCCATAAAGCATATCTTATGGTCTTTCTCCATCAGGCGCTCGTTCAGCCAGTGAAAATTCGGTGTCTCAAAACATCCGTAAAATTCAAATTTCCTCACATACTCGGATACAATATCCATGGTCTCGCTTATGGACGCTGCCACAACGTTATTTCCATAGGAAACGAAATTGCAGGTGATCGGTTCCTTATAGTATTTGCGGGCATTTTCTCCCAGTTTTAAGGCAAGAACAACATTTTTATCTGCCTTGAAGTCCTCCGCGCGGCATCCGATGTCCTCTGCGGACTGGCGCATGGCAATTTCCATCATTTCGTGATTCGTCATAATTTTTCCTCTTTTTCACTTGTCAATCAATTCTATATGAGATACATTAACAGATGTTGAGATTATTATCAAATTCAACGTGTGCGTTTTTGCAATTTTGCAATTTTGTCAAAATCGCACACGTTAAGGAACTACACTACACTTGCCTCTTGTTCATATTCAGCACACTCAGGGCAACAAATATCACAGCGGAAACGGCAGCAACAAGAACAGCTCCCCCATACACTTTCGTTCCCTCCACACCCGACAGCAGAGAATTGACATTCATCAGCAGAGCGGGCGAATATGTCTTTGACTTCGGTATAACGCGCAACACATAGGCAAGCAGCACCATTCCGCCGGTACACAAGATAACGCTTGTATTATTTTGCAGTAAAGATGAAAACAGAACAAGAAAGCTGATGACCCATACGCCGAACAGCCACCACATGACTGCTGCCGAAAACAAATGCTGCGCGATCCCGTTGTCCCAGAAATAAGCGGTATAGCCGTAGGTAATCGAAAAGCAAAGTCCATAACCCAAAGTCCACAGGGAGAAAAGCAGCACGGTTTTCGCCAGCACGACCTTATCTCTCGGCAGGCCTTTCGTCAGTGCGAGCAGCAATGTCCCGGATCTGTATTCTTTTGTAAAACTGTCGCTGAAGATCAGTACAAAGGCAATCAGGGCGATCGGGATATTCTTAAAAAACTGTCCCCACGAAGTCATCGCGTCCACCTGAACGTTTGCGACACTCAATCCGCTTTCTGCTAAGGAGTCTGAAAGCATTTCCATCATCCATGGCGTCAGTTTTGCGATCGCTGGATTCATGACGCCGAACAGGGCAAACAACAATACAAGAATTACGAGCTTTCCTGTCCGCGCGGTTTCCATAATTTCCTTTTTCATAAAAGCAAACAGCGGCTTCATCTCGTTACCTCCAGAAACAGCGTCTCAAGTGTCGGTTCGATTCGCTCGATCCTCTGTATGGGTATTCTGTTCTCGGCAACATATTGCATAATACGAAAGAAACGTTCCTTGCCGCCATGGAGAGTAAGCGTATTGTGTTCTCCGGTCTTGAGATCGCTGAATGCTTTTATCAGTCTGCCGACATCTTCTTTTTGTTCCGTCTCAATGATAAATCCGTCCGACGGCCGCATGCCTCGAAGCTCTTCGATCGTTCCCCGCATTGCGATCTTTCCGTCGTTCAGGAACGCGGCCTCTGTACAGATCCGCTCCACATCAGAGAGAATGTGTGTGGAGAAAAGTATCGTGGTCTGTTCTTTGGCGGTAAGGAGGATATCCAGTATTTCCTTGCGGCCGACAGGGTCAAGCGCAGATGTCGGCTCATCGCAGATCAAAAGCTTCGGCCGGTTCAGCAGCGCCTGAGCAATTCCCAGGCGCTGTTTCATTCCCCTTGAAAAGCCTTTGATCCGACGCCGCTCTCGCCCAAGCCCCACCAGTTCCAGCAGCTCATTACTCCTTGTCGCAAGATCCTCCTTATCCATTCCGCTGATCTCTCCGCAGAAACGCAGATATTCCAGGGACGTCATGTATGTATAAAATTCCGGCACATCGGGAAGGTAGCCGATGTGCCGATTTGTACGGGTCTGCCCGAAACATACCTTTTCGCCACAGACATGAATCTGTCCGCTGTCGGGCTTCAGAAGCCCGAGGATCGCTTTCATCGTAGTCGTTTTCCCGACTCCGTTTCTGCCGATAAAGCCAAAAATACTATGTTCCGGCACGGACAGATCCAGCCCGCGAAGCACCTCTTTGCCGCCAAAATTCTTTTTCAGATTCTCTATTGTCAATATTTCCATGTCAGTCTCCATTCCGCCACCCTTTCATCGGCGGCACAAACAGCGATGTGAAAATCCTCCATGCTAATCTCGATTCCGCCGCCCTTCCATCGAAGGCACAAATAGTATACTAAATGTCTTCCTTTCCGAACAGGAAGTACAGGATCGGGCCGATAAACTCCATGCCGATGATCACTACGACAAGCCACAGCGTGCGATTTCCTCTTTTGTAATTCCTGTGGGTCAGAATATGGTACAGCGTGTAGCCCAGAAGGGCAAATTCCACGATCGCAAGCGGAATGAGGAAAGGGAGAAGTTCTGTAATTTTTTCCATAATCTTTTCCATTTTATTTTTCGTCCTTTCTGAAAATCTCTACGCAGAAACCCTTATACCCGCAGCGTGTGCAGCTGAGCTTCCTCAGGGTCGGGGTATGCCTTGCAAAAAATGCTTCTTTCAGGCCGGGCTTAAAAACCTCGTGACACTGCGGACAGATATACGCGACCCTTGAAAAATAATACCTTGTCACCCAGACCGTATAGGGAATGGCGGTAAGGATATAGAGAACAAAGGGAAGCCAAAGTCCCGCAACGATCCATAGGATAAGCGATCCCCACTGAAAGATGTCAAGCGGGATACCCGTGAGCAACAATACAGCATGAAGGCGTCTCATTTCCTTTTTGCTTTCCATCTGATATGCTATATCACTGATTGATTCGATGGAGAAATTTGAGACGCTCTTTAACGCCCGCCGGATTCCGCCGAGCAGTTCAAGCTTTGCCTGCCGTTCTTCGATCTCCCCGGAAAGCGCCTGCTCCTGCTGCTCCAAAAGGACAGAGATCACGCTTCCCGGATCCTCCTCGGACAGCAGTTCTCCGATGCTGTTTATGGAAAGCCCGGCGTCACGGAGAAAACAGATGATCTTCATGCGTTTGAGGTCGTCTTCCGAATAAAGCCGTCTGCCTCCCTCGGAGAGCTCGCTGGGCGTCAGGATGCCGCGGGTATCGTAATACTGTACAGTCCGGACGGATACGCCGCAGAGCTTCGCCATTTCTCCAGTCGTGTATTTTGACATAGCTTTTACCTCCTTTCGCCCTCATGTTACTACATTACGCAGCGTCACGAGCAAGCCCTTACGCAGGGGTATTTTTTACCCTAATACAAATTTTAGTGCAAGATCTGCACCTTTCTGATTCGAAGATGCAGCTCCTGCACTAAAGATTCTTTTCCTTTTCAAAAAATGCCTTCTTTAACCGCTCATATTCTTCGTCTGTGCAAACCTGACGACACTTCGGTTCAAACGATTTGGTAACTTCAAAGCAGCTTTTCATATTCTCGCAGGGATACTCCCTACATTCCGCACACGTTTTTACACCCCTGTCCTCACAGCACTTTATGATCTGATATCTGCACCAATTCTCCGGTCTGCATCCCAGACAGGAAATCTCTTCCGCCGACACAACATGGTCACGATATCCGATCTTCCACCATAATTCAGCGGTATGCAGCAGTTCATCCTCTGTCTTTTCATATGGATGCGCTACATATCTTGGACATGC
>CANQRR010000112.1 GCA_947626285.1 uncultured Lachnospiraceae bacterium
TCCTCCGTTCCCGCCCATGTGGAGATGATGGGCCTGATCGGCGCCGGGAACAACCCGATGGTCGGCATGACCGTGTCCGTCGCGGTGGCTGTTGAGGAAGCCGCGAAGGCCGGGAAGTTCTGAAGAATCCAATAAAATGAAGGGTTTCCGCTGGCGTAAGTTGTCGGCGGAAGCCCTTTTTTGATACAGGTACTAGACAAGTAATAGACAGGTAATATACACGAGGTAATAGACAAACGCAGAGGCTAAAAGAATTACTCCCATTGTCGAAAGAAGAGGCCGAAGCCCCTTCTTTATTATTCAATGATACTTTTATCTCGTCCATATCCGCATACTGTGCCAAGCGGAAAACCGCAACGAATATCTAAATCAAGGCTTTTAAGAAAGAACAAAACTCCGTGTTGTCCCCCTGATTTAAATGTTTCAACATAACTGTATAACTCGCAATGATCAAGCAGTCGTTTTCTTAAATCTGGTATTTGAGGAGAGAGTTTGTTGTATAGTTCTATTGTTAGCAGTTCCCTAATCACTGGATCTACTTTCTCTTCAAGTTGATGTTCGTAAAAATGGATTAGCTCATGTAATATTACATCTTTGCTATTTATATATTCTTTTACAATTTCAATTTTGTGTTCTTTTACATCATAACACCCACTGTAACAACGGCCACTTTCGCATTCATTCACAACGTATATTCGTAATTCTCCTTCAATTCCAAGTAAATAACCGTCTGTAAAATTATTAACTGTTTCAATTACGTCATTCAGTAAAGAACCATCTTTCAATATCATATCTTCAAAATATTCTTCTTCGTATTCATAACATTGGCAATGTAAAAAGTATTCTTCTAGTGTTCGATTTTCCCACCATTCACGGTACGGATCTGAAAAGCATTCCATATGTAATAACTCCTTTCTCATTTTTCAATTTTCAATATTTCAGTTTGCAGTTGCTCTAAAGTTCTGTGGGTGTACGTTTTTTCAGTCAGATCACGTTCTGCATGTCCAACTATCAATTTTAAAATATGCTCATCCACATAACACGCTTTCGCTTTTGTGATAAATGTGTGCCGGGTTTCGTGCGGCCTATGTTTCATCCCGAGGCGATTCATTATCTTTTGGAATCTTCGCCGGTATTTATCGTATGTCATGAATGTGCCCTGCTGTCCGTCAAGATCATTAAACAGGTATTCCGAATGTAAAGTTTCTGCTTCCTTTAAACGTGATTCTATCAGCGGTTTTATTAGTGGATGTATTGGAACAATTCTGTTCCGGCCCGCATCGGTTTTCAAGCCCCCTTTCATTGTTCCGGCTTGAATGTCAATATCCGATACTTTTAAAACAGATAGTTCTTGCGGCCTCCAACCGCTATATATTCCAATTAGTAGCATGTCTGTGAATGGTATTTTATCCATGTTATCCCATAACAAAGCGATTTCATCCTGTGTAAATGGAATTGCTTCTTTCTGTGTTTCTCTTTTGATGGGACTGCCGTTTGCAAACATAAGAGAAGCGTAGTCTTTGTCACAAATTTCATGAGATAAAGCATAACGATACATCATGTTAAAAAGGGATTTAATTCGTCCTTTTGTAGCTTCGCCCACTTGCGCATTTAAGACGGTTCCTTCCAGGTGTTCAACACGAATATCACGCATTCGCATCTTATATAGGCCGCTGCAGTACGAATATGCTGCCGTTATTGTTCGAATACTGGATGGCCCTGCGAGAGTTGGAAAATAGTTTTCTGACCAGCGCCGGTAACATTCTTCAAAAGTAACTGATTCAGCAGCGATGTCATACGGATTCTTATTAAATGTGGCGAGGGCAATTATTGCTTCTTCGCGGGTTGCATAATAACCTATGTTAATATAGGTTTGTTTTGCTCGGCCGGTATCGGGATCAATGATCCATTTATCCGTTTTTCGGACTGCAAAAGGTTTTCGCCGTTTTCCTGATAAATGGTATACACTTCCATATCCGTTGGGTAATTTTGTGGGCTTTCCATTTCGGACGCGCGGTTTTGTACTGGTCGGAGTGTTCATAGGATATCCGCAATTTGGACAAGCCATTGCCTTATCACTAATTTCTTTTCCACATTCGGGACACTTTATCATTGCCATTTAATCATCCTCCATCATATTATTCGATAACATTTGTTTTATATGTTCCTTATATAAACTATTGAAATATTCATTGTTTTCATGAATTCTTTGCCGAATCAATAGTGAATAGTTTTTATGTAATTCGTCAAGGCATGTGTGCAAATCTTTATCAGCCGAATATTTCGCAATATTGCTTGAATCAATAACATTTGTGTTGTTATTTTGCTGAATAAGCGAAGTGGAGGCGCTTCCAGAATCAATATATTTTCCAACGCAATTAAGTATCGTTTCGTTTTCCGTAGAAAAAGCAAATTGTGGATTTGAATTCTTGTATTTATTATAAAAATTCTCCAGAATGATATTAAGTGCAATAATATCATAGCGGCCAGTTTGTAATGAATCTATTTCTCCTTTGTATGCAGGAAAATGTAAGATTTCTAAGGCGGCTATTGCGGAATCTGATAGGCCAGTTTGCATGCCAATATATTCTCGTTCTGGAGAGCGAAAATCGGAACGCCCTAGCAAATAATCTATGGAAACATTATATAAATCAGACAAGGCAAATAAATTATCGCTGGTTATAGATGGATAATAAAAGAGATTTTTGCCAGTGCTTTTTTCAATAATGGTTTTCCCGCTTTCCCATTCATGATACGTTTTCCTTGTAACTCCTATTTGATTGGCAACATCTTCTTTAGACCAATGCTTTTCTAGGCGAAGTCCTTCTAAGCGTTTGGCTGTCCTTTCTTGATCTGACAATGGTAATTTATTACTTTTTTTCATTTTCAAATTCTCCAAAATGATAATTTATGGTAATTGACTACCCATCCAAATTATATTACAATACGATTAGAAACGCAACAAAAATTTTTGTTGGCTTGGAAAGGAGGACGTAGAGAATGAAAAATTATGATATCAGATGTTCTATTCAGCAACATAGGCTTCATCATTATGAAATTGCCGACGCGTTGGGCATCAACGAGAGCACTTTTTCCAGATGGCTAAGAGATGAACTACCCGAAGACAAGAAAGAGAAAATTTTTCAGATCATTGAACAAATCGCAAATCAGTAAAAAATTTGATTGACCGACTACCAACATGCTGGTAGCCGCTAACCTGTAAAAGAATGGGGGTTGAGTATGGAAAATTCTCAAAGGGGCGTTCGCCCTAATTTAATCCATTTTGAAAAGGGAAACTTATCCATTGCTGAAGTAAGCCAGGCTTTGCGAATGGATAAACAAACTATTCGAATTTTAATACAATCTGGGTTTGTTTCGTGGGGCAAAGCGGTGAAAAAACCGGGCAGCACTCATTTTCTCTACCTCATCAGTCCACGAAGGTTTTACGAAGAGACGGGTGTCCTTTTGGGCGCACAGATACCAGAAGAATACGAGATTTGGGAGCGACAACAGACAGATCATTCTGACAACGCCTCTTTTGTGCGGTACACGCAAAGCCGTATGGACAATGCCGATGCGAAAGCGGATTTTTTGCGTAGGGGGATGACCGCTGATGCCTGAAAGGAAACAAGAAAATATTTTTTTGAAAGCTGCTTTGCAATATGCAGAAATGAATATGGCGGTATTCCCTGTAAAGCCGCGAGGGAAAACGCCTTTGACAGCTCATGGAGTCCTTGAAGCTACTACCAATAAAGAACAGGTCGCAAAATGGTGGAGCCGCTGGCCAGATGCGAATATCGGCATGGCTATGGGGCATAAATCAGGCGGCCTTATAGCGATCGATCTGGATCTGGACGATGACAAGGGTATAAATGGTTACGATGTGTTGCGGGATTGGGAACGGGAAAACGGAGAGCTGCCGGAAACAGTTTTGTCGATAACCGGTCGCGGTGGTTACCATTACATCTATCGGACGAATACGGACTATAAAAATGCAGTTGGACTCTGTGAGGGAATTGACATTAGATCTGATGGCGGATATATCATTGTTCCGCCGAGCGTTCATCCAAACGGGCGCTCTTATGAATGGGAACAGCCCCCAGAGGATTTTCCTATTGCGCAAGCTGATGAAAGGGTTGAACGCTTCCTGCGGGGGTGCAGGAAAGAACTGGAGCAGAGAGAGAACTTCACTTCTCCGGAACTGATACCAGAGGGGCAAAGAAACGCCACGTTGTACAAAATGGCCTGCAGTATGAGGGCGAAGGGGTATGCAGAGGCGGCCATCCGGGCAGCGGTTGATGCGGAAAACACGGCTAAATGTCAGCCGTCCCTTAATGATCGGGAAATAGATGCCATTATCAAGAGTGCGCTGAAATATGAGAGCGGTGCAAAGGCGAATATTGGAGCTACGGAACATGACGGGGCAGAGGAAAGCCGGGCGGGGACACTGGACAGATTTCATTTGTTCAATGACAACGGAAAAATTACCGGGGTTTTCGATTATGAAATATTTAAGTATTTGAAATCGGAAAACAATATTTTCATTCTTGGCGGTACTCCTTATTTATATACGGATGGCGTTTTTATTTCGGATGAATCCGGTGCACGGTTAAAAACGATGATTCGGGATTTGATCTATCCCCACTTTGTGAAGAGCACAACGATAAAGCGAGTATATGATTTATTTATATCCGCCGCAGAACTGCAGGCCACGTTTGAGGATGTAAACAAATATCCGCCATATTGGATAAATTTCAAAAACGGCTTTTTTGATTGCAAGCATGGGCGAATGATTCCGCATGGGCCGGAATATCGGGCAATCAATCAAATTCCACATGAATATAATCCGGATGTAAAGCCGGAGGGCAGAGCGGTGGAGGCTTGGCTTCATTTCATCTGTGAGCAGCCCGATGACCGTGAGATGCTTTTACAATTTATGGGTCTGACGCTGACACGGGACGTTTCGCAACAGAAGTTTTTAGTATTGGTTGGCGAAGGTGGATCTGGAAAGTCTACTTTAATCAGATTAACCGAGGCCATGGTGGGAAGTCAGAACGTCTCTAACATATCGTTGGGCGAATTGCAGCAACGATTTGCCAGTTTTGGCCTGATGGGAAAGCTACTTAATTCATGCGCTGATCTGGAAATATCCGCGTTGGAAGATACGTCCACATTAAAGAAATGCCTGGGTGAAGATACACTCCGGGGGGAACAAAAGGGGCGAGATGCTATTTCTTTCAAGAGTTATGCGAGACTGATTTTTTCCACTAACGAATTGCCTCTCGTCATTTCGGAGAAAACAAACGGTTTTTATCGCCGCTTATTGGTGTTGCCGATGAATAAAGTCCCGGAGAAAAAGAACGCGGACTTCTTTTCAGAGCTTGCGGCTGAGATCGATTATCTTATTGTACTTTCTGTTGAAGCTCTGGGGAGGATGTATAAGACCGGGGTGATTGCAGAGAGCCGGGCAAGCGTGGTGGCGGTCAATCAGCTCCGATGTGATAGCGATACCGTTCAGGCCTATATTACAGAGTGTTGTAGCTTGGGGGATGATTTCCGGGCTGATCGAGTTACAATGTATCGCAAATATGGGAAATACTGCGAAGAGAACGATCGAATATCATTGAAGAAAACAACGTTTTTCAAGTCTGTTCGATCAAAAGGTTTTGAAGAATTTAAATCAAATGGAGAATGGTTTTTCAAGGGAATTTCATTGGAACGAAAAACCCCAAATAATTCCCTTCAAAATTCCCTTGGCGGTTTCATTGATATGCCGGACGGGGATCAGGAAGAGACACCATTCGATTGAAACAGGGAAAAAGGGAAAAACAAGGGAGTTTTTAAAAATCAAAAAATCACTTAATAAAGTCAGTATTTATAAGGGTTAGGGAATTTAGGGAATAAAAAAATGAAATATTTACAGAGAGATTTTTAAAGGAATTATCTGGGTATTTTATAAAAAAATAAAAGAGTCGAAAAAACATTCCCTAAATTCCCTAAAGCGGTTTTGTGTAACGTATTTTTTGAAAGGAGATGGCAGTATGACTAATAAGGATATTGATTCGATCCATGAAGGAATTTGCGTTGAAAAATGCAGGGAAAAATTTTATGAAATGTATCGGGATGTTTGGAGCTTTCATCTTATGTTCTCAAATTTTTTACCTGGTCTTGATGATGCAGAAATGATGAGCGCCGCCAGGAAACTTTGTGAAAAATACAAACATTCTGAATTCTGTAGATCATTGCTTGCGGCGATAATCGCAGAACTTTATCGCTCCGGGGAGGTGAAATGATGGAGTACAACGATTTCCCCCGCTGGAATCAGTTGGTTTCTGACTTCTTATCAGGTAAGACCACGAAACAACCGGCTTCCAAAGAATCCGGCAATGCTGACAGCGTAAAGGGAAAGAAAGAAACTGTAAAAAATGGGAAAGAGTGAAAATTGGCAAGCTCCGTCCACAACGTAACATTAAAAAAAAGAGGTGGTTTTTTTGCGAAAGAGAGAGGACATAAACTATCCGACAGCACAGATTGATTCTATTGAACCTGATAAGAAACGGGAGATTGTGAATGATCTGCTGAACCTACATTCTATGGGCAAGCCAGAGACGGATGCAGATGTGAAAGA
>CANQRR010000113.1 GCA_947626285.1 uncultured Lachnospiraceae bacterium
AGGGGTCTTAGCTCAGCTGGGAGAGCATCTGCCTTACAAGCAGAGGGTCACAGGTTCGAGCCCTGTAGGCCCCACTTCGTTAACTGCATTGCCGGTTAGTTACAGAAGTAAAAATGCCGATGTGGCTCAATTGGCAGAGCAGCTGATTTGTAATCAGCAGGTTATCGGTTCGAGTCCGATCATCGGCTTTCTGTTTTTTCAAAGAAAATTATGGATGGGTTCCCGAGCGGCCAAAGGGGGCAGACTGTAAATCTGTTGTCGACGACTTCGAAGGTTCGAATCCTTCCCCATCCACTCACTGATCTGTTTCAGTGAATTAAAATTTCATATCGCGGGGTGGAGCAGTCTGGAAGCTCGTCGGGCTCATAACCCGAAGGTCGTAGGTTCAAATCCTACTCCCGCAATTCAGCAGATCATCTGCTGTGCAATATATGCCCAGATAGCTCAGTTGGTAGAGCAGAGGACTGAAAATCCTCGTGTCGCTGGTTCGACTCCGGCTCTGGGCATCTTGTTTATTCTGGGGTATTAGCTCAGTCGGTAGAGCACTTGACTTTTAATCAAGTTGTCCGGGGTTCGAATCCCCGATGCCTCATGGAAAGACCTGAAGATCGCGAAAGCAAGCGGTTTTCGGGTCTTTTTGATTCCTTGACTATTGCCGCGGATATGGTACTATATACACAAGTGCAACAGCTTGCGCGGAAATGTGCAGGATATATTTTTGTCAGGTGATATGGAAAATAAAATACAGAATATGGAATACAGGAGGAGCTTATGAAGCTTTTAGCGGTGATCGACATGCAGAATGATTTTATCGACGGAGCGCTTGGCACGCCGGAGGCGGTGCAGATCGTGGCAAACGTGCGCGCGAAGATCGACGCGTATCTGGCGAAGGGCGATCCGGTCGTCTTTACGCGGGATACACATCCGGAGAATTATCTGGAGACGCAGGAAGGGAAAAAGCTTCCCGTGAAGCACTGCATCAAGGGCACGTTCGGCTGGGAGATTTCGGAGAAGGTGGCTGAGGCAAATTGTCCGGTGATCGACAAGCCTTCCTTCGGATCGTTTGAGCTGGCTGAGTATGCGGCGGGGCTTGCGAATCTGGAGGAGATTGAGGTGATCGGGCTCTGTACGGACATCTGTGTGATCTCAAACGTGATGATTCTGAAGGCAAGATTGCCGGAGGTCCCGATCAAGGTGGACGCTTCCTGCTGCGCGGGCGTGACGCCGCAGAGCCATGCGAATGCATTGGAAGCGATGAAGATGTGCCAGGTGGAAGTGCGTTAGTCCGACATTTGACAGGAAAAGTTTCCGGAAGAGAGGATATGGGAATTTATCAATGAAAGGGAAAGAATACAAATATAAAAAGGGTGAAGATCTACGGCTTGATTATGATTTCGGACAAGCCTCCCAGTATGGCAGGATTAAAATCGGCAGGGAGGCAGTTTTCTGGAGAAGCGGATTTGGCTGGAATTGTGTAATGCTTACGGACGTGGAACGTGCATTTCGTCGGATCCATGCAGTGGACACAAAGATGTGCTGCGGCAACGTCAATTTTGACACGCAGAAATTGGTGTTGATTCTCAAAGAGGGCAAAGAGCTGGAACTTGTGTTAGGAGACGGAATGCCAAAAGAAGCGGAACTTATGTACGGAAAGTTGAAAGAGTACGCGCCTGACTTGTTGTATGGGAAAGCATAAAAAATTTTGAGACAGAGCAGGAAACTACAAGCGGTTTCCTGTTTTTTTTTAGATTTCTACTGTTTTTCTTTCGCTATTTTCCTTGACTTTTTATATACCGAACGGTATATTAATCTGGGAGGCAATTCCAGATGAACAATAGAGCGCTTCTTATGGAATGTGCGAAAGAATTATTTTATGCGAAGGGTTATGACGCCGTCGGAGTCCAGGAGATCGTGGAGCGCGCCGGGCTGACGAAGCCGACGCTGTACTACTATTTCGGTAGTAAGATTGGTCTGCTGAAGACGCTTCTGGAGACGCGCTTTGAGCGCTATCTCTCTCAGGTGGAAACTGCGGTGGGAGCCGGAAGTGATATCCGGGAGACGCTGTACCGGCTGGGGGAGATTTCCTGTGCTTTCTATGAAGAAGACCGGCAGTTTTATATGTTGATGATGGCGTTGCTCTACTCTGCGCGGAAGAATGAGGCGTATCAGGCGGTGCGTCCGTATTTCGTTGAGCTTTACGAGAGCGTTGTGCAGGCGTTTGAGCGCGAGGCCGGAAAGTTGGGGAATATGCGCGGGAGGCAGCGGCAGTTCGCGATCGGTTTTCTTGGCACGATCCACCAGTACCTGTTTTTGCAGTGGGAGACGGATCCGGAGGAGAGCTCCGGAAAGATTGGCGGAGAGCAGATCGCGTCTGTCGTCGACCAGTTCATGTATGGGATATTCACGTAAGCTACAAGCCGTGCAAAGATGCCGGATGACAAAACGACTGCTTGCAGGCGATTCTGTCAGGCGACATCTTTATAGGGCGATGCTATCGCTCTCCGAAGGAGCGCGATGCCGCCCCGGCGAGGGGCCCGTGAGCGAAGATGCGAGAGCATCTGAGCTTGCACGGCTTGTAGCAAAGTAAAATATACTCAAGGAATAGGGAGTTTTGCTATGAGTGCATGGTATGAGACAGCCATATTTTATCATATGTACCCGCTTGGCATGAGCGGCGCGCCGTATGACAACAACCAGCAGGAGGTCGTGCACCGCTTTGATGAATTGAAGAAGTGGCTGCCGCACATCCGGGAGCTGGGCTGCGGGGCAATCTACATAGGGCCGTTGTTTGAATCGATGACGCACGGCTATGATACGAAGGATTATTACAAGGTGGACCGCAGGCTTGGGGACAACGATGACTTTAAGACCTTCGTGCAGCAGGCGCATGAGCTGGGACTGAAGATCGTGGTGGACGGCGTGTTCAACCATACGGGCAGGGAGTTTTTCGCGTTTCAGGATATCAAGCAGAACCGCGAGGGATCGCGTTACTGCGGCTGGTACAAGGGCGTCAACTTCTGGGGGAATAATTATTACAACGACGGCTTCGGCTATGAGTCCTGGCGGAACTGCGCGGAACTGGCGAATCTGAACCTGCAGAACCGCGAGGTGAAGGATTATCTCTTTGATGTAATCCGTTTCTGGATTCATGAGTTTGACATCGACGGGATCCGTCTGGACTGCGCGGACTGTCTGGACTTTGATTTCATGAAGGAAATGCGCTGGATGACAGGCAATGAGAAACCGGATTTCTGGCTGATGGGCGAGGTGATCCACGGGGATTACGCGCGCTGGGCGAATCCGGAGATGCTGCATTCCGTGACGAACTACGAGCTTCACAAGGGTTTGTATTCCGGGCACAACGACCATAATTATTTTGAGATTGCGCATACTATTCGCAGACAGTTTGATGAGAATGGCGGAATCTATCGGGGACGCACGCTCTACTCTTTCGTGGACAACCATGACGTGGATCGAATCATCTCAAAGCTGAACGACAGGCGGCACATCAGACCGGTGTACACGTTGCTCTACACGCTGCCGGGATTGCCGTCGATCTACTACGGTTCCGAGTGGGGCGTTGATGGGAGGAAGGCGAACGGCGGGGATCCGGCGTTACGGCCGTATCTCAATTTGGAGGCGATGAACGCGAATCCGCCTGTGCCGGGACTGAAAGAGTTTCTGATCTTTCTTGGAAAATGCCGCAGGGAGCATCCAGTCATCGGCACGGGACGCTACCGTGAACTGCTCCTGACAAATCGCCAGTACGCGTTCGCGCGGATCGGCGAGCAGGAGTCGGTCGTCGTGATGGTAAATAACGATGAAAACGAGGCGCAGCTGTCCGTGCCGCTTCCGCAGGCCGCACAGCACATCACGGATCTTGCGACCGGGGCGCAAGTCCCGCAGGAGAACGGGCGCGTCAGCGCAACGCTCCCGGCGGGTGGAAGTATGTTACTGGTAGTTTGTTAATATATCTGAGTATCCGTGTTTAGGTATACAGGAACCGCAGGGATTTCCGGGGCTTTTCCGGCACAAACCGAAAAAAGAAAGCTTTTCGTTTTCCAATGTGTATCTACGGTTTTGCCGGGAAAGTTCCAAGGAAGGGTACCGTGCGGTTCCGTCCGGATAAATTATATAAAGTTTACTAAGTTTTAGCGCAGGGAAAAGGAGAGTTTACAATGGCAGAGAAGGCAAACGTGAAAAAGAAGGAGCCGAAACGTCCGGAGCAGTTCATCTCAGATTACGATCAGTATCTGTTCGGCGCGGGAACGCACTACAACATCTTTGAGAAACTGGGCGCGCATCCGATGAAGGTCGACGGAAAGAAGGGCGTGTACTTCGCGGTGTGGGCGCCGCATGCGGATTCCGTGCATGTCATCGGGTCGTTCAACGGCTGGGATGAGCTTCAGTACCCGATGGAGCGCCAGGAGCCGCTGGGGATCTACGACCTGTTCATCCCGGACGTGGAGGAAGGAGCGCTGTATAAATATCTGATCCACACGCCGGAGGGTTATAAATTTTACAAGGCCGATCCGTTTGGAAATTCCGCGGAAGTTCGTCCGGGGACGGCGTCGCGTATCGCCGATCTCTCCCGGATCAGATGGTCGGACTCCGCATGGATGGAAAAGCGCAAGACCTTCAATCAGGACAAAAGCCCGGTCGCGATCTATGAGGTCCATCCGGGAAGCTGGATGAAGCATCCGCACGGCCCGGACAGCGCAGGCTTCTACAATTACCGCGAATTCGCGCATTCTCTGGTCGAGTACATCAAGGATATGGGTTACACGCACGTCGAGCTGATCGGCATCGCGGAGCATCCGTTCGACGGTTCGTGGGGTTATCAGGTGACCGGCTACTTTGCGCCGACTTCGCGTTACGGCACGCCGGAAGATTTTGCCTATTTCGTAAATTATCTGCACAAGAACAAGATCGGCGTTATCCTGGACTGGGTGCCGGCGCATTTTCCGCGCGACGAGCAGGGTCTGTCCTGGTTTGACGGCGCGCCGCTGTATGAGTATGCGGACCCGCGCAAGGGCGAACACCCGGACTGGGGGACCAAGATCTTCGACTACGGAAAGAGCGAGGTGCGCAATTTCCTGATCGCCAATGCGATCTACTGGGTGGAGCAGTTCCATGTGGACGGACTGCGCGTGGACGCAGTGGCTTCGATGCTCTACCTTGACTACGGCAAGCAGGATGGGCAGTGGGTCGCCAACGAGTACGGCGGCAACAAAAACCTTGAGGCGATCTGGTTCTTCAAGCATCTGAATAGCCTCATGGTCGGCCGCTATCCGGGACTGATGATGATCGCCGAGGAGTCGACGGCGTGGCCGAAGGTGACAGGCCGCCCGGAGGACGACGGACTTGGCTTTACGATGAAGTGGAACATGGGCTGGATGCACGATTTTCTTGAGTACATGAAGCTTGACCCGTACTTCCGCCGTTACAATCACAACAAGATGACCTTCGCGATGACTTACGCGTACTCGGAGCGTTACGTGCTTGTGCTCTCCCACGACGAGGTGGTGCATCTCAAGTGTTCGATGATCAACAAGATGCCGGGTCTCTACGACGACAAGTTCGCGAATCTGAAGGCGGGATATTCGTTCATGTTCGGGCATCCGGGCAAGAAGCTTCTGTTCATGGGACAGGATTTCGCGCAGTTCCAGGAGTGGAGCGAGGAGAGGGAGCTTGACTGGTACCTGCTTGGGGAAGAGAAGCATCGCCAGATGCAGAATTACGTGCGCGCGCTGCTGCACCTGTACGCGAAGACGCCCGCGATGTACCAGGCGGACTGCAATCCCTGCGGCTTTGAGTGGATCAACGCCGACGATTGTTACCGCAGCATTTTCAGTTTTGTGCGGCATTCGGAGGACGGCAAGAGCAACCTTCTGTTCGTCATCAATTTCACGCCGGTGGCGCGCCCGGATTACCGCGTCGGGGTGCCGAGGCGCAAGCAGTACAGGCTGGTCTTAAACAGCGACGCGGCGGAGTTCGGAGGCAGCGGCAAGGAGCAGCCGGAGATCTACAAGGCGGTCAAACAGGAGTGCGACGGGAGAGATTATTCTTTCGCGTACGACCTTCCGCCGTACGGGGTCGCGGTATTCAAATTTTAAATGGGACAAAAGGCAGGACTTTCCGGAAAGGGAGCCTGCCTTTTTTATGTGCGGATTTTTACACGAAAGCCGACTGGCGGCGCGCAGTTTTTTATTGTCAAATTTCGGAAAATCGGGTATGATTATTTAAATAGCAGAAAAAGTAACCTGATTCAGGTTTTTTTTGAACAGAACGAGCAAAAAAGGAAGTGAAGATATGATTTCAAGTCAGATTTTACAGAACACGCTGGATGAGCTGAATTCGATCACGCGGGTGGATT
>CANQRR010000114.1 GCA_947626285.1 uncultured Lachnospiraceae bacterium
TTGAAGATCAGGGCAACGGAAAGGAAGAAAGATCCCGGTAAGATTTAAGGAGACAGCGACAGGGGAATGCAGGATATCCTTGCGATGTGGGAAGATTTCTCTATAATAGAAGTTAGCAAGAGATATTGTATCTGAAGACCAGGGCACATAAGGAGGGAATGTACGAATGAGGACAGTGGTTATAGAAAAAAGAGGCAGCAACAGAAACTTAGGGAAATGTGCCATGCCATTTGCGGGGGTGCTGCTGGCTTTACTGTGTGCGCTTCTGACTGTGACCCCGCTGCAGGCTCGTGCGTCGAAAGCTAGGATCAGCAGTAAAAAAGTGATCTTATATGTTGGAGAGACAAAAACCGTTAAGATACTGGGCACGGTGAAAAAGATTCAATGGAAATCCTCAAAAAAGAAAGTTGCCACAGTCACTTCAAAAGGAAAGATTATGGCAAGAAAGGCCGGCAAGGCGACGATTACAGCTAAAGTGGGAAAGAAATCTTTCAAATGCAGCGTCACGGTGAAGCAGCCGGACAGTGCGCGGCGGCTCAAGCTGGCTAGGCAGAAAGCGAAGCAGATCATAAAGAAATGCATTTCCGGTGATATGAATACTGCGGAACGTGCTTATGTACTGTTCAAATGGATCGCAGATAATTGCTCTTGGCAGAAGAACCAGTCCCCTGCAGCGTACAAAAAGAATTTTGGCAATGAGGCTTATGCGGCCTTGATTCTGAAGAAAGCAGCCTGTTCCGGACATGCAAAGGCATACATGATGCTGTGTGAGATGGCAAAGGTCCCGGTACGGCATGTCAATGCAGATAGCTGGTCGCATCAATGGAATGAAGTAAAGGTAGATGGAAAATGGCTGAAGGTGGATACGTATGAAAAGACGTTTGAAAACACGTCCGGAATTAGGGAGTCAATCCTGGAAAGGGAAACCTACAATGAGGGAGGGAAAATGGGAATCCCGTTATTCAGTTTCAAAGTGGAAATGTGATTGATTTTTAACTAGAAGGCTGTAAGGCAAGCAACAGAAAAAGAAAATGGCAGACTATCAGCAGAATGGGACTGTTAGGGAGGACAGAGGGGCGAGGTAACCGCCCTTCTGTCTGTGTGAATAGAAATTGTCCCGTACTGGTTTATTGACACGCTACGACTATTTCCAATAGGAGCCAATCTGCACATTTTATAAAATGTGCAGGAAGGAATGGGAAGCGGAATTCCAACCAAGTATGCCAGACACAAAACGAATGAAAGTGGGTTTTTGTATTACGAAGCAAGCTTTCATGATTGCACTAGGCGGGATTTTGAAAGCGGATATTTCTCCTTTTTTTATTTGGGGACAAAAAACATGGATTATGCGGACACTATGATTTGATGAAAAGGATATATGCTATATTGAATATACAATATATTAAGTGTGCTAAGAAGAACTTAATGCTAGGCTGAAAACATTAAATTTTTATCAGAACCTGTAACAGGAAGTGATAAGAATACGATATATAGTAGGAAAGCTGTTTTTGCATAATGATTGAAAGCGAAGCAGGGTAAATACAAAATCGGAGAGAATTGAAATTGAAAAGTTTGTATGAATGACACTATGAGCATTATCCTGTTTTGGGACAGAGACGAGAGCGCAATTAGAGTGGCAGAAGAAATACTTCTGGAATTGCTTGATGGTAGCTTTAGAAAGCTCTTCTCTATGTTGCAGTCGAACTCAAAGGATGAGGGCGCTTTGCGGCTCAAGGTCAGAGGGCATAATGGAAAAGAATATTACACCGCATAGCGGATATTCTCATGCAAATTTAGGAGTTTTTTCATATCGGTTTTGTATTCCAATGTGAAGAACGAATTGACATAGAGTCAGGTATCAAGGTATGATGATTATGGCAGATGTTAATAAGGAGGATAGTATGAAGCCCCATAGACCGGTCTCCATGATTATCTTAGATGCGATTCTTATATTATGGTGGATCATATTTGTTATAATGTTTTTTACTGTTTTAATAAAAACAAACAGACCGACCGGAATATACGGATTTTATGCGAAAGGTCTGGTTGTTATATTCAATCTTCTCATTTCAGAAGGGGAAGGGAAACTTAGAAGTGAATTGGACGTGGGAAGATTAGCGACCAGTATTTTGCTGTTGTTTCCGGCTGCATGGGCAATCTGGATTACCAATCTGTATTTTGACTTCTTTGACTACGTAGATCAATATAGAGGACCCTGCGTCAGACTAAATATTTTGACCTATTTAATATGTCTGTACATAAATATATCTCCATCGATAAACAAATATCTGAAAAAATATAATTGGCGGCATTGGCTTGAGCCCTGGCGGAATTGTTATTCCTATTATAAAAATGATTCTGATGATCAAAATTAGTATCATTCAAATATAGGAGAGATCATGAAAAAGAAACGTTTTATTGCATTATGGGTTTTGCTATTTCTGCTTGCAACAGGCATGATCTATAATATTTATGATAACGGAAGAGTCGTTGTGGCAAAGCAGGACATTACGCTTGACGGACTGCCGGAAGCATTTGAAGGCTATCGTATTTTACAGATTTCGGACTTGCACGGAAAATATTTCGGAAAGAATCAAGGCAGGCTGCTGGCCGCGATTCATTCACTGGATTATGATTGTGTTCTGCTTACCGGCGATATGAACAAGTATGCGGAAAGCGATGAAGCATCTTCCGGTGCCGTTTTTGCGTTGCTCAACGGTCTTGGTTCAGATAAACCTGCATATTGGGTGGATGGCAACACGGGGCCGTTCGCCGTTGAAAACCTTGGCGGAAGCTGTACGGGTGAATTGACTTCGGTCGGAAAAGAGATTGAGGAAAAGGGCGTGCGGGTATTGCTTGAGCCCGCTGAAATTGAGAGAAACGGACAGAGAATCTGGTTTGTTCCGCCTCTGGATAAACCGGAGATTGACCTGAACTATTCGGACGTGCCGGAGGAACGGTTTGAGAACCATGAGCAGTATGAAAAAGTGCTTGCCTACGGGGAGCGGCTGCAAGGCTGGTATGATGAGCTGAATCACAATGGCGATGTGAAGATTAGAGTCAACCATTATCCGATGCAGGTGAATCTGTCAGCGGAAGAAATGGAGTCGCTGGGGTATCTGGATTACAGCCTGTCCATCGCGGGGCACTATCACGGAGGACAATGGCGAATACCGTTTTACGGGGCGCTCTATATTCCGTCTCCGACCGCGGGGACCAATAACGGCTATTTCCCCGATCAGAAGGAAGTGAAAGGGTTGATCCGGTTCGGGGAAATGCAGCAGTACGTTAGCGCCGGCTTAGGGGCAAGCGCGAACATAGCTCTTCTGGGTTTCCGCCTGTTTGATACGCCGGAGATCAATTTGATTACTTTGCATGGCGCGAGATGATAGAAATGATGGATGTTCTATGAATAGGAGCGCTGTTTTTCTCTGTATTATTGCCGGAATAGCATGGTGCTTCGGTGGTACATGATACGGTCGTTGAACCACAGATCTGAGAGGATATTACTATGCTGAATATAGCGATATGTGACGATGATACGTTGATACTTTCCGAGATCGGGGAACTTGTCGGGGAGTTTTTCCGAAAGAACTGTACGGAAATAAAAACGCAGCTGTATCAGTCGAGTGAAAGCCTGAGATATGATCTGCAGGATGGTCTGAACTATGATCTTTTTTTGCTGGATATTGAAATGCCGGGAGCAAACGGGATGGAGCTTGCAAGAAGTATTCACGACCATATGCCTGCAGCAACGGTTATTTTTATCACTTCACATTTGGAATATGCGATCGAGGCATACGAATTTTCTGTCTTCCGTTACATTCCTAAGAAAGCGATAGAGGAAAAACTGCCTGCGGCGCTGAAAGATTTTTATAAGCTATATGATCTGGAACGAAACGAGTTTTATACGGTTCAGACAAAAAACCGCGTGGAACAGTTAAATTACAGGCAGATTATGTATATTTTGAAAGATAGAAAATACGTGGTATTTTACTTATTGAATGGCAGGACAGTTTCCGTGAGGATGACGCTGGCGCAGGTATTTAAGGAGATCAGCAAAGACTATTTCTGCTTTGTGGACAGAGGGTGTATTGTAAATCTTGCAAATGTGATCGGGGTGAATGAGAATGGAGTCCTTCTGCCGGATGATCGTCATCTTGTTATCAGTAAGTCAGGCATTCCGGAGTTGAAAAAAGTATTGCTGCGGTTTTGGGGGAGACAGATATGATGGCATTGGAAATACTGTTTGAATGGCTGGCATCATTGGCTGAGGTTCTGTTATTCTTTTACGTGATTGATTCAATATCGGACAGGAGATTTACAAAGGGGAAGCAGGGACGTTTTACGTTCATCGTTGCCGGGTTTGTTGCTTTCGGCGTTATTATGATGAATCTGGCGGAGCTGTCGATCAGTCTGCCAACATTTATATATGCTGTGATCGCGTTTGCTCTGGGCGCAAAACTCCTGTTTCGGGGAAAATTCCCTGATTATCTGCTCGCTTCTGTCGGATATATCGCTTTTCTGTCCTTTGTGGATATGATGCTCTTTCTTGTTATGAATCATGCCGGCATAGTTGATACAACGGAAGCGACTCAGCAGATAAGCTCTTTTGATGGAAAACGTGTTGTTCTTGTTGCTTTTGCCAAGACGGTTGATTTTGTTCTTGTGATGTTCTTTGGCGGATTGCTCCGCAAAAAGATGCTGCATACAGGAAACAGAAGCTTTGCCATTACTTTAATATGTCTTATCCTTGGAGGTGCTGGCAGTATTTATTATGTTATACATTTGGAATATCTGCTTGGATTCGCATGGAACTTTTCCCAGATCTTGTTGGGGCTGAGCTGCATTCTGACAGTGGCTATTTTGTATTTGACATTGCGGATATGGGAAATTCGTCAGGAAGCGGAATATGCAGACAGGAGAAACCAACTGTTGGAAACCAATTATCGCTTAGCGAAAGAAACTTATGAATCAAATGCTAAGCTGTATCACGATATGCGAAACCATTTTCTGGCGGTTCAAAATTATCTGGCCGGAGATCATGTATCCGAAGCGAAGGAATATCTGGAAAAGCTGGTCGGAAATTATAAAACTTTTGGTGTTGAGCGCCAGACCGGAATTGAAGCCGTTGACTACATCCTGTGCAGGAAAACCGAAACTGCTAAAGAAAGAGGAATTGGTGTTCAGATACGTACGGAATATCCGAAGGATTGCCGTATCGATCCGGTAGATTTATGCACAATTTTTTCTAATCTGTTTGACAACGCCATAGAGGCGTGCGAGAAATGTCCGAAGGATGCAAAGAAAGAAATTATCTTGACGATCCGGAGAATCCATCAGTTTATTCTTATTCGGATGCAGAATAGCAGTGTTTCATCACCGGTGATCATAAACGGAACAATCAACACATCGAAAGCAGAGCGAAGCAAACATGGCTGGGGATTACAAAATATTGAATCTGCGGTAGAAAAATATGGGGGCACGATAGAGTACGATTTCGATGAGTTTTTGTTTAGCGTAAGCATTATGCTTTTTTATTGAATCTGACCTTTCGGGGTCAGTTGCCGCCTGTTTTGAGGACAGTTATGGTGACAGCTTTTATTAGTAGTATTATAGAGATTAATGACAGAATGGTGCTTTTTTATGATCCATAAGGATAATTGTGTCATATAAGCAATTTGGTGATATGTCAAGAGAAAAATGAAAACAAATAACCTAAAAAATCGGGGAAAAAGAGTACACCAAAA
>CANQRR010000115.1 GCA_947626285.1 uncultured Lachnospiraceae bacterium
GTCTCCGGATTTTTGGGTTATAATAAGCGAAGGTGTCGCTCAATCATCTAATTTTGATGATTTTGCGACACCCCCTTAAGCTTCTTATGCTTACGACTTAAGCCACCTCGAACTGCGCGTTGTAGAGCGCCGCGTAGAAGCCGTTCTGCTCCAGCAGCTCCTGATGCGTGCCCTGCTCCACGATGTCGCCGTCCTTCATGACAAGGATCAGGTCGGCGTTGCGGATCGTCGAGAGCCGGTGTGCGATCACGAACGAAGTGCGGCCCTTGAGCAGCGTATCCATCGCTGCCTGGATCAGATGTTCTGTCCTAGTGTCGACAGACGAAGTCGCCTCGTCGAGAATCATGATCGGATTGTCCGCCAGGATCGCGCGGGCGATCGTCAGCAGCTGCTTCTGGCCCTGCGAAATGTTGGAAGCCTCCTCGTTGATCTCCATCTGATAGCCGCCCGGCAGGGAGCGGATGAACTTGTCGGCGCGCGCCAGTTTCGCGGCACGGATGACTTCCTCGTCCGTCGCCTCCAGCCGGCCGTAACGGATGTTCTCCATGATCGACCCCTTGAAGAGCCAGGTATCCTGCAGCACCATGCCGAAACCGTTTCGCAGCGCGTTCCGGTCGAACTCGCCGACCGCGTGCCCGTTCAGGCGGATGCAGCCGGAATTCACATCATAGAAGCGCATGAGCAGTTTCACCATCGTCGTCTTGCCGGCGCCGGTCGGACCGACGATCGCCACCATCTGGCCCGGCTCAATCTCGCTGTTGAAATCATGGATGACGATCTTATCCGGCGTGTAGCCGAACTGTACATGCTCGAAAGACACCTCGCCCTGTATGACAGCCGGGTCGGTCGGCTGCTGCGTCTCCTGCACTTCCTCTTCCTCGTTCAAAAATTCAAAGATACGCTCAGCCGCGGCCGCCATCGACTGCAGCAGGTTGGAGACCTGCGCCATCTGCGTGATCGGCTGTGTGAAGCGCTTCACGTACTGGACGAAAGCCACGATGTCGCCGATCTCAATGGTCCCTGCCGCCGCCAGCATCGCGCCAGCCACGGCGACCGCCACATAGCCGAGATTGCTGACAAAGTTCATGATCGGCATCATCAGGCCGGACAGGAACTGACTCTTCCACGCCGACTCAAACAGGATCCCGTTCGTCTCGCGGAACGCCTCCAGCTCGGTCTCCTCGCGGTTGAACGCCTTCACAACGTCGTGCCCGGAGAACGTCTCCTCGATCTGCCCGTCGATCAGTCCCAGATATTTCTGCTGCGCGATGAAGTATTTCTGCGACCGCTTCACGATCCCCATCACCAGCATCATGGAAACCGGCAGGATCAGGACCGTGATCAGCGTCATGAGCGGCGAGATGGACAGCATCATAACAAGTACGCCGATCAGCGTGCACACGGAGGTGATGAGTTGTGTGATGGACTGGTTGAACGCCATGCCCAGGGTGTCCACGTCGTTCGTGATCCTGGACAGAATATCGCCCACCGCGTTGCGCTCAAAGTACGCCAGCGGCATGCGGTTGATCTTTTTGCTGATGTCCTCGCGCATCCGGAAGCACATGCTCTGCGACATCTGCGTCATGAGCCAGCCCTGAATGAAAGAGAACACGGCGCACAGGCCGTAAATGCCCATCAGGCTCAACAGGATGCTTCCAAGCTTCCCGAAATTGATACTTCCGGTGCCGGAGAGCTTCGCGATCAGGCCGTTGAACAGCTCCGTCGTGGCGTTGCCGAGGATCTTCGGTCCGATTACATTAAATACTGTTGAAGCGATTGCGAAAACAGCCACCGCGGCGAGCGCGATCTTGTACACGCCCATATAGCGCAGCAGATTCCGTATCGTCCCCTTGAAGTCTTTCGCCTTCTCACCGCGCATGCGGCCTCTCGGTCTTCTCATCTCTGCCATATCACTCGCCCCCTTTCAGTTCTTTCTGTATCTCTTCCTCTGACATCTGCCCTCTTGCAATCTCCAGATAAGTCTGGCAATTCTCCAACAGTTCCCGGTGCGTGCCCATCCCCACGACGCGGCCATCCTCCATGACAAGGATCTGGTCGGCGTGCAGGATCGTGGAGATCCTCTGCGCGACAATGATGACCGTCGCATTCTGCACCTGCTCGGCGAGCGCTTTCCGAAGCAGAGAATCCGTCTTGTAATCCAGCGCCGAGAAGGAATCGTCAAACAGGAAGATCTGCGGGTGCTTCGCGATCGCCCGCGCGATCGACAGCCTCTGCCGCTGTCCGCCCGACACGTTGGAACCGTTCTGAGCGATGTCCGACTGATAGCGGTTCTCCTTGGTATCGATAAACTCGGTCGCCTGCGCGATCGCAGCCGCGGTCTCCATGTCTGCGTCCGTGACCTGCTCGCCCGCGTATTTCAGATTGCTCTCGATCGTCCCGGAGAACAGGACGCCTTTCTGCGGCACGTAGCCGATGCAATCCCTCAGCTTCTTCTGGCTGAGCTCGCGGATGTCGATCCCGTCCAGCGTGATGCTGCCCTCCGTCACGTCATAGAAACGCGGGATCAAGTGGACCAGCGTGGACTTGCCGCAGCCCGTCGAGCCGATGATCGCGGTCGTCTTTCCCGGCTCAGCTGTGAAGGAGATATGCTCCAGCACCGGCGACTCCGCGCCCGGATAGGTAAACGAAACATCGTCAAATTTCAACACGCCGCCCGTCTGTTGCTTCCGGTCGCAGCCGGATGTGTCTCCGTCAGAAGCCCCGCCTCCGCTGCGCGTCTCTGCTCCTTTCATCCGCCGCTCCAGCTCCGCGTCCCTCGTCACGTCCGCGTCCTTCAGGCTGATCTCCGTCTCCAGCACCTCCGCAATACGGTCCGCCGCGACGCCTGCCCTCGGCAGCATGATGGAGATCATGGAGAGCATCAGGAAGCCCATGATGATGACCATCGAATAGGTGATGAACGCCGTCAGATCGCCTACCTGCACGCTTCCGGTATCCACGCCGTGGCCGCCCACCCAGACGATCAGCACCGACACGCCGTTCATAATAAACATCATGACGGGCATCATGAAGGTCATCGTGCGGTTCGTGAAGAGCTGCGTCTTGAAAAGATCCGTATTCGCCTTCTTGAAGCGCTCTTCCTCGTACTTCTGCCTCCCGAACGCGCGGATCGGCATCACGCCGCTTAGGATCTCCCTGGACACCAGGTTCAGCCGGTCGACCAGCTGCTGCATGATCTGGAACTTCGGATAGGCGACGGCAAACAGGATCGCGATGCAGATCGCCAGCAGAATGACAGCGAGAACGATGATCCAGCTCATCGAAGAGCCGGTCTGGATCACCTTGAAAACGCCCGCGATCGCAAGAATCGGCGCGTACGTCACCATGCGCAGCAGCATGACCGTCAGCATCTGGACCTGCTGGATGTCGTTGGTACAGCGTGTGATCAGCGATGCCGTCGAAAACTGTTCGATCTCCGCGCTGGTGAAATTCATAACTTTCGTGTAGAGCCGCTCGCGCAGGTTCCGGCCGATCCCGGCGGACACCTTCGCAGCAATGTAGCCGGTCAGGATCGCCACGATCGCCATGATCAGCGCCATCAGCAGCATCTTCGCACCCACCTTGAACAGGTACGCGTTGCGGATCGCGTTCACATCGGCTCCCTGCGCCTCATACTCCGCGGCGACGTAGCCGACCGCGACCTGGTCCAGGAACATATCCGTCGATCCGTCCATCTGGGAAAGCCGCTCCTGCAGCTGCTCCTGCAGCGTATCCTTGGACATCACGCCCAAGCCAATGGCGCCCTTCGCCATCTCCAGCATCTTAGATCCTTCCTCGCTGTTGCTCATCTGGAAGACGACGCTCTCCGGAAGCGCAAGGATATCGTGCAGCGCTTCGCGCTCGTCCGCGGTGAGCTTTTTCAGCGCCCGCACGCCCTCCTCATCCGCTTCCGCGTAGGCGGCTTCCGCCTTCTCCGTGTCCTCGTCCGTGAGGAAGAGCTCCAGCGTCTCCAGGCTCTCCTCCCGTATCGTCTCCGGCACCGCGTCCGCGATACCGTTCTGCTGAAGCCCGACGTTCAGCAGGTCGCTCGTGTAGGACGGCAGGGCAAGATCGCAGTACGCCTGTATGATCAGCAAGGCCACGATCACTGCCACCGCGCCCTTCGCCTCGGCAAGAAATCGAAAAATATTTTTCATAATGTCCCTCCTGCAAGATCCGTTATTATCGTTTTCACGCCCACTCGTGCCCGATCCGGCATGATTGTTTCGCTATTCGTTCATGGCGTCCAGGATCAGTCTGGCACAGCGCTCGATCCCAAGCTTGCCGCTGTCCAGAACCATGTGGTAGTTCGAAAGGTCATGCCAGTTCCTTCCCGTATTTGTCGCGTAGTAATTGCCGCGCTTCCGGTCAAATTTATACACCACGACCTCCACTTCGTTCGGCTTGATCCCATAGCTCTCGATCGCGCGCTTCCTGCGCAGCTCCTTGTCCGCCCGTATGAATACCTTCAGGACGTCCGTCCGGTCCGTGAACACGTTTGCCGCACAGCGGCCTACAAAGACCGCCGGCCCTTTCGCCGCCATCTTCTGGATCACTTTCTGCTCCTCGAGATAGATCTGTCCCTCGTTGGACAGCTGTCCTTCGGCTCCCTCTCTCATCTTCCCCATCAGGTATATGGAATACAGGAAACTGTTCGTCGCCCGCTCCTCGTACTGTTCAATCCGACCGATGTCGATATTGAGGTTCTCCGACACCTGTTCCAGAATCTCGATCCCATAGTTCGGAATACCTCCAAGCTCCGTGATCCTTTTTCCGATCTCGGTCCCGGCGCTCCCGTATTCGCGCTCGATTGCAACATAACGATACTTCATCTGTCCTCACTCCTTCTGGTTCTGTCTGTTCACGATATCTCTGTCTGGTCTGGCGCGCCGGTCAAAACCTCATTCATATCAATACAGCGCATCAGCAAGTACTTCCTTCTCCTCCACGCGACGCATCGGCAGGAAGTTTCATCTGCAGGATCCTGCGCGCATTCTGTCCCACGATATCGAGACAGCGCTGGCAGACCTCGAAGTCCTCCGCGCTCACGCCTTCCCTAATCCTTTGGTTGAATTCCTCCTGCAGCCTGCGTCCCCGCTCGATGATCGGCTGCGCCTTCTGCGTGCAGTCCAGGCGCACTTTCCTGCGATCCCCCGCCACGGCAGAGCGCTCCAGATAGCCTTCGTTCACCAGCTTGTTGATGTTGACCGACAGGATGTTTTCCTTGAACCCCCGGCTCCGGCTGATATCCTTCGCCGTGCAGGCGTCCGGATTATTCGCCAGAAACATCAGGATATCAAACGCCATCTGCGGCATGGCGATCTCCCGGCAGAGCGGTTTGCAGCAATACTCATACGCCTCCATATAGCTGTGAAAGTTCGCCATATTATTCTTACGGTTCATTCGTGCGCTTCCTTCCAAAATTATAAAGTTCAAATTTGAAGTTTCGACCTATTATAGTATCATATGCATGCGTTGTCAATATGCATTTCTATCAGAAAGCAAAAATGCAGCGGTCCGATTTCTGATTGAGGTTCCGGCTAGGAAATGGTATAATCTCGGCAGAGATTATACCCGGAAGTTTGACAGTCTAATTACCTTTTCGTAACAGTTGGACACCCTTTAAACCCTTGTAAAGACTGGATTTTCAGTCTTATTTTTTTGTCAAATTTTATGAAATTTGTTGTAGCT
>CANQRR010000116.1 GCA_947626285.1 uncultured Lachnospiraceae bacterium
ACGATCTCGGAGTAGCTGCCCAGATAGCGGAAGGTCTCGCACAGCTTCTCCAGATCCCCCAGCAGCTGGATGAACCGGGGGGGGAGTAGACGCTGGTATCCAGGTTCCAAACACCCCCATTTTAAACGAATTCGATGATCATTGCACCAATGCAAATGCTTCGTCCACGTATCGGAAAGATTTTTTACAGACAATGGAGCGATTATCATTCCTTATAACGGTCACCCCTAATATGTCATTAGATCCCGTGACCCATGGCTGAGGCTCCTGTTCGCTGAACTGTATTGTCAAGCCTTCTTCTGTCAATGATATCAATACCGGCGATACTGTTTGTCCTGTCCCGGAAAGTCCCCAGACACTTGGAACGGTTCCGAGTGAATCGCTTTCCGCAGGTTTTCCATCCGATAAGATGGCCGGCCTGTCTATAGGGACTGGATATAAGCCGAGTGTCTCCGTTCCCCATTTTTCCTTGAGCTGCTCTTCATACATAGACGAGAACAGGCCTCTCTTATCATAAAAGAGAACGGTGTAGTCCTTTCCTGTGATCCATTTCAGAATCCACTCTATCTTATTCTCAGCTTTGATCGAATCGTCGATAGCCGGCAATCGTTCCGCATCCGATGCAGAAGAAATAAAGTCCTCTGAATAGCGCTCCTTAAGTTCTGTGCTGAACTGAAGTGCCCCGTGAGAATTCATATGGTCTGCATCCGCGAAACGATCTCTCGGATATGCAGAAAACCAGTCTACCGTAACAAAAGGATATTGTTGCTGCAAGTTGTTATAATACTCATAAAACTCCTTTTTATAATCATCTGAAAATGTTCTGTTATCCGGAAGCGGCAGTTTGACGACCCGCAGAATAATGCCGTTTTCCGCACAAAGCCCCGCAATTTTATAGTAGTATTCATCAAATAGTGGATTTACATGAAATTGATCAAACGGCAGCGGCGTGGTATCAGCATATTCCTTGGTTCCTCTTGCAGTATAACGACCGCCGTGCAGTTCGTCCGATTGTATGGACGCAGAATTATCTGTGTAGCGCTGGTTAAACCCGGCATTCATAAATGCTGTAATATACTTATTAGGGAGGTACAGGGTGTAAGAAATATAATCCAGCCAATAATGCTCTGTCAAAACGGACGACTCCCCATGAGAAATCGCCGCCTGCATCATTTCCAGAGTTTGGCGAACGTTGAAGCGATGAGAATACATGGTTCTTGACCAGAAGCAATTCTCTAACAGCAAATGGTTATCCTGAAAACTGATATAACAAACTTCCGGCGCGGGGTTGTGGTCAAGCCAATCTCTTAATATATAGTAGCTTTCCACCGGAGTTGTTCCACCCAATGCTAAATTTAAAGTATCCTGCGACAGGATCTCCGGTACATATGCCGCATTAGCAACGGAGTCGCCAAGAATAATCACGCGATATTCCTTTTCCTGCTCTGTATTGGTTTTCTGCCGGTTCCATATATAATGCGGCGCTTCGTTATCCAAAAAGGTCAATGGGTGCTGTCTCATATAAAGTCCAAGGACAAAAAAAGGCAGAAGTACGCAGAAGCATTTGAACACCAGTTTCCCTACTTGTTTCATATACGACCACCACATTTTAAAATTGGAAATAGATAAATTCCTGTCCGGTAATATCCAAGGAAAAGATGATCAGCACCACAGCGCACCAATATACAGCGTAACGGAAAACTGCATTCTGCGTGGAAAGCCACTCCAGGATCCGGATCCCCCGTTCCCTCATCACACTAGAGACCAAAAGGATCAACAATGCGCCTAGTAAAATGGTCATGTTTCGTTCATTCAGCCCCAGCTGGTAAAGTCCGCCGTTCAAAATCTGCCCGGAATTGGAAAGCCAAGTCGATCTGCGTAAGATCTGCAGCGCAGCTTTTACGGAATCTGCCCGGAAGAAGACCCAAGCGATGTCAACTAGAAAAAAATTCCACGCTACGCCTGTCAGTTTCCAAGAAAACGTATCTGTCCGCACGCAGAGTTTATCGCATGCTTTTCTGAACGGTTTTGCCAGGACATCTTCTGCGATTTGGTAAAAACCGTGGATCCCGCCCCACAGGACATACTGGATAGCCGCCCCATGCCACAGCCCGCTCGCTAAAAACGTAAGCATCAGATTTCTATATTTAGTAAGCCGCGATCCACGGTTCCCTCCCAGCGGGATATAAAGATAATCTCTCAGCCACGTGCTGAGGGAAATATGCCAGCGCCTCCAAAATTCCTTTACTGAAACAGACAAATACGGTTGAGTAAAATTATCCATAAGCCGGTATCCCAGGACAAGTGCAGCTCCTTTGGCGATTACTGAATATCCCATAAAATCACAATAGATCTGAACGGCGAATAATACACTTGCTAATATAAGTTGAAAGCCCTGATATGAGCCATAGTTGTTGTATACTGTGTTGACCAGAACTGCACAACGGTCGCTGATGACGATTTTGAGAAAAAACCCCCACAGCATAAGAAGCAGCCCATTCCGTACGGATTCATAGCAGAATTTTTTCGGTTCCGACAGTTGATGCAGAAGATTTTTAGAGCGCTCAATGGGGCCGGCTACTAACTGTGGAAAAAAGGACACAAACAGCGCATATTGAAAGAAGTTCTTTTCTGCGCAGATCTCATCCCTGTATACATCCATGGTATAGCCCAGAGCCTGAAACGTATAAAAAGAGATTCCTACCGGCAGAAGGATGTCAAACTTTGGGAGCGACAGTTCTACATGCAGAATCGATAGTGCTCTTCCAAGTAGGGACAGGAAAAAATTTACATATTTGAAGTAGAACAGAATCGAAAGATTCAGGATGATGGTCACGCCTACTGCCAGTTTTTTCACTAGTACTTTTTTGTGTTCTGTCCATCCGCTCTTCTTGACGGCCTCTATCGTCAGGCTGCCTGTATAGGTTACTACGGTCGAAAAAAGCAGGAGCAGCGCGTACCGGGCGTTCCAGCACATATAAAAATAATAACTGGAAGCTAAAAGCCAGAGGTTTTTCAAACGTTTCGGAATGATGAAATAGGTCAGTACAACTGTTGGAAAAAATATTACAAATTCCATAGAATTGAACAGCATAGTGGCCCTCCGATGATTCATGTGTATTTCTGCAGGGCGTTCCGCTGTTTTTGTTGATAGTTCTTCGCCATTTCAAAAAAGTGTACTTTCCTGCAAACAATTATTTCATCTTGTGGGGCCACATGAAGTATTGAAAACGGTCGCTTATTATGTTATTCTGTTTCCAGTCAAAAAGGTAGCAAACTGCAGGAAAGTACACCTTTTTGCCAAAACACCTAATTTACGACAATTGGGCATCTTTGTAAATTGCCGCCCGATAACGGAAAGTAGAGAGCGCCATGCCGCACTCCTTCGCTGCGGTGGTGCCTGTGATTTCCTTTGCTTTCCACCGCTGATAGGCGCTGTGAAAGTTCTCCGGCAATGGTCGGGGCGGTCTGCCGAAACGCACTCCTCGGGCCTTTGCTGCTGCAATGCCCTCCGCCTGGCGCTGGCGGATATTGACGCGCTCGTTCTCCGCCACAAAGGAGAGGACTTGAAGCACAACGTCACTAAGGAATGCCCCCATCAGGTCTTTCCCCCGGCGGGTGTCTAGCAGGGGCATATCCAGCACCACGATGTCGATTCCTTTCTCTTTTGTCAGGATGCGCCATTGCTCCAATATTTCTCCGTAGCTGCGGCCCAGACGGTCGATACTCTTGATGTAGAGCAGATCGTCTTTTTTCATGCGATGCACCATACGCTTGTATTGTGGCCGCTCAAAGTCCTTGCCAGATTGTTTGTCTGAATAGATGTTCTTCTCCGGGATGTTCAGTTCGTGCAGCGCAACAAGCTGCCGATCTTCATTCTGCTCTTTGGTGCTGACCCGGACATAGCCGTAAACGGTGATATTACCGCCCCCTTCCCTTGTTTGACCCAAATGAAATCATGGGCAGATGTGTCGGTGAGTGCATTGGCCTCGTTCCGGCCGTATTTATCCACAGACTTTCCTGCGGTTTCCATCATGGGCCCATCCGTACAGACGATATATGATCTGCTCCCAAATCTGATGTACATGGAATACCTCCATAAATCGTTTGCCCTGCGGCGTACGCGATTTGCCGATAAGCAAGCCGTATCACTACAGGCCTGTAGTATGAGAGGCAACTTGTTTCGATATTTCTGATTCGTCATCGCTGACACGCTATTGAAAAGAAGCATGCAAGCGGACAAACAGAAAGAACCCGCCTCGGTCAAACATTTCTGTCTGACTGAGGCGGGCTCTTTCACGTTTTCGGGACTCCCAGCTTTTGTCAATGTCAAATGTGCAAGAAGTATTCTTATGCATTGGGTTCCTTCTGCTGACGGCTTGGGTTATAACCGATCCCGCAACGGGCGGTTGCGGCGCAGGCTCACACGATCTCGGAGTAGCTGCCAAGATAGCGGAAGGTCTCGCACAGCTCCTCCAGATCCCCCAGCAGCTGGATGAACCGGGGGGAGTAGACGGAAGTCTCCAGGTCGAAATAGAACATGAACTCGAAATCCCTGTCCGGCAGGGGCCGGCTCTCCAGCTTGGTCAGGTTGATGCCCAGGGCGGTGATGCGGCTCATGACCCGGTACAGCGCGCCGGGCCGGTGGCTCAGGGTAAGCATGATGCTGGTGCGGTCGGCGCCGGGGAATATCTCCGGCTTTTTGCCGATGCAGATGAAGCGGGTGTAGTTGTTGCCCTTGTCCTGCACGTCGGCGGCCAGAGTCTCCAGCCCGTACAAAGCGCCGCAGGCGTGAGAGCTGAGGGCGGCTACGTCCCGCCGGTCGGACTCGGCCACCCGCTTGGCGGCCAGGGCGGTGTTCTCGCACACCGTCACCTTCACGCCGGGCAGGGTCTTGAGGAACTCCTGGCTCTGGGCGATGGCCTGCTCATGGGAGAATATCTCCCGTATATCCTCCCGCTTTACCCCGGGCCGGGCCAGCAGGTTGTGATCCACCTTCAGGCGCACGGAGCGGACGATGCTGAAGTTGTACTGCATCATCAGATCGTATATGCGGTTGACGGAGCCGGCGGTGCTGTTTTCCAGGGGCAGCACCCCATACTGGCAGAAGCCGCTGGCGATGGCGGAGAAAACCCCCTCGAAGTTCTTCACATAGGAGATGTGAGCCTCGTGGAACAGCTTGTCCGCGGCGATCTGGGCATAGGCCCCCTCCACCCCCTGGCAGGCCACGGTGGCCGACTCGGGGAACAGGGGCGGCGTATCCTGCAGGCTCTTTTCGATGCGCTCGCACAGGGCGCTGGGCCCCCGGAGCAGGGACGCCTGATAGCTGGCGCTCACGTCCTGGAGGGTGGAATATACCACCCCAGCATAGCCGGCCAGGGCCTCCCCTGCCCCCTGCTGGAACCGGGCCCGGGCCTCCCGCTGCCCGGCCATGTCCGTGGGCACCAGGCCCTGTTCCGTCCGGGCCTGGGCCATTTGTGCCGCCAGCTCCATCCGCCGGGCGAACAGCCCGCTCATCTCGCCGTCCAGGGCGTCCATCTCTTTTTGCAGTCG
>CANQRR010000117.1 GCA_947626285.1 uncultured Lachnospiraceae bacterium
TTCTGCTCAGCGCCACGATAATGGTCTGCTATTTTCCGGATAACCGTATCCGCATAGTCTTTATATGTCGGGGGATCCTCGAACTGTTCCTTCAGTTCCGGCTCAAGATCACCGAACATTCCGCTCCCGATATCTATATATTCCAGAGGATAGCTGAAGCATGAATCCGCAACTGCAAGAAGCTTGTCCGCCCTGGTTTTCCAAGCCTCCAGCCCACGGGCTCTGCTGATGTGGAAATGTATCCCATTCACCGAAATGTTCGGTTCCCGGTCCAGCATATCCACCGCCTTCTTAAAGTCCCCATTCTCCAGATCAAACCCAAATCTCGAATGAATTTCGTTTCCAATGTCAAAGTTCACCCGTACCGCTACTTTGAAATTCTGTCCCCGGTCCCGCTTTGCAAGGGATATCGTCCGCATAAGATCCAGCCGGTTATCTATATGCAGATGCCCTCCGGAGAGAAGGCATTCCTCAAGCATCTTCCCCTTTCCAGGACCATTATATAAAATCCGGTCATCAGGAAATCCCAGTCTTCGTGCCAGCTGGTATTCCATATCCGAAACAACTTCCGCATAGCCACCCAGCTCCTTTACAATTCCGCACACGGCGGGTGTATAGTTTGTCTTGAAGGAATACGCGATCCGATAATATGGATAGACTGCCTTGAATGTGTCTTCCAGCTCATGGTAATTCTCTATAAATTGGTCTGCATAGAACACATAATATGGAGTTTTTAATCCGGCTGTGAGCATGGCTTTCCTCTCGTTCTCCATCCATTTCTTATCACTTTAACGTATCCCAATGGTCCCGCAGGACCTCGAAAGGTTCCGGATCCTGCTCATTGTAATAATATGTGCATCTTGCCTCTTTGAAGTCCCCAAGCCATTCAGCAAAAGAGATCTTCCCGGTATCGACCCTTTTCCCAAAATCAATCGGTTCGACCATGGCGCGAAATGTGTCAAAACCTTTACCCGCTCTCTCTGGAATCCTGCCCTGCAGAGTGCTCTCCGCCCACAGATATGGCAAATTCATTCCTGCTACTGTTGAAGCATAACTCCATGTGGCATTTCGGAAATTGATCTCCAAAAAATAAAGCCTGTCATCCTGGTCTACTATAAACTCGCAGGAAAAGATACCCTCAAACCCAATTTTGCGAATCATTGATTTCACCTTGTCCTGAATACAAGGATATGGTGGGTTGAAAATATTCATATAAGGACTGTAGTATCCGGGAATCTGATAAAGATAGTCAGCTCCTATAGAGATTAAGATCTGATTTCCATGGTCTATGCTAAAACCATAGTATTCCAATTCATTTTTCTTTTCTATATATCTCTGGAGAAGCACTTGTGGCGCTTGGATTTTCGTATATGCCATCCGCAGTTCTTCTTTTGTCCTGCAGATAAAAACATCTGATTTCCAGCCCCCTACATTTGGCGATATCGATTTTGTTATTACCGGAAACTCAATGTCATCCGGAATATTCCCATTATCTGTCAGAACAGTTTTAGCGGTTTCCAGTCCACACTCCTCGGCAAGCTTAAGGATCCTCCATTTATTGATATATTTATTGATTCCGCCTTGGACCCCTGCATTAAACATAATGAACTTATCTTTCAATTCATCATAACGCTCGTCAAGATAACCCATGGTTTTATCATCCGTGCAGTATAACAGTGGCTTGCGCGCAGATCTCATTTTCCCATATTCTGAAATAAGAACCTGATATCCCATAGGTACGGTATCCACATAATGCACTTTAGACACATATTTGCTTTTTGATGCCAATGGGACTTTTCCTTTAACGGCAATATAGATTGGATATATCCCCTTCTCGCCAAGACTTCTGATGATATCCAGCGAGTTGTAATGTTCAATTGCAAATACGATTACCTCATGGTTTTGAAACATATTCCTCCGCGCTCCTAACTATCAGGCAACAAGACCTCTCAGATACGGGATCACCCACAACAACAGCATCATCAATGCGATTATCCCGCCAACACCGACGGACCATTTCGGCCACCTCAGGGTCTTCCGGATATCCGCAGGGTCTTTCTCTGATTCAGGGATAACAAATAAGGCTTCTCTCGCTGCCTTCTCTTCAGGAGTGACCCTGGTGAGCGCTGTCCCTATCACCATGGCCACGATATTGCAAACAATTCCTACGATACTCGGATCCAGATAGACGGGCAGTGTCGTGCCTGTCAGACTTGCCCACAAACGTAACAAGAAGCATCCAAGGAACCCGCTCAGCATCCCACAGAACGCGCCGGCCTTTGTCAGCCTTTTACTGAAGATGCTTGCAAACGCGACCGGCATCCACGAGCTTGCGGCAACCGCCCCTCCAAGGAACATGATCCAGAAGATCGAAGGCGGATTCAAAACAGCAATAACCAGAACCGCTGTACTCGCAATGACCATCGCGATCTGCCCGTTGCGGATAAAATTCTTTTTCTTGGACGTGACCACATCATTGGCAAAAGAGGATCCGATCAATGATAGAAACGTCGTGGCGGAAGATATGCCTGCCGCCAATACCCCAGTAAGAAGGATCACACCGAGGACCGTTGGCAGCATGTTCATCGCCGCCCAGATCATGACCTGCGAGGAATCCGCCATCTTATAGTTTGACAAATTGACCATCACTGCTGTCAGCCCCACAATAAACTCAAGCACAAAAACTCCTATCGCTGAGATAGGGGCAGCCTTGACTACGGTATGTTCATCCTTCGCCATAAGGTAACGGCTCGACTGCCATGGGCCGACTGCACAGACTGACATCCAGACAATGCCATAATTCAGACCCCATATAACATTTTTCGCTCCCGTGTCATATAATGGCCCCGGTACCCCCCCCCACGAGAAAAATCCCTCAGTTTCAGGGTTTGCAGCAATCTGGCCAATGGACAGATACCATCCGCCATGCTTTGAGGCTATCGTGACTGCTGAGACAAGGAGAGCCGCGGTAAATACAGAGGCCATCAGCGTATCTGTAATAAGCACGCCCCGGGATCCGGAAATAACTGTAATCACCGTGAAAACAATCATGGCCAGTATAATACAGAGATTATAGCTCACGCCCGTTACCGTAGACATCAGGGTGCCAATCCCCTGAATAACTGAGAGCAGATAGACGGACATCATAACAATCGCCGTAAACGCGGCAAGCGCCCTCATCCTGCTTGAATGAAACCGTTTCCCAAAAAATTCCGGTATCGTCATCACTTTACTGCGGCGGAGATACCGGCCAAAAAACACAGCCCCGATGATATATCCCGCAGACTGCATTCCCGCAAAAATGATGATCGATGTAAATGCGCCGTCATAACATTGTGCCGCATCACCCATGAACATGCCCGTGCTGGTATAGGACGCGATCAGTGATCCGGCAATAAGAGCGACCGGCGCCTTTCTGCCTGCTACATAGTAGTCATTGGCGTCTTTCACCCTGCGGCTCACAAACAGGCCGATCAGGACATATACAACCATTGAAATACACATTCCTATGAAATAGACGTTCATCTGTCAGTGTCCTCCTGCCTGATACCATTCAGTTCTCTCTTTAAGTGTCCATAAGCCAGGTAGGCAGCCCCGGACAGCCATACCCCTAAAAAAACCACAATAGCTATTTCTCCCATCTTTCCTATTCTCCTCTCTGGTATTGCTTTGCTATTCATTTCCTTATGATCGTTTTTGAAATGTCCATTGTCTCCCTGTACTTATTAAGATGCGGACGGTCATCCGCGCCATAATCCGTTTTCAGCCTGTCTGATAGTATTTTAAACGTAGACAAAACCACTCTGACATCCATAAGGAATGTCACATGCTCCGCATAATAGATCTCATACTTAAACTGGGTCTCCCAGTCACATGTGGCTGCCCCGCCCAACCCGTCAGGCGGGATCAGCCCTCCGCGGACCTGGTGGCGTTTTCTTTCTTCCGGGTAGAAATACGGTCCATAGTATGTCGGAAGCGGACGCGGCCCCACAAAGGACATATCCCCTTTTAGAATGGAGAAAAGTTCAGGAAGCTCGTCTAAAGAAGAGGATCTCAATAAAATGCCAAACTTCGTAAGGCGGTCCTTCTCCGGTAATAAATTTCCGTTCTCGTCTTTTGCGTCTGTCATCGACCTGAATTTATAAAGCGTAAATGCTTTTTCATCTTTACCAATCCTCCGCTGGCTGAACAGTATAGGGGAGCCCATGTTCCAAAAAACACAGATGCCAAGTACGACATACACCGGAAGCAGAACCAAAATGGCAACCAGGGATATCATGATATCAAGCAGCCGCTTTATATATTTCCGGTACATCTCTTCTCCTCATCCGGCGGTCAGCCTATAACGCGCTGAACACACACTCAAATGCTTCCGCGTAATCGCAGCCGGCTTCTGCCCCTCGGTAGGCCGCAAGACCGGTGATTGCTTCCTCGGAGCGCGGATGCGGGTATTTACGCATAACGCCTGTATACGCGGCCAGGGCGTTAAGTTTTATATCCAGGCCCCTTTTCCCGATCTCCACAAAATAGTTTGGCAGGAAACGGTTTGCTGAGGAATTCAAGGACCACTCCGTACTCGATGGGACCTCCATATACATCAAAAGTTTCAAGGCCGGAACGCCTTCCTTCCGCTGGAACAATCTGGAGGCTGCCTGGGCTGCCCTGCTTGTTTCCTGATGGTCTATGTTCGTATCGGAAGGATGATGGGTAACGATCCCTTCCGCCTGCCATTCCTCTATGCAGGATTCAATGAATCTCACCAGATCCAGGTGCGGGACCGTGTTCATTTTGATATTTGGGAAATCCGCATGATATACCTTAGCGATCCCCAGCAGGGACATCGCTTTCGCCTCATCTTCCTGCAAAGTCGCCGAGAGATTTTGCCTGGCTGCCGCATGTCCACTCATGACGGCAATCGCCACCTTGTGTCCCTGTTCAATGAGCTTGCGTATGGTCGCACCGGCCCCTAAAACTTCATCATCCGGATGCGCTACTACTATCAGGTAATTCATAGCCAGATTCCTTTCAATCAATTAAAAGACCCAAAATGTCATCTTTTCTTTGTAAAATGAATTTTCCTACTCTACGCCGACGCATAGCCTCTCTGCATTTTGTTCTCCTGCGGGACCACCGCCACATGCCTCAGAACCCGGTACACATTCTTCCCGGTCTCGTCCTTCGTGATCTCCAGCACGCCATAGTGCCCTGTCTCCGGTGGCGGCGCGATAGCCGCTTTCCCATGGTAGAGCATCTCCACGCCCACATCATCCTTCACCAGGATCCCCAGCGGCAGCACTGTATCCTCGCCCCAGAGTTCCCTGCGGACCTTGGCGAAACGGCTGGCGAAACGGACCCGCTCGACGCCGTCCAGAAGGTATTCCAGGGGACCGTAGA
>CANQRR010000118.1 GCA_947626285.1 uncultured Lachnospiraceae bacterium
AACAATTACCCAAAATCCCATTTAGGCAAGTCTGAATATCAAACAATTACTCCAAAACTATGTACCCCGTTCCGAGGTACTATTGTCCTCGGAACACCGGGGTCCGGTAAGTCTTTCGGCATCATCGATCCTTTTATACGTCAGCACTCAGCAAAGGGTTTCGCCATGATGGTTTACGATTATAAGTTTCCTACTCTTGCCAAGACTCTTTTCTATCAGTTCTGCAAGAATCGCAAGAGTGGAAAACTTCCCAAAGACTGCGGTTTCAGGATTGTGAATTTTACCGATGTGGAGTATTCTAACCGAATCAATCCTATACAGCGAAAGTATATTCCTGACTTGGCAGCCGCTTCGGAGACAGCTGCGACCTTGTTAGCTTCTCTGAACAAAGGAGGTGGTGAGAAGAAAGGAGGTTCAGAGGCATTCTTCACTAACTCTGCGGAGAATTTTTTAGCGGCAATTATTTATTTCTTTGTCAACTTTCACCCTGTAGGATTCAAGAACGGGAAGAAGCTGAAACGCTATATCTCACATAAAGGGAAGAAACTTGAACTGATTATCCGTCAATGGGACCAGTTCAATGCCCTTGATGATAACGGCAATGTGGTGCTTGACTTCGTTGACAGCACAGGCAGGGACGTATCGACTGATGAAGACCACTTGTTTGTTGACCTGAATCAATTTTCCTATCTTGACCGCTCAGGCAATATGATTGTCATAGACAGAAGCTGGTATGAAGATGAAGCCGGGAATGAGGTGGAACCTGATACCATAACAGGTGAATATTCGGATATGCCACACGTTCTGTCTTTCCTCGGGCGCAAGTATTCGGAAGTATTTGACATTCTGATGATGGACGATAAGATTTCTTCCCTGATGGCTCCCTTCAAGAGTGCCTACGAAAATAAAGCCAACGACCAGTTGGAAGGTATGGTTGGAACCCTCCGTGTTAATGCCGCCCGATTGGTATCTCCGGAAGCATATTGGGTGTTCACTGGCGACGATTTTGATTTGAAAATTTCAGACCCGAAGGCTCCAAGTTATCTTGTGATAGCCAACGACCCTGAAAAGGAGCAGGTAATCGGTTCGCTCAACGCTCTCGTACTCAACCGCCTTATTACCCGTGTCAACTCAAAGGGAAATATCCCGGTGAGCCTGATTGTCGATGAGTTGCCGACTTTGTATTTCCACAAAATTGACAGATTGATTGGAACGGCTCGTTCAAACAAGGTTGCCGTAACTCTTGGCTTTCAAGAGTTGCCTCAATTGGAGGCTGATTACGGTAAAATTGGAATGCAAAAAATCATTACTACCTGTGGTAATATCTTTATGGGAGCAGCCCGAAACAAGGAGACGCTTGAGTGGGCCCAGAATGATGTTTTCGGTAAGGCTAAGCAGACTTCCACTTCCATCACAATCAACGACAGCAAGATTTCCACTTCAATCAGTGAGAAACTTGACTATCTCGTTCCGGCGGCGAAGATTGCTGACATGGCTACCGGGTGGCTTGCAGGTCAGGCGGCTCGTGACTTCACCGCCACTGACAAGAAGATGCTGTCGAACTTCGACATCGAGCAGTCAGAGGAGTTCAAAACGACTAAGTACTTCTGTAAGACGAACTTCGACATGAAGAAAATCAAGGACGAGGAAAGTCACTATGTTGATCTTCCCAAAATCTATGAATTTAAGAACGACCGCGAAAAGGAAATCATGCTCAACCGTAACTTCAAACGTGTCAATCAGGAGGTGGAGTCAATGGTTAAGGAACTTCTTGGTATGGTATAACTTATACTATTTATGGAGAATATTCTTACAACAAAAACATTTTCAGTGCCGCTTTCACTCCGTATGAGTGGAAGCGCATTGAAGATTATCGCCCTTCTGTCGATGGTAGCAGACCATTATGCCTATTTTCTGCTTGATTATGGTACTCCTATATATAATATACTACGCTGTTTTGGACGCATCGCCTTTCCGGTGTTTGCTTTTCTGATTGCGGAAGGATTTGCCAACACCCGTAGCCGGACACGATATTTCCTTACTCTACTTGGATTCGCTATAGTCAGTGAAATCCCGTGGTTCTTGCTCAATGGCATTGATGGTACACATAATGTAATGTTTACACTTTTCCTTGGAGTTGCAGCACTCGCAGTATTCGACCGGCTTTGTGAACACGGACCTCTATGTTGCTTCTCGATACTGATATTGTGCTTTCTTGCATGGTGGTCAGGTGTGGATTATGATTGGCGTGGAGTCTTGATGATAGTTATTTTTTATATGCTCCGTCGTCAGACAATAGAGCCGTGGATCTGTCGGAACAGTGTGTTTTTTCCCTCTCAGGCCATAATGCAGATACTATTCACTTTTCCGCTAATGATACACTATGGCATAGCCGGAGCGGTTCTCGCCTCAATAGTAATCTTCCTTTATGACGGCACTCGGGGAAACATTAAGGGCGCAGTAGCCAAATACAGCTTCTACGCCTTTTATCCTTTACACCTTCTTTTTCTTTTTATTATGATAATTTATTCTTCTTGATCTTCGTTTTCAATAACCCACGCCATGAGAGTTAGGAACCGATCAAGTCCATTCTTGTAACTCGTATAATCCCATGCAGGCCACCATTCTGTTGTCTGTGCTCTGGGCAAAACTAATTGAACCGAAGAATGTAAGGTCGTAGCCCATTTTTTTGGCATAGCTTTATTTTGGCATCTGATACCCCAACAAAGACCGTTATCTATAGTAAGGCACGCGGACAGCAAATTCCCATGAAATAGGAAATCTATATGAATGTCATATTCATTATCTCGCACCCAATCATATTCTTTTATGGGATACCGTTTTGTTATTTCATCAAACCATTCTTGAAATCTATTGGACTCCTCCTTCTCTTCTAATTTATCTAAAAAGGACTTTAATTGATCAAGCTGATTCTTTGTATCAGTGATAACATCCAGACGTTGGAGACAATCCATTTGCTCGTTAAATAGTTTGTCTTTTAATAGCTGCTGTATCTTATTATTCATCTTTGAGTATCTTTTACTTATATGGAACTTTTCTTTGAGATAATCGAGGTACTGGAATAAAGCCGTTTTCAAGTAAATCTCATTTGATGGAATCTCATTGTAAGTGTCTTCTAACCAACTGACAATTTCCTCCTTGTAAGAGATTACCTTAATATCTACAGATTCTGGTAAAAATACTTTCCCTTCTCCATTTTTAGAAAGGGAATATTCTGTTGGGGAATCATGTGTTTCTGAATTAAGGTACAGAACATGTACATGGTCAGGTCTGTATCCGTCTCTCAAAGCATGATTAACATACCTATATATTTGACCGCATTGTTCCTGAGCGTCATTGACCTTATTCTCAAAAATAAAGAAATCAGTTTCGGTCTGTAAGGATATATCAATCCGAAACTTATCCGGTATATTAAGAACGTATTTATCTGTTTTCCAGAATATTTTACTAAAAAATCTAGTAGTAAAACTTTCAAGTATCTTTTTTACCCTAAACAGTTGCCATAAGAATCTACTATGTGCTGTTTCTTTCATATTGCCTTCTAGAGCAGTATTAAGAAGATTGAGATGAAATGGCATCAGTGCTTTCTCATCTCTTATTATACTCTCTACCTGATTAGACAATGAGAACAACAAATTACTTTTCTTCATCTCATCCTCTAATTGTAGCGATACTATATTTATAATATCATCTGTGACAATCATATAATTTTACTATTTCATATCTCTGTTAGATATTAAAGGGAACACGTCAGAGTTATCTTTTTTATAAATCAATTTGGTATAACACATGCATCCGCAAAGGTAAATCCACCGATAAATTGGGATGCTCAAACTCTCCAACTTTCGTCATTCCGATCTTTTGCATAACTCTTTCGGAGGGAGCATTTTGTTTGGCAGTGAAGGAGTATAATCTTGTCATCCCTTTATCTTTAGCCAACTTCAAGACTTCCTGAGCAGCTTCGGTTGCTAAACCTTGATTGTGATAATCGGCAGCCAATCTCCATCCTATTTCAACTCCAGGTGTAAAATCAGCATCGAAACCGATCTCATGCAGACCGACATAGCCGATAAACATGCCATTTGATTTCAGTTCAACGGCATACAATCCCCAACCGTTCCTTTCAAACTCCAATTGAATTCTATTGTAGAATGATTCTGTTTGTTCCTCAGTTAAAGTCGAAGGAAAATAGCGCATGACATCCGTGTCTTTGTTCATTGCAGCGAACAAGGGTAAATCCTCCGATTTCCATGAGCGAAGAATCAATCGGTCTGTGACAATAACACTATTTCTCATACTAAAAATTACTCATTAGATATTATTACTCTGTCGGTTGGATAAAATTTTCTCAAAATTATCCTGCCCCCACTTCATTAACGCTTCCACATGGGGCAACAGTGTTTTACCGAAGTCTGTAACAGAATATTCTACACGTGGCGGCACATCTGGAAACAGCTCACGTCGGATTATGCCATCAAGGGCAAGTTGTTTCAAACATTGCGATAACACTTTCTCAGAGACAGATGGAATATTGCGGTACAGTTCATTGAAGCGCATCGGCTCATTCTCGGAAATCTTGACGAGAACAACGAGTGCCCATTTGTTTCCGAGCCATTCAAGCATCGGAGCCGCCTTGCAATATTCGTAGTCTAATTTTTTTGCCATATCTGAGTACTCAGAAAATATTGAAAATAAGTAAAACAAACTTTTCGGTAAGGGTCAAACCTTCTGGTAAGTTATTGCTTAGCCTCTCATTATCACTTAATTTTGCGTACAAAATTACTAAAAATAATCGAGATATGATATATCCACAGTTACATTTCGACGGCCAGATATGGCGTCCTCCATACGAAGCAAATTCACAGCTTCTGCAAGTAACATCGGGCTGCACTTGGAACAAGTGTAAATTCTGTAGCCTTTATCACGGCACACCATTCAGGATGTCTCCTATTTCTGAGATAGAAGAAGACCTGAATGTCATTCGCCAGTGGCAACCGCGGGCAAGACGGTTGTATCTGACAGGAGCAAACCCTTTTGTCTTATCATACAATAAACTTATGGACATTGCGATTCTTCTTAGGAAATATCTGCCTGAGATGGTTTCTTTCGGTATGTTCGCCCGGGTTACGGACATCGCTCCTAAAAGCGTTGAAGAACTGAAGAATCTTCGCCACATGAAACTTGACAATATCAATATTGGAATGGAGACTGGAGAGACCGGAGCATGCTGGGACAGCATGGGAGTCATAAAACAGTGCCAAGATCTGCATTTTAGAGCAGGAAGGC
>CANQRR010000119.1 GCA_947626285.1 uncultured Lachnospiraceae bacterium
GTAAATGCGGTCAGGTCAACGCTTGAATCGAGGCTGAAGGAAGTAGAAGCCTGGGCGGAGTATTCTGTTAAGACAGACTATTGAGAATAGGACGCAAGCCTGGGAAAGGATTAGCCAAAACAGCAAAACGATTTTATCAAATTTCCAACAAATATGCTATATTGGAAAAGATGATTTTGATATACTATGCAAGGGACGAAAGAATACCCATAAAATTAGTTAAAATGAGGTGGCAAAACGATGGAAAAGAATGTAAAAGCTGCTGGCAACCGCTATGTTCCTTATGCGGAGCGAACCGGCAATGAGAGTATCGTGTATTTTACCCGCGACCTTTCCCCGGAGGGCATAGCAAAAGTATATGACCGGGTGAAGGAGCATATCTGCGGCAAAGTTGCAATCAAACTCCATACCGGGGAACCTCACGGTCCGAACATTATCCCTTCAGAATGGGTCAGAGTTTTCATGGAGAGAGAACTGCCCGATGCATGCATCATCGAGACCAATACATTCTATGATGGTGACCGCCACACTACAGAACAGCACCGTAAAACACTGGAGGTAAATGGTTGGACAAAGTTCACCACTGTGGATATCACCGACGAGCATGGGACGGCAAAGCTCCCTGTAAAAGGCGGCAAGTGGTTCTCAGAAATGTCCGTGGGAAAATCGCTGCTGGACTATGACTCCATGGTCGTCCTCACACATTTCAAGGGACACACCATGGGCGGCTTTGGCGGCTCGAACAAAAATATTGGCATCGGCTGCGCGGACGGTCAGATCGGAAAGGCAATGATCCATGCCAAGGACGGAAATGACTGGGGCGTAGTAGAGGAAGAATTGATGGAAAAAATCACAGAATCGACCAAAGCTGCAATCGATCATTTTGGCTGGAATGTGGTTTATGTAAATGTGATGAGAAATATGTCCGTTTCCTGTGACTGTGAGGGCATTGACGCGGCTCCCGTCACAACACCTAACGTGGGAATTCTCGCCAGTGTGGACATTCTTGCCGCAGACCAGGCCAGCGTTGACATGATTGCCGCTATGAGCGAAGAACATCGTCACGACCTCATTGAGCGCATCGAATCCCGTCACGGATATCGGCAGCTCTCCTATATGAAAGAGATGGGTATGGGAAATGACCGATATGTTCTGATTGATATTGACAATGGCGATAAGCGGATAGACGCGGCACAGGCAGTGGAAGGCGTTGTGCCCTTCATTGATTGAGTGTGTGAGATGAGACGCAACATAAAACGTCCGGATGTGTATGCAGTCCGGACGTTTTTATGCGCAGACCCGCGAGAGGAAAAATTTGCTGTTGCCGCAGTACGCGGGTCGCGCAGCGAGTAGGGGAAATCCGCCCTACTCGATTGGAAGCTCCCTTTCTGAAAACAAATATGCCATAAATCCAATGAATATGCAATAACGCCCTGCACTAATATGGTATCATCCCAACAAAGCAGACAGCTTCAGGAGGGAGATCCATATGAACCATACCACATCAAAGATCACAAACATGACGGAGGGGAACCCTGTCCGTATCATTATGGCCTTTGCGGTGCCGCTTTTTATCGGCAATGTCTTCCAACAGGTTTACAACCTTGTGGATACCATGATCGCCGGACATTTCCTTGGAGACGGGGCGATTGCGGCGATCGGGGCGACAAGCGTACTCTACTCTCTGCTCATGAACCTGGCTTGGGGTCTTAACAACGGGTACTGCATAATCCTGTCCCGAATTTTCGGGAGCGGGAACAGGGAGGATTTCCGCAGCGGCGCGGCAACCATGATAAAGCTGAATCTTGGAATGGGCATCCTGTTGACAGTCATTTCCGTAACATTCCTGAGGCCTATGATGCGGCTCCTCTTGACGCCGGAGGAAGTATTTGATCAATCATATCTTTATATTGTCATCATCCTTGGTGGAATGCTCACCACGATCGCATACAACGGCTGCGCCGGATTTCTGCGGGCAATAGGCAACAGCCGGACACCATTGTATTTTCTTATCCTTTCAAGTCTCCTGAATCTGGCACTGGACACGGCGTTTGTGGTTCTGCTCCACACGGGTATTGCCGGGGCCGCCCTTGCCACGGTGATCGCACAGGCCGTTTCGGCTCTGCTCTGCATGGGATACATATTCAGAAATTACAAAGAATACTTGCCGCGTTCGTCGGACTGGAAAACAAACAGAAAACTTTCCACTGAAATGTTTTCCACGGGATTTTCCATGGCGCTGATGCAATGTGTTTTCTCGCTGGGTTCCGTGATCCTGCAGCGCTCTATCAATGCCCTGAGCACTAATACTATCACCGCGCATACCGCTGCTCGCCGGGTCTATGAGATGCTGATGATCCCTATGTCAACCCTTTCGAGCGCCACCAGCACCTTTGTCGGGCAAAATTACGGGGCAAAAAAATATCATCGTATCGTGGAGGCAAACAGAAAAATGCTCCTGGTAGAGCTTGCATGGTCAGTCTTCTCGATTCTCGTCTGCTGGACGCTGGGCAAGCCGTTGATCGTACTTTTGACGGCAACCAAAAATAAAGAAATCATTGAAAATGCCCTCCTTAATCTGCGCTTGAGTACCGCCTGTTTTTTCCCGTTGGGCGCGCTGTTCATCCTGCGCTATTCCATGCAGGCTATGGGACATAAAGTGCTGCCGGTGCTCTCCAGTACGATCGAACTGGTGGTAAAAATCATCTCCGCAGCTGTACTGGTACCCGCCATTGGATATTTGGGCGTTGCGGTGACGGAACCTGTCATCTGGTGCCTGTGCGCATTGTTTCTTGGTACTTTTTATGTTACAATAGGGCATCAAAAGCAGACGGAAGAAGGCGTCGACAGATGATCTGTCCCGGTGGTCATGGACAGGTATCAGAACGATAAAGCGAGGCGATAAAATGAGTACACTTTTGTTTCAGATCCGATCCGCGGACGATATGATACAGCTCGTGGAAAACGTAGGTTTCCTTCCTTTTTTCGCAAATCCCATCCCAGGATTTTCAGTCGAAGAATGCTGTCCGCGAGAATTATGGTTTTCCGACGACGTGGACGGCCCGTGGGAGTGGAAAGGTCCCGCCGCGAGAAGCGGCCGCTGTGTCTACGGGAAGTTTTTCAGAAATAAAGCGGGGTTCGTCAGCCGGGAGTGGTTCCCCGACTTTGCCAACTACCGAAGGGACGGCTATGACTTCGACGCACGTTTTGACGACGATCTCGCCTCTTATAAAGACAAAGGCGTTTTTGACACTGTTCTCCAAAACGGCGCGCTTTTGTCAAAGGAGTTGAAAAAGCTCTGCAATTACCGCAAGGGCGGAAACAAGGGCTTCGACACGGTCATCACCCGGCTTCAGATGCAGACTTACATCAACATCGCTGACTTCGTCTACATGAAAGATAAATTTGGACAGGCTTACGGCTGGGGCGTGGCGAAGTACTCCACGCCGGAAGCTCAGTTCGGCTATGATTTTGTGACTTCGGCATACCGCAGGGAACCGGAAGAGTCAAGGGAGCGTATTATTTCCCATATGAAAACCGTTCTGCCTGACGCAGACACGGAGCAGCTTTTAAAATTGATCAAGGAGAAATGGTATGTTTCAAACAATCTGCCTGACAGACAGTCTCCGAGCTGACTTGATACGATCCAAACTACTTGATTTAATTTCCGACAATCAATATAATAAAATAAGATTTCGTATGCAAACAATTGCGAGGCTTCCAGGAAATAGTTTTCTGAAGAGAGGTGAGCGGGCAGAATGAACAATACCCATCTTGAGACGTTTATTCGTATCGTGGAGGCGGGCAGCTTCAACAAGGCTGCGGAGGAACTGTATATCACATCCACCGCCATTATCAAGCAGATCAATCTTCTGGAAAATGAGGTGGGTGTGCCGCTTTTTGAACGGACGCACAGAGGACTGAAACTGACGAAAGCGGGAGAGTCCTTCTACACGGACGCGAAATATATTGTCAGCTATTGCCGGGAGGCGGTGCAGCGGGCCAGAAGCGTCATGTCGGAGAAGAATTCGCTCATCCGCATTGGAACGTCGCCCATGACGCCCGCCCAGATACTCACGGATCTCTGGCCAAAGATCCATGAACATTGCTCGGACATCAGCTTCCAGCTCGTCCCCTTTGAGAACACGCCGGAGAATGCGCGGGAGATCCTGAAAAACCTGGGGCAGAACATTGACGTCGTGACTGGCATTTTCGACGATACCCTTCTGGATGTGCGCGGCTGTGCCGGGCTGGAGATCGCAAAGGAACCGCTGTGCTGTGCGGTGTCCATCTACCATCCGCTTGCAAGCAGGGAGAAACTGACGATACAGGATCTGTACGGAGAAGACCTGCTGCTGATGCACCGCGGTTGGAGCCATTATGTGGACGTGCTGCGGGACGAACTGATGGAATATCATCGACAGGTCCATATCGTGGATTTTGATTTTTACGACATGAATATCTTCAACCGCTGTGAGCGGGAGAAAAATGTACTTCTGGTCATTCAAAGCTGGAACTGCGTGCATCCGATGCTGAAGGTGATCCCGGTGGAGTGGGATCACAGCATCCCGTTCGGCGTGTTGTACGCGACAGAGCCTTCCGATACAGTGAAGCAGTTTCTGGATGCGGTCAAGACAGTAATATGAAATCGGTATCAGATCATTTGCAGTTACAGGAACTGTACTGCAGGCTGTTCGAGATGCCAATGAAGACCAGTTATAACCTTTAGTGTGAACTGATGAACTAATCGAGACTTCTCAGGAGGTCTCGATTTTATTATGCTGTAAAAAAGCAAAACGATTGAAAAGAAAGAATGGGGATCAGGATGAGACAGGGAATAGTGATAGGTCTGGCAGTCGTCTTGCTTCTGTTTCCGCTATGCGCCTGCGGAGCGGACAGAGACAGAAGCGCAGAGGAAAAGGTGAAAATGAAAGAGGACAGTATGGGAAGCGGAATTGCTCAAACCGGCTGGACAAAGGCGGTTCCGGAGGCGTATAAGGGGATTGCGGGCGAGCAGGGCAGCGTCGAACGCCTTGACTATGAATCCAGGGACTATGTGAGGGACGAATCCCCGATCACGAAGACTGCCTATGTCTACACGCCATACGGATATGATGAGAACGATACGGAGACAAGATACAATATTCTATATCTCATGCACGGCTGGGGAGGCCACGCCGGCGAATATTTCGATTTTACCGAGACGAAGAACATGTTTGACAACCTGATCGCGAACGGGGATATTCCGCCGCTCATTATCGTGTCGCCCAGCTTTTACAATGAGAACAGCAGCACGGATTT
>CANQRR010000120.1 GCA_947626285.1 uncultured Lachnospiraceae bacterium
AGGTAGGCCGCGTTGTTGTACAGCGCGTATCCGCTCTCGGCCTCATCGGTCTTGTAGTACAGCTGGAACGCCGCGCCTGCGAGCAGGCTGCCCGTCTCCTGATCCGTCTTCGTCAGTGTCACGGAGCCAACGATCGGCGCATCCTCTACGAGGTAGGTGATGTTGCCATCCTCATCCTTCGTCTGCGGCATATCCGCCGTGATCGTGCCGTCCTTCCCTACCGTGAACTCGATATCCGATACATATGCGTATCCGTCCGGAGCCACCTTCTCACGGAGCGTGTAGCTCTCGCCCGCCTTCAGCTTGCCGCCAAAGTCATGCGTCTCGCCCACCTTCGAGGTCCAGCTGTCTACGACGTTGCCGTCCTTATCGAGCACTTCGAGCTCTGCTCCCTCAACTTCCTCATCGTTCGTGAGGTCTGTCTTGTTCACGTTGAAGTGCAGCGGCGCATCCTCTACCAGATACGTGTCGTTGCCGGCCTCATCGGTCGTCTTTCTCATCTGCGTCGTGATCGCGCCGTCCTTCTCTACCGTAAACTCGATATCGGTCACGTATGCATATCCGTCCGGAGCAACCTTCTCACGGAGCGTGTAGCTCTCGCCCGCCTTCAGCTTGCCGCCGAAGTCGTGCGTCTCTCCTGCCTTCGAAGTCCAGCTGTCTACGACGTTGCCGTCCTTGTCGAGCACTTCGAGCTCTGCTCCCTCGACTTCCTCATCGTTCGTGATGTCTGTCTTGTTCACATTGAAGTGCAGCGGCGCATCCTCTACCAGATACGTGTCGTTGCCGGCCTCATCGGTCGTCTTCTTCATATCTGTCGTGATCGTGCCGTCCTTCTCTACCGTGAACTCGATATCGGTCACGTATGCGTATCCGTCCGGAGCAACCTTCTCACGAAGTGTGTAGCTCTCGCCTGCCTTCAGCTTACCGCCGAAGTCGTGCGTCTCGCCCACCTTCGAGATCCAGCTGTCTACGACGTTGCCGTCCTTATCGAGCACTTCGAGCTCTGCTCCCTCAACTTCCTCATCGTTCGTGAGGTCTGTCTTGTTCACATTGAAGTGCAGCGGCGCATCCTCTACCAGATACGTGTCGTTGCCGGCCTCATCGGTCGTCTTCTTCATCTGCGTCGTGATCGTGCCGTCCTTCTCGACCGTGAACTCGATATCCGATACATATGCGTATCCGTCCGGTGCCACCGTCTCACGGAGTGTGTAGCTCTCGCCTGCCTTCAGCTTGCCGCCGAAGTCGTGCGTCTCTCCTGCCTTCGAGGTCCAGCTGTCTACGACGTTGCCGTCCTTGTCGAGCACTTCGAGCTCTGCTCCCTCAACTTCCTCATCGTTCGTGAGGTCTGTCTTGTTCACGTTGAAGTGCAGCGGTGCATCTTCTACGAGGTAAACCGTCTCGCCGTTCTCACCTGTCGTCTTCGGCATGCCCGTCTCGATCTCGCCGTTGTCCGTTACGCTGAACTCGATATCCGTCGTGTACGCGTATCCGTCCGGAGCGACTGTCTCGCGAAGCACGTAACTCTTGCCCGCCTCCAGCTTATCGCCGAAGTCATGCGTTTCGTTCTCCTGCGATGTCCAGCTCGCGCCTTCCACTGCCGTCAGCCTCTTCTCACCATTCTCGTCCGTCGTCACTTCATATACCGTGAGCTCTGCACCCGCGACTTCCTTGCTGTTATCGCCAAGCTCCGTCTTGTTCACATGGAACTCAACTGTCAGCGTATTGTTAAACTCTGCCTCAAGCTTCGGCGTGCCTCCAATGACGTTGCCTTCCTCATCCATTACCGTCAGCTTCAGCGTGCCATCGTGTGCATCGCTATCCGCTACCGTTACCTCGAAGACATGCACCGTGTTATCTACAGTGTATCCGCCCATCTCGCTGTCTTTCGCGATCTGATACTCCTTCATCTGGTACGTAAAGGTCTTGCCGATGTCGGCCTGCGTATAAGCAAGATCTGTAAACTTGAATGTACCGTCCGTCTCAAGGCTCTTGCTTCCCAATCTCGTAACCGACGTATCTTCCACCTGCCACAACTGGAATCTCACCAGCTTATTCAGGCGTTCGATCTGCGCCTGCGTCAACGGCTTGCTGTTTACTAACTTCAACCCTTCTGCCGGTACGCTGCCCAGCGCCTTGTACGTATTGATGAAGACCAGGTTCTCCCACTTCGTCAGCGCCAGTGTCAGCTTACCGCTGTTCTTGTCGTAGGTCGCCGTCACCGTCAGATGTTTCGGCATCGCGTTCGTCACGCTCGGCCTCTCGCCGGTCTCGGTCAATGTATAGCTGAAGTCCTTCGTGTAAATGCCATTCTCACTCGATTCTTCAAGCACATCCGCCATGTCGTCCAGCGTCACCTTGATCGCGCCTTCCTTGAAGCCCGTGATCGCGCCGCTCACATCGTCCATCTTAGTCGTCGGTTTCTGGATCGTCTTCGGATTCGTTCCCTCGTCCGCTGCCAGCGTAAATGTGAACGCATCTACATCTTCCTGCACCAGATTGCGGCCGTGCATCTCCTTCGCCGCCTCGAAGCCAATCTCCGCTTCCGTGTCGTACTCGTTCACGAACATCAGGTCTTCTATGCCGTCCATCAGGAACGCTTTCATCTCGCCTGTCGCGGAATCATACGTCACCTTCACTCTGACTGTCTTCCCGCTCGGATCGTAAGTGATACCCTTATCCGTTCCCTTAGCCTCAAGCACCTTGTAAGTGAAGACCGTCTCGGCTGGGTACTTGCCATCCTTCTCGATACTGTCAAGCGTATACTCCAGTACACCGTCGAAACGAATGAGTCCGTACTCGTCATTCGTACCAGTCAGCACTGGCTCGCCCGTCACCTCAATTTCGCCGTCTTTTTCCGTCACCTGCGCCTCTTCGTATACATTGAAAGTATACTTATCGGCCGTAAGCTTCAGATCTTTCTGCGTCTTGAATCCGTAGAGCGGTATACTTGTATCCGCCGTCCACCTGTTCGTGAATGTAGCGCCCTCCTTTGGCTCATGCTTCGTCAAAGCCAGCGTACCATTCTCAAAGTCATAATGCGCATCCACCGTGAACTCGTAAACATGCTCATCATAGATCATGTCGTCCTCGTCAGCGCCATCCGGCTTCACCTCGCTCACACGGTAGGTAAACGTCTTATCCGGGTAGCTCTCCGCCGTGTTCTCGTCATTGATCTTGAGGTCATTCAGCGTAACCACAATCGCATCCGCGAAACTCACTCTGCCGGCCGCATCGTTCGTCGTCGTGGCGATCGTCTGCCAGGACGTAAACCTGCTGTCATCAGCATTCGTACCAATCAGCTTCTCCAGCTTGAACGTGAACATTCCGCCCTTCAAGTCAAGCCCGACCAGCTCCTTTGCCAGCTCTACGCCCGTCTTCGCGCTGATATCAAACGTATTCGTGAATACCAGATCATCCGGAATGTTCAGCCAGGTAAGCGTCAGCTTGCCATCTGCCTTATTGTAGGTCGCTCTCAACGTCAGCTTTCTTATATAATTGCTGTCATTCTTTACGCCCGGACGCCCATTGATCTCAGCCAGGGTGTACTGGAAGTCTTTCGTAACAACTTTCGAATCCTCCGCAGTCGGCAGCGCATCCGCCATATCCTCAAGCTTGATCGTGATCGCATCCGTAAAGTCTACGTTGCCTTTCGCATCGTTCGTCGCTTCCACGCGTTCTTCTGTTATGCCATAGCCTTCCAGACTGAACGTGAACTCTCCGGCTTTGAGCTTCCTGCCGATCAACTTCTTCGTTACGTTGAGGCCGGTCTTCGCCTGCGTGTCATACGTGTTGATGAACGTCTGCTCATCCGCGTCATTCAGCCACTCAAGCGACAGAGTACCAGTCTTCTTGTCATACTTAGCCTCCAACGTCAGCTCGCGTGATCCTTCCGGATCATTCGTGATCTTGGAGTCTCCACCCGGCTGCGTGGCCGGCTGCTCGGTCAGCGTATACTTGAATTGCTTCGTGTAGACGCCATCCTCTCCCTCTTCCTCCATCACATCCGCCATGTCATCCAGCGTGATCGTTACCGCGTCGGTTCCGAAATCAATCCTGCCGTCCGCGTCGTTCGCCACGGTCAACTCAGCGCCGCCCTTGACGGTATGCGCGTACGCGGCATCTTCCGCCTCCAGTGTGAAGCTGAACTCGCCATCCTTCAGATCTCTGCCCGTCAGCGTCTTGCTCGCATCGAGACCGATCCAGTTCCGCGTCGTGTAGTTATTGACAAACGTCACATCTTCGGCGTTTGGAGTCACTTCCACATTCAGCGTACCGTCGCCGTTGTCCGTCACCGTCACTGTCAGGTCTATGGTCTTCTCATCGTATGTTATGCCTGCCAGGCTGCCCTTGACCTCGGACAGCGTGTAGTGGAACTCGGCCTTTCCAGCCGCGGCGTTCTCTACATCTTTCTCCGTGAATGGAACCACCGCACCATCCACATATTTGCCAATGCCGCTGATCTGGAAACCGCCGTCCTCACGGTTCTGCTCAAAGCCGATCACATTGCCGTCTTCATCCTTCACTACGAACGTGAACTCTTTGTTCTTCAGCTCTCGCCCGGTCAGCGTCTTATTTCCGCTTACCTTGCCCGTGCCTTCCGCATGATACGTGTTAATGAACGTCAGGTCATCCCATTTCGTCAGCATCAGCGTCAGCTTGCCGCTGTTCATATCGTAGGTCGCCGTCACGGTCAGGCTCCTCGACTTCAAATCATTCGTTACACCAGGCCTGCTTCCGGACTCGGTCAGCGTATACTTGAACTCCTTCGTGTAGACGCCATCCTCTTTCGCTTCCTCCATCACATCTGCCATGTCATCCAGCGTCACCTTGATCGCGCCTTCCTTAAAGCCCGTGATTGCGCCGCTCACATCGTCCATCTTAGCCGTTGACTTCTGGATTGTCTTCGGATCTGTTTCCTCGGCTGCTGCCAGTGTAAATGTGAATGCATCTACATCATCCTGCACCAGATTACGGCCGTGCATCTCCTTCGCCGCCTCGAAGCCAATCTCCGCCTCAACTTTGTTGTTCGTGATCGTTACTTCTTCATTCAGGTCGTGCCGCCCAAGCGTCACGGATCCCTCGCCAGTCACCACGTACTCGCTGCCCGTGCCTACCGGCGTGC
>CANQRR010000121.1 GCA_947626285.1 uncultured Lachnospiraceae bacterium
ACGGCGTGGTAACCGTTCCCTATTTTTTTGAGAAAAGAGGGTATCCCTCAAGCCATTCGACTTTTGGGACACCCTCCGCTATATTCCTCCTTTGTGCCTTTACTGTTCATTCAATCATGTATAGAATTCCTCTGCTCCATTTTAAAGATGAAATCCGCCGGAATTGGCGTAACTAATAGCTTAGATCTGAATGTAGACATTTCTCATTTGTATCTTTCCGGTGATCCATACATCACCAGTTTTCTCTATACACAACATTTTACAGTTGTGCTGTATTGGAAATGCGCTGCATAAATTCTTCCACAGAAGCAGCGGACGCCGCCCCTTTCAGATATCGCCTCAGCACTTCAGCATCCTTTTCCGAAAGAATGGTCTTCCTCAAGTCTTCCGGCACTTCATCTGGCAGAACTTCCAACAATTCCAATATTGCTTCTGCCTTGCCTTTTGCTTCGCCTTCCGCATATCCAGCTTCGTGCTCTTCCTGCAGCATCTCCTGAAATATCATGTACCTCGCCCCCCATTTCCCGGCTTGCCTTCACGCCTCGCACCGCTGCCTGCAGCCGGCGCACATAATCATCCTCAGATTCTTCTGTACTTTCCTTTAGATTTGATCCTATGTATCTCAGAAAACTGACAAGGCTCTCCGGCACCTCATCCGGATTCTTCCCACAAGTGCTCAGGAACATCGTCGTCTGGCCGTCCTGAAGTGCGAATCCCTTCTCCTCCAGGCACATGTTCCGGAACGTGTAGCGGTATTTCCCCTGGGCAAACGGGTCAAAATCACAGATAAAGATCACGTAAGCATCCGGGAGGCTCCCATAGCCGCATCCACGTCCCAGCAGCTCCATGTCGATCTGCCCGTGATAGTACCGCGCCCTGTGCGCCAGGGCCGGCTTCAGAACCACCTGCATCTCGACGTTAAATCGAGTACGGTTTTCATCACTCGCCTCAACGTCCAAACGCACTCCCTTATACTCCGGATGGTACACCAGGCTCCTCTCGGTGCTGACCGTCAGCTTCCCAATCGGGAAGCCGAGCGCCATCTCAAGGAACGGCCTGCAGTTCTCAGGCTCGCTCATCACCGCGCCGAACATAAAATTGTCCTTCATTGTCAGCATTTCCAGCTTCTTAAATTCTGCCATATATGATCCTCCACTTGACGCAGAGGAATTCTATGCATCTATTATAGAACAAAGGCTGTTAAAATACAAGCAATAAAATGTTTCATGCTCAGCCCGCCATGTTCAAAATCGGCGCCAGATAGCAAGTGAGGCAGGACCGAATCGGCCCTGCCTCGCTTCACGTTTCCATTTTCATATTCTTATATCATTAGTCCCGTTTGAAAATATCTCTCGTATACACCTTATCTCTCACATCATTCAGGCATTCATCATACCGATTCGCTATGATCGCCTGCGACCGCTGTTTGAACTCTTCCATGTCATTCACCACCAGGCTTCCGAAAAAGCTGCTTCCGTTCTCCAGCGACGGCTCGTAGATAATCACCGTCGCTCCTTTCGCCTTGATCCGTTTCATCACCCCCTGGATCGAACTCTGGCGGAAGTTATCCGAATTGCTCTTCATCGTCAGCCGGTAGACGCCGACCACAATGTTCCTCTCTTTCAAAACATCCCACTGGCTGTTTGCCGTGTAATACCCGGCTTTCCCCAGCACACGGTCCGCAATAAAGTCCTTCCTGGTCCGGTTGCTCTCCACAATCGCCTTGATCAGATTCTCCGGGACATCCTTATAATTTGCCAGCAGCTGCTTTGTATCTTTCGGAAGGCAGTAACCGCCGTAGCCGAATGACGGATTGTTATAATGCGTCCCAATCCGCGGATCCAGACATACACCGTCTATGATAGACTTTGTATCCAGCCCTTTCATCTCCGCATAGGTATCCAGCTCGTTAAAAAAAGAAACCCTTAACGCCAAATAAGTGTTGGCAAAGAGTTTCACAGCTTCCGCTTCGGTAAATCCCATATATAATGTTTCGATATCTTCCTTTATCGCGCCCTGCTTCAGCAGATCCACAAATGTATGCGCCGCCTCAATCAGACGTTCATCCTCCGGATCCGTCCCCACGATAATGCGTGAAGGATAAAGATTATCATACAGTGCTTTCGACTCCCGAAGGAATTCCGGACTGAACAGGATGTTCCGGTTTCCCATCTTCTCCCGGATATATTTCGTGAACCCTACCGGGATCGTGGATTTGATGACAATGAACGCCTGCGGGTTACATTCCGTCACCATGCGGATGACTGCCTCCACTACGGATGTGTCAAAGAAATTCTTCTGGCTGTCATAGTTGGTCGGCGCCGCGACCACCACGAAATCCGCCCGGGAATATGCCTCCTCCCCATCCAACGTGGCGGTCAGGTCCAGCTCTTTCTCCTTCAGATATCTTTCAATATACTCATCCTGGATTGGCGACTGTCTTCGGTTGAGCATATCCACTTTTTCCGGGATGATGTCTACTGTGTCCAAATGATTATGCTGCGCCAGAAGCGTGGCTATGGAAAGGCCCACATAGCCGGTGCCCGCCACAGCGATCCTGTATTTTTTCATTCTTTCTGCTGCTCCTTTTCTGTACAATAAAATCCCTTATACCACTCCGCAAATCTCCGGAGGCCTTCCCGCAGACTGGTACGCGGCTTGAAACCGAAATCCCTCTCCAGCGCGCTGGTATCCGCATAAGTCACCGGCACATCCCCCGGCTGCATCGGGACAAGCTCCTTATGGGCTTCAAAATCAAAATCAGCAGGAAGGACGCCCGCGCGTACCAGTTCCTGCTGAAGGATATCTACAAATTCCAGAAGATTCTCCGGATGGCTGTTTCCTATATTGTAAAGGGCATATGGCGGGATGGGAAGCCCGTCTTCCCCCATGCTCCGCTCTGGCGGCTTCTGCATGACCCGGGCGATTCCCTCCACGATATCATCGATATACGTAAAGTCCCGCTCACAGTTCCCATAGTTGAAAATCTTTATCTTCTCCCCACGCAGGAGTTTGTCCGTGAAGCTGAAATACGCCATGTCAGGGCGGCCTGCCGGCCCGTAGACCGTAAAGAACCGCAGCCCGGTAGACGGAATGTCATACAGCTTGGAATAGGCATAGGCAAGAAGCTCATTGCTCTTCTTCGTTGCTGCATATAGGCTGATCGGGTTGTCCACCTGGTCCCCTATGGAGTAAGGAACCTTCTTGTTCGCACCGTAGACTGAGGACGACGAGGCGTAGACCAGGTGCTGCACGCCCTGGTATGACCCATCCGGGGAAATCCCGTCATAAGAATGGCGACACGCTTCAAGTATGTTATAAAAGCCGACCAGATTTGACTCGATATAGGCGTCCGGATTCGTGATGGAGTAGCGGACGCCTGCCTGAGCCGCCAGGTTTACCACAATGTCCGGCTGGTACTCCCGAAAGACAGAGTCCACTGTAGCCTTATCCGCTATACTGTCATGAATAAATGTCCATGCAAGGCCACCCGAAACTTCACCTGCTACCTTTTCGATCTCCTTCAAGCGGTACTGTTTCAAAGCCACATCATAGTAGTCGTTCAGACTGTCGAGCCCGACGATCCGTACCATCCCTGGTTTGCCTCTCTTCAAGAGGCTCAACACCAGATTTGCACCAATGAATCCGACTGCTCCTGTCACAAGTATTTTCTGCAATGCTACTCTCCACCTCAAACATATTTATTCTTCGTTACCACTTACTGATATGCTCTCCTTCACTTACTATCTTTTCGTATCTCATTCTTTAAAGCTTCTATAATCATTTCCCGATGCGCTTCGCATTCAATGTAATTTCTAAGGGAAAGCAGTGATTCTTTGCTATAATGAAGTTTTATTGACTCCTTTTTTAATTTTCCACACATTAATTTGTTTAAAATACGATACATTAGGCTGCGCTTCCCTAAAAAAGCAGATAAATAATTCTGCAGCATGGTTTCTGCAAACATTACATATTTTTTTTCAACTTCTCCTTCTCTCTTGATTTCCTGGCTACGCGTCTTAAATTCCCGTAATATCCTCTCTGCCTGCTGGCCTGTGGCTATGCGAACTTTCTCTGCACATTTAATGATGGGGATATAATGAATGTTAAAATCGTCTTCCAGTTCAATCAATATGCCAGTCTGCCAAAACTCATTATCCTGCAGGTCAAACAAAAAGTTCCCCTGCCCATACACAATTGTGCTATCCATATATCTTTCTTCGCATCCTACACAATGCGTATGCTGGCAAATTACTAAATCGGCGCCCTTATCAACAAACTTTCGGCAAATCTTTTGCAGATCTGGGGATGGATACCGATAGTGTTCTTTCCCCCCATGGTATAAAACAATGATATAGTCACACTTTCCCTTCAGCTGAGTGACCTGATCAAAGGATTTTAATGGATCATACGGATTCGCACCTGGCAACTTGTCAGAAGCAATCGAAAATTCGTGTTCTGCGCAGGCATAGATCCCTATTTTTTTGTCTTTCATCCTGATGGTATGCGGAACAGCCGCCTCTTCAGGTGAGTTTCCTGCGCCGACATATTTGATACCTGCCTCGGCAAGTACCTTACATGTTGAGTCCAATCCCTGAACATCCTGATCCATAATATGGTTATTCGCTAACGTTAAGAGATTAACCGCAAGTGCCTTGTAACCATTGACTGTACTACATGGGGCTATAAGATTTGGGCCATATTTAAGAATAGGTTTTTCGATGTCTGTAAGTGGAATCTCCAGATTGAATATCCGATAATCAGCTTTGCATATAACCTCCATAAGCTTATGTCCGACTAATTCTAATGCATTGCCTTCAATAAATAATTTACTCAACTTTCCCACCAGCATAACTGGTGTTAAAGCTTGATCTTTTTAACAAAATTATTATATAAATT
>CANQRR010000122.1 GCA_947626285.1 uncultured Lachnospiraceae bacterium
TGAGCCCTCTATACGCACAAAAAGAATAAGCCTAATCCCCTGTATATCTAGGGCATAGGCTTATTATACGAGGAGTGATTACATAATGAATACAAAGATTTCGGTTATTATTCCAATCTATAATGTAGAGCCATATCTACGGCAATGTTTGGACAGTGTAGTGAATCAGACGTATCGAGACCTGGAGATAATCTTGATTGATGATGGATCGCCGGATAATTGTGGCGCAATCTGCGATGAATATGCTGCAAAAGATAGTAGAATACAGGTTATCCACAAGGCGAACGGAGGTTTATCTGCTGCGAGAAACGATGGGCTGAAGATTGCCACAGGGGAATGGATATCATTTGTGGACTCGGATGACTGGTGCGAGGTGAACTACTATTCAGAGCTTATGGAAAGCATGGGCAGCCAAAGGCCAGACATCTTTTTTGCAGGTGGAAGAATTGCGGAACTCCCTTATGGTAATAAGATAGGGCAGAACTTTTCAAAAGCATTTTGTTGTAATGATAAAGAAGATTTGGAGAAGCTGATGATTGGTGTTATTGCTCCCCCTGTTTCTATAGGACGTACATACGGTGCTCCTTGGGATAAATTGTACAGCAGAGAATTTGTTGAAAAGAGTGGTCTGTTGTTTGATTTGTCAAGCAAAGCATGGGAGGATTTATGGTTTAATTTTCAGGCTTTTGATAAAGCCCATGTCATCAGTGGGTGTACATACATAGGCTACCATTATCGAGTCCTGAGCACTTCAATTACCGGCAGTTTTAATCCCTCGCGGCCATATATAAATTATGATTTTGTGTGTAAATTGCAAGACTATGCTCGAAAGAATGGAAAATCTGAATCAATCATTATGGCAATCCATGCTAAAACTTTAGCAGTAATCAAAAACACATTGGATTTATATTATTTCAACCCAAACAATAAGCTGAGTAAAAAGGAAATAGACGTTGAAATTCAAAAGATGAAAGAGCTGCCTTTCTATCGTGAAGCGATAAGAGAAAAGCATAATCCGTTTATTACCAAGAAACAGCAAATATTGAAATACCTGCTACGGATGCGTTCTATATGGTTGCTCAGAGCGGCATACAAGATTGAGAAGAAGATAGGAAAATAAAATGGTAAAGGAAAAGTCCCTACTTCAAAACTATATATTCAATCTGATAAAGACCCTGAACGGAATCCTATTCCCAATTATTACTTTTGCATATTCGTCTCGTATTTTAGGCGTAGACGGTATAGGCAAAGTAAACTTTGCGAAGTCAGTCATAGCGTATTTTTCCATGCTTGCAATGTTGGGAATGAATTATTACGGAACAAGAGAAGCGGCAAAACTGCGTAATGACAGGGACAGACTCAACCAGTTTTGCTTGGAGATGCTTTTTATTAACGGGTTTACTACGATCACTTCTTATATACTGCTGACCGTTTCCTTTCTGTCAATCCCACTTTTGCAGGATTATCGCAATCTGCTATTGATTTGCAGTTCAGCGATTGTGTTGCAAGGCATGGGAATGGAGTGGCTATATCAGGCAATGGAGGAATACCGATATATCGCAATACGCTCGGTTCTGTTTCAGGTCATTTCATTGATTGCTATGGTTTTTCTGGTGCGGAATGAAAGCGATGTCGTTCCTTATACGGTACTCACGGTAATGGCGTCTTCCGGCTCCTATATCCTGAACTTCGTTAACGCTCGTAAGTTTGTCCGCTTTCATCAGAGAACGCGCCTTATTATTTTGAAGCATGTAAAACCGTTGCTTTGGCTTTTTGCTATGGCTGTATCTATTGAGTTATATACAGTTCTGGACACCACTATGCTGGGGTTCTTGAAAGGAGATACTGCGGTAGGGCTTTACACCGCAGCCACCAAGGTAGAGAGAATGGTCAACACAGTAATCACTTCCTTGGGTGTGGTGTTGATACCGCGTTTGTCCTTCTATATAGGGGAAAAGGCGCGAAAAAAAACGGATGATCTTATATGTAAAGGATATAACTATACTTTCCTGCTTTCTATTCCGGCAGCATTTGGGCTGTTTATGTTGAGCGATGAAATCATACTTTTATTTAGCGGGGCGCAGTTTGCATCCGCAGGGCTTACCATGCGAATTATGACGCCTGTTGTCATACTGATCCCTTTCAGTATGATGACAAACCAGCAGACCTTTGTTCCTATGGGAAAAGAGAAACTGATTTTATTATCGACCTCTGCCGGAGCAGTTACAAACCTGATATTGAACAGTCTGCTTATACCTCGATATGCTGAAAACGGCGCTGCATGGGCATCTGCCATAGCAGAAATGGTTGTCGCTGCTGTCTGCTTTATGAATGCGAAAAGATATTTTGATATGAAAGCAGTTTTTAAGTCTATTTGGCAGTATCTACTTGCAGGAATGACAATCCCTATCGTCACCATCTCTATACAGATGGTAAGAGTACCGAATGTCATACATATTTTGTTGGCGGTTCCCATATCAGCTATGCTATACATTTTGATATTACGATTGCTCGGCAACCGGTATGTAAACGAAGCACTTAACAAAGTTTGCAAGAATAGACGGAAAGGAGCTGGCTAATATATGATCTACATTTTGCTCGTATGTTTGATAATATTTTTTGCCATTAGCTATTTTTTTTCCGGCAGGGATTTCTTTGCCCCGGCCACCGTGCAAGTACTTACCTTTGTAGTTTCTGTTTTTCTGTGTATTTATTTTATGTGGTCAATGGATGCACTCCATGAGTTTCATTGGGAGACGATTGTCATCATTGTGTCGGCAATGGGGATAACCGTTGCGATTGGAATTGCAGTACATTATTTGTTAGAAAGAATAGAAATACAGGCACATACACCGGAAAGCGTAGCTCTTTCTCCAATTTCCGGATTAATTCTTGTTCTTTTCGTGGGAATAATTCTTTTTACTATAATATGGCTTTTGCTGGAAATCAGGCGCATTGGAGGTACATCGGGTTCATTTTTTGAAACAATGAATCGGTTTCATGCTATAAATTCTTATTCCACGCTTGCCGCTGGAAGACTTCCATGGCTGCTCAGCCAGTTGTTAACGTTATTGCGCATATTATTTTTGATAATTGGTTTCAATCTTATTCAGTTTTTCGAGGTTCTTACAGCTAGTCAGAAGTGTGTCAATTTTTTCATTCTAGGCTTATGTTGCCTTGGTTTGTTGCTGACTGGCGGACGTACACCAGTAATCAATCAGATTATTGGTTGTTTTATGTTGTTTCATTTGTTGAGGATTCAGAAAAAAGGCAAATACGAGCTATATCGGTTCAAAACGATAGTTCGTATCGTGCTTTTATTGATTGTAGTTATGGGAGGTTTTTTTCTGGCTAAAAGTTTTGTTGGACGTGCTGGAAGAAATAATTACATGAATCCGGTAGACTATCTCGCTTATTATACTGGAACACAATATATTGCTTTTGATCAATATCTCCGACATCCGCCTTATTCGAATAACATTATTGGGAAAGAGACGTTTTACAATCTCAACCAGTTTTTGATTAACTATAAATTGGTTGACATTCCTCCTTATATTGTACATTTGGAGTTTCGCTCCGTAGGTGCTGGTTTTACAAATAATGTTTATACATTTTTACGGGCGTATCATCACGATTTTGGAATGGTGGGAATGTTGATTCTGCATGTGCTATCCGTTTTTCTTCTGTCATTTTTTTATGAGTTTGTAAAGAAAAAGAGAGGAAGTCTAGGTATTTTAATTTTCAGCCAAATGTACTACACCATTGTAATGTCTTTTTTTGCTGAGCGGTTTTATTCAAATGTCTTTAGCTTAAATTACATTAAGCAGCTGGTTATGATGGTGTTTCTGTATGAGTTCCTTATCAGGAAACGTATCAGGTTTGTTTTTCACTGGACGGCAATTAATTTACCGCGAGCATCCAAACCGTGGAGGATGGGTTAAGTTTGACTCGCAATCTCAAGCGATATGAAATCTCAAAATTATTTATACTACCAAGGAGTGAAATTTGCCATGCTGCCAAAACGAATCCTGGTCACGGGCGGAGCCGGTTTCATCGGCTCCCACCTGTGCGAAACGCTGTTAGAACAGGGCAATGAGGTCGTCTGCCTGGACAACCTGTTCACAGGCAGGAAAGAGAATGTTTCACATCTGATGGACAACCCCCGTTTTGAGTTCGTCCAGCACGATGTGACCGAGCCGATCTATATGGAGTGCGACCAGATCTACAACCTGGCGTGCCCCGCGAGCCCGCCGCATTACCAGCACGACCCGATCAAGACAGCCAAGACCAATGTGCTGGGCGCCCTGCATGTGCTTGGGCTGGCAAAGCGGTGCCGCGCGAGGGTATTGCAGGCGAGCACCAGCGAGGTGTATGGGGACCCGGAGGTGCATCCGCAGCCGGAGGGCTACCGTGGCTGCGTGAACCCCCACGGCATACGTTCCTGCTATGACGAGGGGAAGCGCATGGCGGAGACGCTCTTCTTTGACTATCACAGGCAGCATGGCGTGGACATCAAGGTCGTGCGCATCTTCAATACATACGGGCCGAAGATGAGACCGGATGACGGGCGCGTCGTCTCAAACTTCATCATGCAGGCGTTGAAGGGGGAGGACATCACGGTCTACGGGGACGGGAGGCAGACACGCAGCTTCTGCTATGTGAGCGACCTGGTCGATGGGCTGACCCGCATGATGGGGAGCCGGGATGGGTTCACAGGGCCGGTGAACCTGGGGAACCCCGGGGAATTTACCATGCTGGAGCTGGCTAAGCTGGT
>CANQRR010000123.1 GCA_947626285.1 uncultured Lachnospiraceae bacterium
GAGTTGCTTTGGGGTTCGTCGGCAACTACGCCCCTTATGGACTTTCACCACAGACTGGCGACATGCCCGTCATACTAGAAAGAGCTGCCGCAGATCCTGCAGCAGCCCTTGTGCTCTTTATTCTAACCCTGATTAGTTCAGCTGATCCTTCAGAGCCTTGCCAGCCTTGAACTTCGGAGACTTGGAAGCCTTGATCTTCATCTTCTTGCCCGTAAGCGGGTTTCTTCCCTCTCTCGCCGCGCGCTTGGTAACCTCAAACGTACCGAAGCCTACCAGCTGAACCTTCTCGCCGTTCTTGAGCTGCTCAGCAACTACGTCCGTGAAAGCCTTCAGAGCCTTCTCTGCATCCTTCTTGGACAGTTCTGTCTTCTCTGCGATTGCTGCAACTAATTCTGTTTTATTCATGGTTATTTCCTCCTCTGAATCTGGTCTGCTGTTTATGATTTCTGCAGACTTCTGGTATCTTGCTGAACCGGAAGCCTCTTTTGTCCCGGCCCTGTAATCATTTATATAATGTTATGTCTGATTTGTCAAGGTTTTCCTTGATATTCGGGGAAAAAATATGGAAAATCATACTTTTTCCTGTTTACATCATGGAGTTGATCATCGCCAGCACCTGCTCGCCGAGCGCCGCCGACTTTGCATCCGCGTCCGCAAGCGACGTGCCCTTGATTCCGTAGTAAAACTTCACCTTCGGCTCCGTGCCGGACGGGCGCACGCACAGCCACGCGTCGTCGGTCAGTTCATAGTAGAGCACGTTCGAAGCCGGAAGTCCGGTCGGCTTCACCGCGCCAGTCGCGACGTCGGTGATCGTGTCCGCCTTGTAGTCGCGCACCGCCGTCACCTGATATCCGCCGATCTCCTTCGGCGCGTTCTTTCGGAGCGTCTCCAGGATCTCCTGGATCTTCTGCAGACCTTCGATGCCCTTGAGCGTGATCGTCTTGATGTCGTCCTTGTAATAACCGTAGCGCTCGTACAGCTCCACCATCGCATCCCAGAGCGTCTTGCCCTGCGCCTTGTAGAACGCGGCCGCCTCCGCGAGCGCCATCGACGCGACAATCGCGTCCTTGTCGCGCGCATGCGTGCCGATCAGGCAACCGTAGCTCTCCTCGAAGCCGAAGAGATACGTGCCTTTTCTGCTCTGCTCAAAGCCCAGGATCTGCTGGCCGATGTATTTGAAACCGGTCAGCACCTCGATGAGGCCTGTCCCGTAATATTTCGCGATGGCGTCCGCCATGTTCGTCGTCACGATCGTCTTGATCAGGACTCCGTCGTCCGGCAGGCCCTTCACCGCCTTCATCTGGCCGATCTCATAGTCCGCCAGCAGGCAGCCCGACATGTTGCCGGTCAGCGTGTGGTACTCGCCGGTCTTCGAATCCTTCACGCGCACGCCAAGCCTGTCCGCGTCCGGATCGGTCGCGAGCACGAGGTCCGCGTCGATCTCCTTCGCGAGCTTCAGGCCGAGTGTGAACGCCTCCTCGGCCTCCGGATTCGGGTAACTGACGGTCGGGAACTCGCCGTCCGGCTTCTCCTGCTCCGGCACCACGTACACATGCTCAAATCCCAGCTCTTTCAGCACGCGGCGCACCGGGATATTGCCCGTGCCGTGCAGCGGCGTGTAGACGATCTTGAGATTCCTGCTCTCCTGCGCGATCGTCTCCGGATGAAGCACCCGGCTCTTGAGCTGCGCGATGAACGCGTCGTCAATCTGCGCGCCAATCACCTCGTAGAGACCCGCCTTGACCGCGTCCTCCTTACTCATCGTCTTCGCCGCGGTGTAGTCCGTAATTGCTTTCACCTCGGCCATGATCCCGGTGTCGTGCGGCGGAGTAATCTGCGCGCCGTCTTCCCAGTAGACCTTGTAACCGTTGTACTCCGGCGGATTGTGGCTCGCCGTGATATTGATGCCCGCGATGCAGCCGAGCTCGCGCACCGCGAATGACAGCTCCGGCGTCGGGCGCAGCGACTCAAACACGTAGGCCTTGATGCCGTTGGCCGCCAGCGTCTCCGCCGCGAAATCCGCGAACTCCGGAGACATCCTCCGGGAATCGTAGGCGATCGCCACGCTCTTGTTCGCCTTGTCCTGCTTCAGAATATAATTCGCCAGTCCCTGCGTCGCCTTCTGCACCACATACTTGTTCATGCGGTTCGTGCCCGCGCCGATGATGCCGCGCAGGCCGGCTGTGCCAAATTCGAGCTCCGTGTAAAAGCGCTCCTTAATCTCATTTTCGTCCGCTTCGATCGCCTTCAGCTCCGCTCTCGTCGCCTCGTCGAAGTGCGGGTTTGTCAGCCACTCTTCGTATGCTTTTCTGTAATCTTCCATGGTAATCCTCCTGTTTCTCCCGCGCCGGATCCGCAGGCCGGTCTGCTGAAAAGCAATCCGTCTGGTCCGGAACGTCCGACGCTGAATTTCGATGCTTTCATCATACCATGAAATTTTCCAAAATAAAACTATTTTTCCAGCATTCTCACGAAATTGTTCCGCATTTCCTCCTGCCGGTTCAGATTTTCCAGTTTGTCGAGGAAGCGTCCCGAGACCCACGCCTTGTTGCTGCCGTAATAGTAGTTCGCGAGCTTGCGGAATTTTTCCGGGTAGAGCATCCGCACATAGAGCAGTCTGCGCTCGTCCGAGGAGAGCGTGCGCTCCTGTGAATAATGGTCGAGCATGCGCAGCCCCAGCTTCACATCCCAATTGTGCTTTTCCAGGATCTTCCGCATGAAACGATAAAGGTCGCTGATCTGCAGGTCGAAACGACAGCACTCAAAATTCGTCGTCGCGATGTCGTATCCGGTCATCAGAATGTGGTGGTGATTGTAATCGCCGTGGCACACGCTTCCCCGGCTGTTCGCGCAGAGCTGGGCGAGCCGCTGCTCCATGCCTGAGAGCTCGCGCTCCGCCTGCTGCGCCTGTTCGAAATATTGAGGATAATAATTCAGAAACAGCCGCTCAAACTCACACTTCGTATGTTTTTTCCGAATAAAAGAGCGGATCTTCTTCAGCTCCGCGTTCTGTGCCCGAATCTCCGCGAGCGGCTCCTGCGCCGCAAAGTTCTGCCGGAATTCCGAATCTGCCTCCAGACGCATCAGGCGGTGCAGCTTCGCCAGATTGCACACGGCCGAGAGGATCTCGCTCTCGCTCGCCGTGTCGCACTCCCGCCCCGTGTACCACTCCTTGACGACGTATTTATTGTCCTCCCAGTCCCGGGAGATCAGGGCGCCCTCCCGGTTCGGGACGATGAGATCTACTTTTTCATACCCGCCGCTGCGAATCTTTTCCATCACGCGATTCTGAAACAGCGCCTTATTCTCCGAGCCGTTGTAGTCGCTCAGGATCCTCAGCCCCTGCGTCGTCTCGCAGATATAGGAGCCCCGCCCGCGTCTGGTGCCCGTAACTTCCAGATCGTATTGTTCCAGTACCTTCAAAGCTCTGTCGTTCATACCGTTTCCCCCATTTCTGCGGCATTCATCGGCGTCCCCGCCACGGCTACCGTTCCCTTCGCGGCCGGTGGGGCCACGTTCTTTCTATCTTATGAAATGGGGGTTGAAAATAGTACGGTTAATCTCCCCGCGCATCCGGCAGGCCGGATAAGTGTCCGGCATACTCGTCCAGCTTCTTTTTCGCCTCGTCGATCCTGCCCTGCTCGAGATAAGAATTCACCGCCAGCACAAAGTTTTTCACATCGTGGACGTTTCTGTTCGCAGTCTGCACGCTGTCCCGCAATTCCTCATAGCTTTTGACCTGCATGCGGTAGCGGCGTTCCATCTCGTCGAGCCGCTTCCAGTATTCGCGGAGCTTCGCCTGCCGGTTGCCCAGATAAAACACGGCGACGATGGCCGCGCTCATCAACAGCATGGAGGCAATCGCCAGAATGTTTCCCCTGACCGAATAGACGTCGAGCGTCGCGCGCAGAAAGAATCCCATGTGAAACATGATGAACAGAAAAACGACCAGCAGAGACGCCGAGTAGCCGCTGTCCCCAGGCGTGCGTTCTTTCCGCGTGCAGAACAGAAGAAAACGCACAAGCAGAAGAAACAACAGCTTACTTGCAAAGACATTCGCAGCGTACACGGCTGCAGAGTCCATGACAAGATCCATGCTGATTCCCAGGATCGTGACCGTGAGAACCATCATCACCACCTCAGCGATATTCCCAAGCACGGAGATCGCCAGCACCGTGTAGATACGCCTCGGAATGCTGCATTCATAGCAACAGCTGAGCAGCACGATCCAGAGTACCATGAGCACCGCCCGGGCCGGGGTCGATGCCTCGATAAAAGTGCCTGCCAGACAGAGCAGATACGCCGCGCAGCGAACGGCCCACACGTGAAGCCTGCTCCAGCTTTTCCCCGGGAGAACCGCCTCACAATAGATGCAGGAGATTCCGACCGAGGCCAGACAGCCAAAAAACTCTGTTATGATCCGCGCTGTATCCATGTCACACCTCCCGGGGCCTCATCCGCCATTCCTTGTTTCCGTTTATCCTTATTCCCGTTTGTCCCAGTTTCGTTTATCCCTGTTTCCGTTTGTCCCTGTTCCGTTTATCCCTGTTCCGTTTATCTCTGTTTCCGTTTATCTCTGTCTCCACTTATCCTTGTCGGCTTTTTCATTCCGGCAGGAAAACGCTCAGTTCAAAGCAGCCGTCACGCCTGGCTATGATCTGGTCCCTGTCAAGTAGACAGGACAAAAAAGTAAAATTCAGCGCAGTTATGTTCACGCATAGCTGCGTTGT
>CANQRR010000124.1 GCA_947626285.1 uncultured Lachnospiraceae bacterium
TCATCCACTTTTATTGTGGATGTATTTACCCCACGATATGGTCACATCATTTCAGGTTTTCGGACAGTCTCCCCCACCTGCCTGATTGCATATTTGTACAATGCGATCACTTTGGGACCATGCTCTTTCCTCGTATCGGACAAAACCTCAAGCTGGGGGTGGTCCTTTTTCATCGACTCCAATATCTGATGCGTGCTGTCCGTGCTCCCGCTGTCGGCAACCACGATCCGCGACCTGATATCCTTTCCTTTCAGGACCGGATACCATTCTTTCACAGTCTTTTCTATATTATCCGCCTCGTTGTATGCCGGCATTACAATATACAAAACACTCATATGCCTCTTCTGATCCTTTCATCAAATATCAGCTGTCCTCTTTTCCGGCTGCGCCGGACGCCGGCTTACTCACGCGCCCGCAAGCCCCGCGTATTCTTCTCGACCAGTTTACGCGCGACCATGATCTGGCGGCCGCAGCCCATACACTTGAGCCGGAAGTCCGCGCCGACGCGCAGGATCTCCCACTCCTGGCTGCCGCACGGGTGTTTCTTCTTCAGTTTGACGATCTGACCCACCTCGTAATCCATGCGTCCGCCTCCCTGGCTCTCATATTCCCTGCCTGTCTTCGTTTTCAGACTCCGCCCCTGCTCTGCGTGGTTCGTTTGCCATTTGTCCGGCAGCTCCCAAATTTAGCTTCCTTTATACCTGGATCGCGCCCAGCACCGCGCCGATGCTGTCCTGAATCAGCAGGTTCGCGTACTTGTCGCGCGGCGTCGGGGATTTGTTAATCACGACGAGATGACTGCCCTCGAAATAATCGATCAGCCCGGCCGCCGGATAGACCGCCAGGGAAGTCCCGCCGATGATCAGCACGTCGGCGTGAGAGATATAATAGATCGACTCCTGGATCGTGTTCTGATCCAGCCCTTCCTCGTAGAGCACCACATCCGGCTTGATCACGCCGCCGCACTCGCACTTCGGGACATCGCCCTCATAGTTCAGCATATATTCCGCGTCATAACTCTTCCCGCACTTCTGGCAGTAGTTCCGGTGCACGCTCCCGTGGAGCTCAAGCACCTTCTGGCTGCCCGCCATCTGGTGAAGCCTGTCGATGTTCTGCGTCACGATTGCTTTCAGCTTACCTTTCTGCTCCATCTCGGCCAACTTTTTGTGCGCCGCGTTCGGCCCCTTGTCAAGGCAGAGCATCTTGTCGCGGTAGAAGCGGTAGAACTCCTTCGTGTTCCGCACGAAAAACGTGTGGCTCAAAATCGTCTCCGGCGGGTAGTCGTACTTCATATGGTACAGTCCGTCGACGCTCCGGAAATCCGGGATCCCGCTCTCGGTGGACACGCCGGCACCTCCGAAAAACACGACGTTGTCCGTGTTGTCTATGATCTCCTGCAGTTTCTTCACGTTATCTTCCATGCCCGTCCACTCCTTTCACGGATCCTTTTCTCACACAAAACCTTTTTCTCACGCAAATCTCTGCGGTCCGTTCCGTCTTATGATTCCGAATCTGTCTCCGTCTGCGCCGTCGGGCTCTCTTTCGACACATACACCTGCGCCAGCTTACCCATCACGGCAAAACGCGTCGCGTCGTCGCCCGTACAGGTAGAGAGCGTCACGATACGGTCCTCCTTCGTGACCTCCACATCCCCCGCCTCGATCTCCGAATGCTCAAACGCGTAGTCAAGGAACTCATCAAACTGCTCATCGGTAAACGCGGTCTGATAGTTAAGCCCTGTCTTGTTCACGACCGTAGCCGCAAAGATCCGGTACTGATAGATAAACTCCGGCGTGAAGATCCAGAAGAACTTGCTCTTCTCAAACTTTCCCTCCTCACGGAACTGCTTGAGCTTGCCGAACATTGAACCGTTCCTCATGTTGTGTCCGTACACGATCGTGTTCTGGTCGGTGAGATCCGGCTTGTTCAGATAGTTGAAAAACAGGCAGCCCGCGAAATTGTCCGTCTTCTCGAATGTGCGGTGCAGGTAGAAATCGTTGTCCTCGCCCTGCACGACCGGATAGGAGATATCCAGCGCGCGGATCCGCAGCCAGCCGACGATGTCCTCGTTCACGCTCTTGAGCTCGGCAAAGTCGATCGGGTTCGCCATCACCGGAAGCGTGACCTGCTTCCCGTTCTCCATGACCGTCTTCGTCTCATGTCCGGCGAAACTGCCGGCGGCGTCTCCCTGGCCCTCGACCTCCTCGATGCTCTGGAAGCTCTTCAGCACCTCGTCGTCCTCCAGCGCGTCGAAATCTTCAGTCTGGTCCTCCACCGCGTAACTGCTCTCCAGATTGTCGTACTCGTCCGATCCCTTCTTGTACTCCTTGTAGAAACCGTACAGCGTGTAACCGGCGTAGACGAACACGCCGAGTGCGACCAGCATCAGGATCGTCGTCAGAAAATCGCCGAATGTCTTCTTTTTTTTCTGTTTCTTAGCCATAAATACCTCCCTTTGTTGCTCTCCCCCATGATCGGCGCACGAACATGGATCTGCGCTCCGCCCATATGCCTTTGCGTTTCGATCCGTTCCGTGCCCATACGTTCACTCTGTTTATAAGCTGCCGACCGTCCGCGGATACGGGATCACGTCGCGGATGTTCGAGATGCCGGTCAGATACATGACGCAGCGCTCAAACCCAAGCCCGAATCCCGCATGGTGCGTCGTGCCGTATCTGCGCAGATCCATGTAGTAACGGTAATCCTCCTCGCGCATGCCGAGCTCCTCGATGCGCTTCTGCAGCTTGTCGAAGTCGTCCTCCCTCTGGCTGCCGCCGATGATCTCGCCGATCCCCGGCACGAGGCAGTCCATCGCCGCGACCGTCTTCCCCTCATCGTTCTGTTTCATATAGAACGCCTTGATCTCCTTCGGGTAATCCGTCACGAACAACGGTTTTTTGAACACCTGCTCCGTCAGATAGCGCTCATGCTCCGTCTGCAGATCGCAGCCCCAGGAAACCTTATACTCAAACTTGTCGTTGTTCTTCTCAAGAATCTCAACCGCTTCGGTATAAGTCACATGGCCGAACTCCGAGTTCAGCACATGGTTCAGACGCTCCAGCAGACCCTTGTCGACAAAGGAATTAAAGAACTTCATCTCCTCCGGCGCGTGTTCCAGCACATAGCGGATAATATATTTGATCATGTCCTCTGCCAGGATCATATCGTCCTTCAGATCGGCGAACGCGATCTCCGGCTCGATCATCCAGAACTCCGCCGCGTGGCGCGCCGTGTTGGAATTCTCCGCGCGGAACGTCGGCCCGAACGTGTAGACATTGCGGAACGCCTGCACAAACGCCTCGACGTCGAGCTGGCCGCTGACCGTCAGGTTCGTCATCTGCCCGAAGAAGTCCTGCGTGTAGTCGATCTCGCCCTTGTCGTTTCGCGGAAGCTTGTCCAGATCGAGCGTCGTCACCTGGAACATCTCGCCCGCGCCCTCACAGTCGCTCCCCGTGATCAGCGGGGTGTGCACATACACGAAATCCCGCTCCTGGAAAAATTTGTGGATCGCGTAAGCGATCAGGGAGCGCACGCGGAACACCGCCTGGAACGTGTTCGTCCGCGGACGCAGATGCGGAACCGTCCGCAGATACTCCATCGAATGGCGCTTCTTCTGCATCGGGTAGTCCGGTGTCGAAGCGCCCTCCAGCTCGACCGAAGACGCCTGTATCTCAAACGGCTGCTTCGCGTTCGGAGTCGCCACCAACGTACCCTTTACAATGATCGCGGCGCCGACGTTCAGCTTCGAGATCTCCGCAAAATTCGCCAGACTGTCCGAATAGACGATCTGCAGCGTCTCAAAGAATGTGCCGTCGTGCAGCACGATAAATCCAAAAGTCTTCGAATCGCGGATGCTGCGCACCCAGCCGCCGACCGTGATCTCTTTTCCCGTATATTTCCCGCTGTCGCGGTACAGCTCTCTCACCGTAGTAAAATTCATGATTTTGGTCTCCTTTTTTGTTTGATTTTTATTATATCCTCATTTTCCCTATCCTGCAAGGCAAAAGCAAAAAAAGAAGTCCGACATCATCTGTCGGACTTTTCAAGAGCGATAGACGGGACTCGAACCCGCGACCTCCACCTTGGCAAGGTGGCGTACCACCAACTGTACTACTATCGCATATGCTATTCGTTTCGTTCTACGGAACGTTAATTACTATACTACATCTTTGATTTTGTGTCAACCGTTTTTTTCGAATTTCCCTGTATGAAAAAATTTTTCCAGATTTGACAAAAAAATATCGTAAATATGGAAAATGTGTGATAGAATGAAAAAGAAAATCATATACAAGGAGGACAAACCAATGGCTTTAGTAACAACCACTGAAATGTTCAAGAAAGCTTATGAGGGCGGATACGCCATCGGCGCATTCAACGTAAACAACACCCGTCTTTGGTAGTTAACGCCATATTTTTTAGGAGCAAAACCTACATACATTCCTTTCAAATGCCCATAGATT
>CANQRR010000125.1 GCA_947626285.1 uncultured Lachnospiraceae bacterium
CGCGTCAGCGACATCTTCCTCTCCGCCGCAGTGCGATCCCGCGGAGCGTTTTTTGTGTCACAGGACGAAATTTCCTGTGACATAAAAAACCGGGGGCTTACTTTTCGCTCCCGGACAAATGGCAAGATCGACACATTACAGCATGCTGCTATAGTCTTCGATTGAGGCGCAGAAACGGATCGCGGAACGCCCCAGCCATATGATATGTCCGGGAGTACAGCATTCGACAGCACATGACGGTATTCTGCCTGCAGATCTCAAAACGCTTCATCATTTACGCCTCCTTCCCTCAAATTGGTTTGATTATAGTGCGACACAGCGCATTTGTAAATTCGTTCCATTTTATCGTCAGTGATAAGCTCTTCTTATCACTGTTCGTCGTTTCCAATCCTTTGCTTCCGCACTGTTTTCGTTCTCAGAACTTATATTTCAGGTGACACTACCGATGCATTTGTTTCTATTCTCAAAGCTCTTTATATTTCAGAAGTTCTTCAATGTATGCGTTTCCATAGGCCGACAGTCTGCTTCCCCTCCGCGTGATATATCCGATCGTGAGCGGATCCTCCTCTTTCAGTTTTATGGACGTCAGCCCCTGAAGAACAGCGTCCTCCTCAGACAGCATTCCGGAGCCTATGGCATAACCCCCGAGCTCCGCTATGATCTCCATCGATGTCGCCCTGTCGTCGGATTTGATCATTTTGTCGAAGGAATAGTCCGCCATCGCCTCTTCCGTCAGGTAAAATTTGCCGTCGTCGCTCTGGTCGAACGATATGCACGGATACTTCTGCATTTCCTCTATGGAGATCTCCTTGCGCCCGGCAAGAGCATGGTTTTTCCAGACATATATGTAGGTTTCCTTCCTCATAAGCGGAATGAACTCCAGATCATAATCCCGGAACAGCTTCCTGATCACCGCCTCATTGGAGCCGGAAAAGGACACGACGCCGACCTCGCTCTTCAGACTCCTGACGTCGTCCAGGACCTCCTTTGTCTTCGTCTCATGTATAGAGAACGTGTATTTTTCCGGCTGCATGCTCCGGATCACAGCGGTAAAGGCCTTGATGGCAAAGTTGTAGTGCTGCGTGGAAACAGAGAAACGTTCCCTGCCGCTGTCCTTTGCCAGATACCGATCCTCGAGAATCTCATACTGCCCCACAGCCTTCTTCGCATAATTGAGGAACTCCCTGCCCTCATCGGTCAGAGAGATTCCCTTGTTCGTTCTCTCAAAGATCAGTATCCCAAGCTCCTCCTCCAGCTCGCGGATACTTGCGGACAGCGCCGGCTGCGATATATACAGCCTGGTGGAAGCCTCCCGCATGGAAGATGAGCTCGCGACCTCAATCACATATTTCAGTTGATTCATATTCATGTGTATTCCCCTTTTTCTGAAGCCTCTATAGCTGTTTCCTGTCCGTCATCCTGTCAAATAAATGTCCCGCCATCCTTATTGCCCGGACATCCCGCAAGGCAGCCTCTGTCAATGCAGAATATCAACTTTTATTTTACAAACCATTATACAGATGTATGGATTTTCTGCAAGTGTCTGCTTTTCCGTTTTGCATTGATTTTTATGAGATATTACATTATGATGACAGCAGATGTTAAAAGTCATATGCCCGGGGCGCTCCGAAGGATATTTTCCAGCCTCAGCATCACATGCCTTGTGAAGCAGCGAAGCTATCAATAGGATTTTGCTTACGGTGTGTCCCAAAGGTATAAAATCTGAGAGAGGGTTCAGCAATGAAAATCGTAGTCGCGATTGATTCGTTTAAAGGAAGCCTGACTTCTCTTGAGGCAGGCGACGCCGCCCGGCAGGGAATCCTCCGGGTCTGTCCGGATGCCCGGATAGATGTGCGGCCGCTCGCGGACGGAGGGGAAGGAACCGTCGACGCCCTCACGCTCGGAATGGGCGGACACACGGAAAAAGTGACCGTCACGGGACCACTCGGCAGACCGGTGAAGTGTGCTTACGGAATATTGGGCGACGGCAGGACGGCTGTCCTTGAGATGTCCGGCGCGGCGGGAATCACGCTTGTCCCCGTGAGTGAGCGCAACCCTATGAACACGACTACCTACGGGGTAGGCGAAGTGATCCGCGACGCCATCGCAAAAGGCTGCCGCCGTTTCATCGTGGGAATCGGCGGAAGCGCCACCAACGACGGCGGGATCGGGATGCTTCAGGCGCTGGGTTACGGCATGCTCAACGAAAAGGGAGAGCAGGTATCCTTCGGCGCGAAAGGGGTTGGGGAGCTTCGGACCATTGCCGACGATTCTGTGCTCCCGGAACTTCGCGAATGCAGCTTCCGCATCGCCTGCGACGTGACGAACCCTCTGTGCGGGGAGCACGGGGCAAGCGCTGTCTACGGACCGCAGAAAGGCGCGACCCCAGCTATGATTCTCCAGATGGATCAGTGGCTTGGCGCGTACGCGGATCTGGTAGCCGGCACAAAACAGACAGATTTGCGGCAGCTCCCCCATCCTCTCAGCCCCGACAATATGGGATGTGCGCACAGCTCTGCATCATCCGCAAAATATCCCCGCGCTGACAAAGATCAGGCGGGGACAGGTGCCGCAGGCGGCCTTGGGTTTGCGTTTCTTGCCTTCACAGACGCGGTGCTGGAATCCGGCGTTAAGATCGTCCTGGAAGAGACGCATCTGGAAGACTATATCAAAAACGCCGATCTCATAGTCACAGGCGAAGGCAGGCTGGACGGCCAGACCGTGATGGGAAAGGCCCCGGTCGGCGTCGCGCAGATCGCCAAAAAGTACGGCAAGCCGGTGATCGCCTTCTCCGGCAGTGCCGCCGCAGGCGCAAGCGCCTGCAACGGCGCGGGCATCGATGCGTTCTTCCCTGTTCTTCGGGACATCGTCACTCTTGAGGACGCCATGGATCACGAAAATGCCGCGCGCAATCTGGCAAGCACCGCGGAGCAGGTCTTCCGGCTCATAAAACGCATAAGTTCCTATTGAAATTTGATCTTTCCGGGCTCGCCCCATTTCCCAAGATATCGCCCGTCGATGGACGAATAGGTACTCTCGCCCGGAGCCAGCACCGGAGCCGCCTGCATCAGCCGTTCCGTAAAAGGAACCGTTTTATCCAACAGCTTTTCCTCAATCGTCACGTTGCGGATCAGGCAGAGAAATATGTCTGATCCATCCCCCATCGGCAAGGTCTTTTTCACTTCCAGCTCATAGCTGACAGGACTTTCCGCGATGGTCGGCACGTCCAGCACTTCGCCCCATTCTACGGTGGGCAGACGTTTCATTTTATCGGGCACCGTCCTCCCATAGGTACAGCCGTAATAGTCCGCCAGCGGCAGCAATTGTTCCGATACAAGATTTGCCGAAAATACGCCGTTTTTGCGTATCAGATCTTTGGTCTGCTTTTCTTCGCCTATGCAGGCCATCACTCCAAATCCCTCGTCGGAATGAAAATATCCAAACCAGCAGAACAGCCCGAAATGGGGCTTGCCGTCCTCCTGTTTCGTCCCATAGAGAAACAGCGCCTGCGGACAAAAATCATTGCCGATCCTGGTCTTCACTTTTGCCATATCGCACATCCTTTCTTTAATGCCTGTTCAGTCTGTCCCAGATTAGAGACGATCCGGTCCAGATACCGTTCCAGTTCTTCAATCTCCCTTTCTTCAAAGTCCTGAAAGAAGCATACGTTCATCTGCTGGGAAACCTGATCATACCGCTGCTCCAGAGCACGGGCCTTGGGTGTCAGGCAGATCAGACTCTGCCGCTTGTCCGAAGGGGATGCTTCCCGTCGGATCAAACCGTTTGCCTCCATCCGGCAGAGCATTGCGGTAAGCGTATTTTTAGCCAGTCCCGTCCTCTGCGCCAGCTCCACGATCGGAATGCCTTCGCTTTGCCACAGCACATACAGAATGTGCCCCTGCGGCCCGTTAAACTCCTCCACCCCGCATGACTGCAGAAGCCGGTCAAATACTCTGCCCTGAATCTGCTTGATCTGAGAAATCAAAAAACCGGTCCTTGTTTCCATTTTCTTTTCCATCTCCCTGCACTGCCGCTTTGCAAGGAAAAAACGGCAGTTTTGCTGCACAGCATAAAAAAGGACGTCTCCTTTTCAAAACAAATAGTACTATATAGAACTTATCTTGTCAAGATATATCGTATTTCCAAGATCAGTAAAAGGGACTGACATAAAAATAGCGGCTCCCGGTTCATCGCCAGAGGGTCGCTATATAGTTTGATTTATTTTAGAAGGTTGATATAAAACAGATAGTCAATATCCTTAAACACATTGAAAATAATCTTGATTCCGCTTCCCGTTTCATCCAGATAATCC
>CANQRR010000126.1 GCA_947626285.1 uncultured Lachnospiraceae bacterium
TCTCTTCGATGGGATGCTTGCAGCGCCGGTCAACGAAAGGCGCGACGTCGAACTTCTCACCGGGATGATTCAGAATGCCAAACTTGGCTATGCAAGACCGGTCATTCTGGACTCAGACGGGAATGTGGAAGCCGTGCTGGATAACGCCTATGACATCATTGTGACCAGTGAGATCAACGGCGTGGATGAGCTGGAATTTAAGCTGCCGTTTCAGGACAGCAAACGCGCCTATATCGATAACGAAAAGACCGTGCGAATTGTCAGCGACACCTATCGCATCCGCACGATTACGGATGATAAGGAAGAAAGCGGCAAGGCCATCACCACGGTCTATGCGGAAGCGGCGTTCTATGATCTTGCCTACTCCGTGAAAAAGGACGAGATTACCTTTAACGCAGACACGGCTGATGTGCCGATGGCTTATGCCCTGCAGGGTACCGACTGGGATGTGGGTACAGTTAATGTCTCCACAAAGCGTACTTGGACTTGCTCTGAGAAAAACGCGCTGGCGATCCTGCGGGCAGTACAGAACATTCACGGCGGCGACCTGATTTTTGATAACGCAAACAGGATCGTGAAGCTCCTGACCTTCTCCGGTGAGGATTCCGGCGTGCTGTTCTGCTACAAGAAAAATATGAGGTCCATCCAGCGCGTCATTGATACGACCAGCCTGATTACAAGGCTTTACGCCTACGTCAAGGACGGCATGACCTTTGCTTCAATCAATGGCGGCAATGAGTATGTGCAGGACACGACCTATACTTCCGAAATACGAATTGCTACGCTGGATTGCTCGAACTTCACCAATCCGTATCAGATGCTGGAATATGCCAACATGCGTCTGGCGGACTATGCCTCTCCGCGTATCTCCTATGTGCTAAAGGCGATGGATCTGTCGGTACTGACCGGCTATGAACATGAAACATGGGCGCTGGGCGATACGGTCATGGTGAAGGATGATGACCTGAACCTGTCTGTAAAGACCAGAATCGTCCGTAGGGAATACAACCTGCAGGAGCCTTGGAATACGGTGCTGGAGCTTTCCACTACCCTCCGGGAGCTGGGCGATTCCTCCTCACGCTGGGATAGCGCAGCCGATACGCTGGAGTCTACCGATCTGATAGACAGTCAGGAAATGAAGGATCTGGTGCCGTTTAATCACCTGCGTAATTCCAGAGCAGATTCCGGTCTTGCCTACTGGCAAAACTCCGGATTTACCGTGGACGCAGATAACGGCGTATCCGGCACGACTTCCTTCAAATGCGAAGGTGCGCTGAATACCACAAAGAGTCTTTCACAGACCATAACGCCCGCCAACCGGCAGTGCTATACCTTTTCGGCGCAGATTGCCTCTGAGAATCTCTCAAAAGGTACGAATGGACAGGTGGGCATTGAGGTGACCTTTGAATACGAGGACGGAACAACGGAAACACGATTTATAGACCTGATCTGAAGGAGGGATTTCTATGGCTTCATTTACACACGTGGCACAGGATGTCTCTCCTCAGTATGGCCGCGTTACAAAGATCACCATCCGGATATGCGTGACTGACTGCACCGGTACAGTCTATATCACAGATATGCTCCTGCAGGGCGGCTCCATCGCCACCGGCTGGGTAGGCCATGTATCAGAAATTCAATGGACGGAGGACGGATAAATGCCGGAGTTTACACGCTTTACAGAGACAATAACAAAAAAACAGGATAAGCGCGTCGTAAACATCACGGTAAAGCCCACCGTCATAGATTGCACCGGTTCGGTCTGGTTTACCGACCTGATGCTGCAGGAAGGCGATAAAGTCACAGGCTTTATCATCAACACCGAAACACTTCTGAAAAAATACGATGGCGATGATGCTACAGACGGAAAGAGGTTTTATAACGGTATCGTCCGTTCCGCTGCTACCTGTGTCATCTTTAATCTCGGCTCCACTGCTGCCGGTCTTGACTACAAGGTCTATCCGATTCAGGCGATGGCTGCCGGGAGTATATCGCTTGCGCTGGGTGAAGGTGCACATAAGGCTACTTTTAAAGCAGCGGCTGCTGCCGGTGATGAATTTGACCTTTTTGCTTCTACGAGGAAGTGCCTGAAGAACGGTGCTGCAACATCCAAGGACGGCTTTTTTCAATACTCTGCTGCTGGTGACAGCAAGCACCCAATTACTGTGGCAGATAAAAAGTCTGCACGCATCTATGTTGAGTTTCAGGAAATGCAGGACGGAGGTGATGCCCTGTGAGTTATGATTATTTGAAAGGCCGCAAGTGCATGGTCTGGACATTCATGGGCAATTCCAGAATGTATCAGGCACTTGCCGCATATGGAGACCGCCTCTCGCAGGTAGGTCTCTTTTCTTTTAAGGTATCGCGCACCGGTGTCATCACAGAAAGCGGTGTGGCCATCTCCAATATGCTGGCCTACATCAACAGATGGCCGCATATCAAATGGCTGCTGACGATATCCAACGATGGCACGAACAGTATCTTTGCTGCTCTCCGGGATAACACCGACGGCGCTCAGGATACCTTCCTTTCGGAGATCGTCCGCATTATGGAAAAATACCCGTGGTGCGACGGAATCGACATCGACCTTGAGAAAGGCGACGGATATTCCACGCACGCTGCCTCTACGGCGATGTTTCGGAATATCTATAACACAGTAAAAGGATATGACAGCAGCAAGCTCATGAACATATGCCTGCCGGGTATGAATTCCATCAACGGCTCGGTCGGAGGTGAAAACTGGTGCGTTTACGGCGATCTCAACGCTTACTGTGATACGGCGGCCATCATGAGCTATGGCATGGCGTGGGCGGGCTCTGCTCCCGGAGCCGTCTCTCCAAGGGACTGGCTGGAGGGCATTTACGACTATGCGGTCACAGTCATGAATCCGGAGAAGATATTCTTCGGCCTTCCTGCATACGGCTGGAACTGGCAGATTTATGACCTTCCTGCAAACCTTGGTAAAACCTATCGCGGTACATCAAACACCTATTACGCGGCCAAGAACTGGATGACCGGTCAGTATAACTTTACAGACGATGCTCCTCCACAGCCCTTCATCCCGATCCTCGCATATTGGGATGACTACGATATGGTGCCTTGGGCGCTTCCGCAGGTCTACGACTTCATGGAAGGCAGAGACGCCACAAGCTATGAGTATCCTTTGATGAACGGAACCTATAACAGGCGGCATTACCTGACGGCTTACAGCAAAGAGCAACCCACAGAGTTCGACAGCATCTATGTGGATGCGGATGGAACGACAAGCTCCTACTCCGGCATTGTATCCTTTGAAAATGGTGTGGCCACTCTCGGTGACGCTGGCTCTGCCACATATACCTTTTCCGTATCAAGCGCCGGAACCTACGACATCGCCATCCGACTTTGCTATCCCTTCTGGGATAAAAACGGTATCTATGTTTCGATTGACGGTAATCAGACGCATTTTACGGAAAGCAGGCTCTGGTGGCCATATTGGAAAAGCACCTTCTGGACGACGCTCGCCAGCAGCATTTCACTATCTGCCGGGACGCACACCATCGTGATATCTGTAGATGTAAAAGGAGTACAGTTTTACGGCTACCGTGTTTGCAGCAGCTTTTCGGAGGCTCCCTCTGCAGGCACTGCGACCTTTACGCTTTCTCCTCGCCACTTTATCGACGTGGACGGCAACGAGTGTCAGCCGGATAGAGCCTTCAAGCTCACCTGTGAAATGCTGAGGCGAAAGCCGGATTCTGCCCTCATCTGGTATGAGGATTTCCGGGACTACGGTGTGCTGCAAACAAACTACTGGACGACGCTTTCAGGCTCTTGGACGGTATGGCGCTAGGATGAATATTCCGAAAGCCGCGTCTACTCCCAGCTTGACGGCTCCGGAAAGCTCGCATGGCAATACGACGGCTTTTCCGATATTCACCTGCGAGCAAGGCTGGCTTTTCCAGCGACAGGAAGTGGCAAGGCCGGAGTATTCTGCGGTGATCTGTTCTGCTGCCTGAATTATGATTCTCAAGCTGTGGAGCTTTATAACGGCAGCACGCTCCTTGGCAGCTACAGCCAGACCATAGAGCGGACGGCAAACGCAGACCTGCGTACCGATCCATCCATGTACACGGTCGAGATGCGTATCCGTGGAAACAAGGTGCGTGTCTATTTTTGATTTGACAGAATAGCTCTGCCGGAGCTGCTTCTCGTAATTTGCAATCTCCTGTTCAATGGCGGAGGTATCCACCTTCATGTTGATCTTCTGCTGCATCATATCCGCGAA
>CANQRR010000127.1 GCA_947626285.1 uncultured Lachnospiraceae bacterium
GCCCTCTATACGCACAAAAAGAATAAGCCTAATCCCCTGTATATCTAGGGCATAGGCTTATTATACGAGGAGATTATATGATGAATAGTAGATATATAGATGAGTCTGTCAAAAGAAAATTATATGCAGAATCTATGGGTCGGTGCATGAATCCGAATTGCCAAAGGGAGTTGTTTTGTAAAAATGGTGATATAATTGAAAAAGCACACATTGATCCATATTGCAAAAACGCTGATAATTCATTTGAAAATTTGGTATTGCTATGTCCAAACTGTCATACTGATTTTGATAAAAATTGTGCTTTTACACCAGAGGAGGTTTTAGGTTGGAAGAGAACACGTAAAGAAGAACTTCAAAAAATGTTTAGCAAAAAATACGCTTCTTTTGAGGAACTCAAAAAAGAGGTGGTTCCACTGCTCTTGGAGAACCAAACAATTTTTACAAGCTACTATGTGAAAGAAAATAAAGTACTTTGGGACAAGTTTGAGGCTACCATATTATCCAATAACAGAAAAATAAAAACATTGCTCTCGGTAAACTTAGATTTGATTCAATGTCATCAACAAAAATCTTTTTCAAATTTGGCATATATTCAAGAGTTTATGAGGCATGTAGATGAATTTGAAGCTACTCGTACTGATGAGGAGAAAAGTCGAGAAGTTCTTTTTCCAGCGGAAATTGATTCTATGTTTGGAATTGCCCCCGTTGAAGATTCTATACTTCCTTCTACTGAGTCCTTAGAGATTTTGATACAAAAATTAAAATCACAAGGCAAGTTTGAAACCATAGTTATGGGAATTGAACGCCCATATATCCAGATGAAAGAGGAAGAAAAAATAGTGAAAGTGTTTTTAGATGATACTCCCAGATTACGACAGTTGTATTATGATTATAATTGTTTTAGAGGCGCAAAAGTTCGGCTTGAAAGTTTGAATTTTGCATTAAAATATATTAGTTCCAGAAATATTAGCTATAGGTTTTTGAATGAAAATAATTTAAGAGAAATTGTTATACATGATACGAAAATGGTTTTTGTATATGAATATTGTTTGAGTCAGCTGAATGTAATGCAATTATCCCCTGCAGAAAACACAGTAATTGTTAATTTACATAATTGGAATGGAGATAGTTGTATATCCCAACAAGCATATGAGGTGGCGGCTGCCATGAAAGTAGAACTTTTAACAATGAAGGCGTTTTATGTATACATTAACAAATTTCGATAAGAATATTCCTGAATTGATAAGAGAGAAGATGTCTTTGTTTGACTCTTTTGAATATGTATATTTATTTGGATCAGCGTTAAAATCGGAAAAGGCTCATAATGATATTGATATATTAGCTATTTATGTAAAATATTCAAATAGCATTAACAATAATGTATTAATAATTGCCGATGAACTAGAAAGGGTAAGTGGATTACCTGTTGATTTGACTATATTGAGTTTAGAAGAAGAAAAAGATACTGGTTTTTTAGAGAAAATCAAACCCCATTTTTTGAGAATAAAATAAAAGTTAAATTTCTTGATTATCTTAGAGAAAAGTATCTAGTTAGTGTTGTTTATTATGCGAGTCAATGTTTATAGAGATCATTATCGGAGATAGTGCAGATTCTTTAGACAAAATCGTATATAATTTGGATTGGATTATATTGTTATTATCCACAGTTACAGAGCAAGTGTTATCAATGCCGATAACAAAATGATAACATTAGCCCATATAGGCAGGATAATATGGATATATCAAATAATCAAAAGAACTACATACACGACAAATAGTGATCTCTAAACAAAATTGATTAGTATTTGTCGAGCTGGAATAGTAAACAGAGAACCGGAAAGCCGCATAAATACTTGCTTTTGAATTTTGGGAGGGCAACCATGTTATTGGAAGAATTTGACCCTACATACGACGCCATTATCAATCCCGAAATGATCGTTTCTCGGATCGATCATTTTCCGGAAGTGACGGTATCATGCTTCTCGAAACATCTGTTTGAGAGCGTTCTTTCCCTGTTTGATGCGGAGAAGATTGCGGAAATCCAGTCAGCCGTGGGATCGAATCCGGTTTATCGAGTTGAATATAAAGGAAAAATGTTTGCACTGTTTCAGTCCTACGTAGGCGAACCGCTTTGCGTCGGTCAATACGAAGAATTGATTGCCATGGGAAGCAAGCGGCTCATACTGTTGGGCAACTGCGGCGTTCTGGATCGGTCAATTCAAGACTGCGGGATCATCATACCGACGCGCGCAATCCGAGATGAGGGAACCAGCTATCATTATGCAAAACCGAGCGATACCATAGAGGTAAACAAAAAATATCGGGAAACGTTCAAGGAAGTCCTGAGAGATTACGGCTATCCTTTTGTAGAGGGAACGACTTGGACGATTGACGCGTGTTATCGGGAGACAAAGGAAAAGGTAAGGCACAGAAAGGAGCAGGGTGCAATCTGTGTTGAAATGGAATGTGCCGGCATGCAGGCGCTCTGCGATTTCAGAGGGACGGAGTTCTTCCAGTTTTTTTACGCCGGAGATAATCTGGATCATTCCACTTGGGAGCCGAGGAGTTTATCCGGACGCGCGCGTTTGGATGATAAAACAAAAATCATGTTGCTGGCGTTTGAGCTTGGACTGAAAATAATGCAAAGTTAAGGCCAAGAAAAGATTTTGCAGATGTTGTGGAATGTCGATAGCTTGAGATTCATGTTTGCTGAAAAACGATCACATTGGGAACCAGAGGACAATTCAAATGAGACTGAGACCTTACATAGCAAACAGGGGTTTTAAATATATATCAGAATGGATTGATAACGAAAGGATTCACGCCTTTTGGTGTGCAAGTCTTTTGCCATATCCCATAACGCAAAACTCTTTCCATGATTTATTAAAGAAAAATGCAATAGACTGGGCAGAGGGCGCTTTTGTTGCGACTGAAAATAATGGACAGGCAATAGGCTTCTTTTGTTATTCTGTCAATCCAACAGATAATATGGGTTTTTTAAAATTTGTAATCGTAGATAAATCAAAACGTGGAAAAGGTTATGGAAAAGAAATGCTAGATCTGGCTCTGCAATACGCCTTTCAGATAACAGGCGCATCAGCGGTTCAGCTAAATGTTTTCAATGAAAACGCATTGGCGAAACGATGTTATGAAAAAGTCGGTTTTGTTGAGAGACGTGTTGAAAGAGATGTATTCAAATTTAAAGACGAGCTGTGGAGCAGATGTAATATGACGATATTAAAACAATAAGATCCAGTTTGATTAACAGAGATTGCGGCAACAGAATGACAACAAAAAATCTGATAGTCTATATTTTTAATTACATCATCAATTGCTTATCTTCATCATTTTTTGAAATTTGATGCAGTTAGCGTTGGCGATGAGTATAATGAGTGTTAGTATTTAAGTGCATCATTAGAAAAAGAGTATAAACTTAATTAAGTCCATAATGAACTCTAAGCTGAACAAAAGATGGAGCGCAGATGAAATGAAAGCCTTAGTGATGAATTGCAGCCCTGTCAGAAACGGAGCAACTGCAGAAATCGTAAGTATAATTTCAGAATGCCTGACGGAACGGTATGAGGTCAGAAGCATTTGCATTGATGATTTTGATATCAGCTTTTGCAAAGGTTGCAGGCTGTGCTATCACACTGCGAAATGCGTCCAAAATGATGATGTTAACAAGATAATCGAAAACTATGAATGGGCCGACATTATCATATCCGTATCGCCTTCTTACTGGGCAGACATTCCGGGACAGTTTAAGGTTTTTATTGACAGATGCACCCCATGGTGCAATACTCATGAGCCACACGCAACGCTAAAAGTCGGGAAGGAAGGCTATGTGGTTGCTCTAAGGACAGGGACGAGCATGAGGGAATGCCAGCGTATTTTTGAAAGCATCGAACATTTTTACGGACATTTGGAGATTGGGTGCTGCGGTCGACTGGGCCTATGTTCCGTAGAATATAAAGATGCGGTGGAAGAGAGGAAAGACGAGATCATAGAATTTTGTGGCGGGATTTAATTGAACTTGTGGGTAGAGAAACGTTTAGATGAAACTGAGACCATATATAGCAAAGGAAGACTATAGTTTATAATCATTATACTACCAGTTCAATGACGCAACCAGTTTACAGTAATATAATAGGAATAATACAATATTCGAAAACAGTCTGCAAATAAAAAGTCAAGCAGAAATTTGTGAACTTTGAAAATTTTATACAGGTTGAAAAAAGGTATCAAAA
>CANQRR010000128.1 GCA_947626285.1 uncultured Lachnospiraceae bacterium
CTGATCGACGATATTCCGATCACGGATGCAGATCTGGCGAAAGCGAAGGAAGCCGATACGGCGCTCTATGTCATTCGTAGAAACGCGGGAGAGGATGACGACCGCAAAGCTGAAAAGGGCGACTACTATCTGACGGATAGAGAGGAAGAAAACCTCAGAAGAATAGCGCGGAATTTTGCGAATACGGTTGTCGTGTTCAATACCTGCGTCATGGACGCTTCCTTTTTGGAAACGATCCCGGGCATCAAGGGCGCTGTCCTGATGGGGCTTGCCGGAAATGAATGCGGCAATGCGTTGGCGGATATTCTGTCCGGAACATGCAGCCCCTGCGGAAAACTGACCGATACATGGGCAAGAAAATATGAAGACAATCCGGCAAGCACTGTCTTTGGGCGCAATGACGGCAATTCCCTTCAGGAGGACTACACAGAAGATATCTATGTCGGATACCGATATTTTGACAGCTTTGGGATCGAACCGCTGTTTCCGTTTGGATACGGTTTGAGCTATACGACATTCCGGATCCGGGCCAAAAAGCTCATCGCTGACTGGAAGGAGATTTCCGTCGAGGTTGAAGTTGTCAATACGGGGAAGGCTCCCGGCAGGGAAACCGTGCAGTTATATGTTACGGCTCCGGAAGGGAAACTGAAGAAGCCGTTTCAGGAGTTGAAAGCGTTTGGAAAAACAAAAACGCTCAAACCCGGTGAGTCCGAGACGGTGAACCTCCGTCTGCCGACAGAATCCCTGTCCTCCTACGATGAGACAAGGGCGGCGTTCGTCATGGAGCCGGGGGATTATCTGTTCCGGATCGGGAGAGACAGCCGTCATACCGAAGCAGCATATGTGGTGAGAGCAGAAGGAGAGGCCGTTTTACGCCAGGTACGCAATGAGATGGCGCCGGATCATGAGATGGAGCTGTTAAAAGCGCCTGCGCGAAAGGATCTGCGCGGCATGATCCCGGAGGGTACGGCTCTTGCGGGTTTGCTTTCGGAGTGCTTTGCCGAACATACGCCGGACATCGTTCTGTCCGGAGCGGACTGCGTGACGATTGACGGAGCGTGCAAGACCAGAGAAGCAGATCAGATCCATAAAAAACGCTTTGCCGATGTAAAGCCTGCCGACAGCGCAACGTTATTTGATGTGAAGAAAGGAACGGTCGCAATGGATGCGTTTGCGGCATCGCTGGAACCGGAGGTGCTGCTGCGTCTGATCACAGGCGCCGCAAATGAGACGCCGTACGAGACAGCAGACCGTCTTCACAAACCGATCAGGCAGGCCGAGGCGCCGATCTCCTCCGGCGCGACGACGTCTCTCTTCGTATCCACGCTGGGAATCCCGCAATGGAGAATGACGGACGGACCGGCCGGACTGCATCTGACGATGCTCGGGGCGACCTGCTTTCCGACGGATATTGTGATCGCACAGACCTGGGATCCGCAGATGGCCGTTCTGATGGGGGAAAGCCTCGGAAAAGAGATGGACTTTTACGGTCAGGACGTGATCCTGGGACCGGGGATGAATATTCATCGGGATTCTTTATGCGGAAGAAATTTTGAGTATTTTGCGGAAGACCCTTTGATCAGCGGCAAAATGGCCGCGGCGATCACAAAGGGGGTACAGTCTGTTCCGGGCGCGTCCGTATCCATCAAGCACTTTGCCTGCAACAACCAGGAGGCGGACCGTTTTTCCACAAACAGCACCGTATCGGAAAGGGCGCTGCGGGAAATATACCTGAAAGGTTTTGAGATCTGTGTGCGCGAAGCGGATCCGCATACCGTCATGTCGAGCTACAATAAAGTGAACGGCATCCACACTTCCTCCAACTATGAGCTGCTCACAGAAGTCCTTCGCGGCGAATGGGGATTCCGCGGACTGGTAATGACGGACTGGGGAACGAGAAGTGAAAAAACGGAAGATTATCATGCGGGAAACGATCTCGTCATGGGCGGTTATCGGACGGATACGCTGATGGCGGCTCTGGAGGGAAAGCAGGCAGAGTTTTCCGATGACGGATATGTGATCACGCAGGAGTTCCCGGTTTACGGCGGATTCGTGACAGAAACGGTGGAAAGGTGGAATTCGTTTCTCTTATGCGCCAATGGTCCGGACAAGATCACCGTAACCGTGAAGCCGGGGAAGGATCTGAATCCCAAGGTAAACGAGAAGGTGCAGGAGGGCGTGGCTGAGATAGAAACGCTGGAGGACGGAACGAGACGGATCACCTATTTCGGAAAAGAGCGCGGCAGGTCTCTGGATATCGATGACGTCAGAGCCTGTGCGGCAAATGTATTAAAACAGATCATGGGTTCTGTTTCATTTATCCGGTTATCGAAAGGTATGACAGAAGAGTAGGAAGGAATGTACATGAAAAAACAGGTCTATAATCCGTATCTTCCTGCCTGGGAATATATTCCGGACGGCGAGCCCAAAGTGTTTGGCGACAGACTGTACATTTTCGGCAGCCATGACAGATTTGGCGGGGCGGGATACTGTGAGAACGATTATGTTTCCTGGTCGGCGCCGGTCGACGACCTTTCAGACTGGCGGTATGAAGGGACTATTTTCCGAAAAGACCAGACTCCCTGGAATACCAAAAGCGAACCGTACTATGCGCCGGATGTGGTTCAGGGAAAAGACGGGAGATTCTATCTCTACTATTTCGTAGCCAACAGCAGCATCATATCCGTCGCGGTTTGCGATACCCCTGCCGGAAAATACGAATATCTCGGAGATGTTCATATGCCGGACGGACACCCATACGGATCCCGGCCGGAAGACTGGTTTACCTTTGATCCTGGCGTTCTGGTCGATGATGACGGAAGGATATGGCTTTATACCGGAAGCGGTCAGGACTCCAACGGACAGTACGGCCACGAGATAAAAGGGTGTTTCGTGCTGGAGCTGGCGCAGGATATGCTTACGGTCATCAGTGAACCGAAGATCGTGCTTCCTGCGAAATGGACGAGAAAAGAGCCGAATTTCTTCGAAGGAGCCTCGATCCGTCATATTGGCGAGTGGTATTACCTGGTGTATCCCGCGACAGATCTGACCGGCTTGAATTATTCCATGAGTAAGTATCCGGATCGCGATTTTGTGTATAAGGGCAGGATCCATTCTACCAGCGATATCGGATTTAAGGGACGCAGATTATTGGACTGCACTTATCCGATCGGCAACAATCACGGCGGCCTGGTATGCGTGAAGGGGCAGTGGTATATTTTTGATCACCGCATGACAAACGGCTCTCAATGGAACCGGCAGGGAGTCGCAGAGCCTGTATGGATCAAAGAAGACGGTACGATCGAAATGGTGGAATCGACCAGTTGCGGATTGAATCATGGCCCGTTAAGAGGACAGGGAAAATATCCGGCATATATATGCTGCAATCTCGTCGGAAGGAAAATATTTGGCTTCCGGAATCCGACCAAGTGCCCTAAAGTAACGCAGTCAGGAAAAGACTATGATCCGCCGGAGAACACAGGCTGTGAAGTGACTGCTGATACGGAGTTGGATGCGCCGTATTCCTATGTCTCCGGGATTACCAACGGATGTCAGATCGGATACAAGTATTTTGATATGACCGATACGACTTGTCTGAAGATCGAAACGAGGTCTGCAAAAGGAAAAATACAGATCCTGGATCGGTTGGACGGAGAAGTGATCGCGGAAAAAGCATTACAGGAAGGGAACGAGTGGACGGAAACGGAACTGTCCTTTGAACCGGGCAGGATCATTGCCGGTCAGGCCGATGGCGATATCAAAAAATGTCCGCTGTTTTTGAGATATCTGGGCTCAGGAAGTATGGAGCTGTTGAGCTTTACCCTGAGTTGATATGTGATATTTTCGGCCGCATGCGGGCAGAGAAGTGAACACGATGGAACAGACTTTTGGGCGGTCAGGCTGATAGGACAGCTTGGCTGCCCTATTTTTGCGGTGATATTCCAGAGGATTTCGGCAGCAGAGTCAGGGCTTCGGCGGCTCGATCCATATATAGTGTTTGTCGGCCGTGATCTTTTCGATCCGACCGCCGTTTGCCAGCGCGGCGCGGATGGAGGGAATGTTGTGGTTTTGAACGGTGAGCAGGATCCTGCCGACGCCGATCCCGCGGGCCGCGCCGATCAGAAGCGATAAAAACCGCGTTCCCAATCCCCGCCCCCTCGCATCCGGGCGGATGGCGTACCCCACATTCCCGCCGTCTTCGCGCAGAGCGTCCGTCAGAAAGTGGCGGACCTTGCCAAA
>CANQRR010000129.1 GCA_947626285.1 uncultured Lachnospiraceae bacterium
TCAGCCTCAAGGACGAAGAGATGATCAACGAGCTCAAGCAGATCATGGACTACACAGCCGCGACGGAAGCGCCGGCGGAATAGAAAATGCCGTCAGAAAAATAAAATATAATAGAGCGCGAAAAACCCTGCGAAGAATTCTCCGCAGGGTTCTTTTTTGTTCGCTCAATATCCCTCATTGTGCAGCAGCTTGTGCTCCTTGCCTTTGAGCAAGCCGTCGTACAGAGCCGTGATCATCGGGTTCTCGTTGCACTTCTTGACGGCCGCCTCGCTGTCCGCGCGATAGATGCCGGCCGTGCGGGCGTCCTTGCTATCCTCTCCGAAGGTATACGGCTGGCCGCCGCCCATGACGCAGCCCTTGCGGCAGGCCATGATCTCGATCAGATGGTACTCCTTCTCCCCGCTTTTGACCTGGTCGAGGATCGTACGCGCGTGCGCGAGCCCGCTCGCCACGCAGATTTTCACATCCATACCGTTATACGGGATGGAGAATTCGCGGATAAAGCCGTCCTGGCGCACGCCGCACTCCGCGATGTTCTGGAGCGTCAGCTTGTCGTGTCCCGGAATCAGACGGCGAATCACCGCCTCCGTCACACCGCCGGTTACGCCGAAGATCACGCCGCCGCCGGAGCCGAAGCCGAACGGCACGTCCGCCGACTCCGGTTCCAGGTTCGCGAAATCGATTCCCGTCGTCTGGATCATGTCGATCAGCTCGACCGTCGTCAGCACGTAATCGGTGTCCTGCTCGCCCTCGGTGAAGCTGTTCGGGCGCTTCGCCTCCATCTTCTTCGCCGTGCACGGCATGATCGACACCATCACGGTCTTCCGCCCATCCGGATTGTTCGCCGGATCGCGGTAGTATTCTTTCACGACCGCCGACATCATCCCCTGCGGGGAACGGCAGGTCGATACGTTGTCAAGGAATTCCAGATACTGGTCCTTCACGAATTTCACCCATGCCGGGCAGCAGGAAGTCAGCAGCGGAAGCTTCTCTCCCTTCGAGATGCGGTCAAGGAACTCTGCGCTCTCCTCCATGATCGTCAGGTCCGCGCTGAACGTCGTGTCGTACACCTCGTCAAAGCCCATGCGGTGCAGCGCGTTCACGATCTTCCCCATCACGCTCTCGCCATTCGGGAACCCGAACTCTTTGCCGATGGCCACGCGCACGGCCGGAGCGACCTGCGCTACCACGCGGACGTTCGGATCGTACAGCACATCCCAGACCTCGGTGCGGTTGTGATGGATGCTGATCGCGCCCGTCGGACAGTGCACGCGGCACTGGCCGCAGTTCACGCAATCCGTCTCCGCGAGCGTCTTGTTGAACGCCGGGATCACCATCGCCTCCGCTCCACGGTACGCGAAGTCCAGAGCGCCCACGCCCTGAAGCTCGGAACAGACACGCACGCAGTTGCCGCAGAGCGTGCACTTGTTCGGATCGCGCACGATGGACGGAGAACTCATGTCCAGCGGATGCATCTCCTTATAATTGTCGTAGCTGACCTCCATAACGCTGAAGCGCTTCGCCAGCTTCTGCAGGCTGCACTCGCCGTTGCGCACGCAGGTCGTACAGTCGCGATGATGAGCCGCCAGAAGGAGCTCCACGATCATCTTCCGGTATTTCCTCAGTCTCGCCGTGTTCGTGAAGATCACCATGCCGTCACGCGGCTCCTCGGAGCAGGTGGCAAACATTCTCCCGCGGTCGTCCTCGCAGGTACACAGGCGGCAGTCTCCGACGATGGAGAGCTCCGGATTGTAGCAGAGTGTCGGAATATCGATCCCCGCCTTGCGGATGATCGTCAGCACATTTCTCTCATTGGTAAAGCTTACTTTTCTACCGTCAATTGTCATTACTCCCATATCGTCACCTCCTTAGTCCTCGATGCGGACCGCGCCGAACGCGCAGTTCTCTTTACATGCGCCACAGTGGATACACTTCTGCGGATCGATCGTAAACGGCTTCTTGAGTTCGCCGGTGATCGCGCCCACCGGACAGTTCTTCGCGCACTTCGAACAGCCCTTACAGGTCTCCGGATCGATCACATAGGTCTTCATCGCCTGACAGACCTTCGCGCGGCACTTGTGGTCGACGATATGCTCCTCATACTCCTTGCGGAACAGGCGCAGCGTGGAGAGCACCGGCAGCGGCGCGCTCTTTCCAAGGCCGCACAGCGCCATGTTCTTCACCATCTCGCCCAGCTCCTCCAGTCGGTCAAGATCCTCCAGCGTGCCCTTGCCCGCGACGATCTTCTCCAGGATCTCCAGCATACGCTTCGTTCCCTCGCGGCACGGCACGCACTTTCCGCAGGATTCCCTCTGCGTAAAGCTCATGAAGAAGCGCGCCACCTCGACCATGCAGGTGTGCTCATCCATGACGACTAGGCCGCCGGAGCCGACGATCGCGCCGTACTTCTTCACGGAGTCAAAGTCGAGCGGGACGTCCAGATGTTCTTCTGTCAGACAGCCGCCGGACGGGCCGCCGATCTGCACGGCCTTGAACTTCGCGCCGCCCTTCAGTCCGCCGCCGATATCAAAGATGATCTCGCGCAGCGTCGTCCTCATCGGCACCTCGATCAGACCTGTGTTCTGGATGGAACCGGTCAGGGAGAAGGTCTTCGTGCCCGGGCTTCCCTCCGTGCCGTAGCCACGGTACCAGTCAGCGCCGTTCAACACGATCTTCGGCACATTCGCATAGGTCTCAACATTATTCAACACGGTCGGCTTCTCCCAGAGGCCCTTCTCCACGGTCCTCGGCGGCTTCACGCGCGGCATGCCGCGGTTGCCCTCGATGGAGGCCGTCAGCGCGGAACCCTCGCCGCAGACGAACGCGCCCGCGCCGCGGTTGATATGCATATGGAAGCAGAAATCGCTCCCGAGAATGTTGTTGCCTAAAAGTCCTCTCTCTTCCAGCTCTGCGATCGCGTGGCGGAGACGCTTCACCGACATCGGATACTCTGCGCGCACGTAGATGTATCCGTCTCTCGCCTTCACCGCGTAGGCCGCGATCATCATGCCCTCGATCAGACGGTACGGATCGCCCTCCATGACGGAGCCATCCATGAACGCACCCGGGTCTCCCTCGTCTCCATTACAGACCACGTAGCGCACGGTCTCTTTCTGACCTGCCACCTGTTTCCACTTGCGCCCTGCCGGGAAGCCGCCGCCCCCGCGCCCGCGCAGCCCGGACTTATCGACCTCATCGATGATCTGCTCCGGAGTCAGCTCAAACATCGCCTTCTCAAGCGCTTTGAACCCGCCGCTCGCTATGTACTCGTCGAGGGACTCCGCGTCGAACTTGCCGCAGTTCTCAAGCACGAGGCGTGTCTGCTTCGCGATGAACGGAATCTCCTCCGGTTTCTTGTAAACAGTATCATTCTGCTTGTAGAGCAGGCGCTCGATCACTTCGTCGCCCTGCACGCTGCTCTTGAAAATCTCTTCGCAGTCCTCCGGCTGGACCTTCGTGTACTGGATCGCCTGATCGCCCTTCTGAATGCGGACCAGCGGCCCCAGCTCACAGATACCCTGACAACCGGTCTTCTTCACGCCGACATGCGCGCCCTGCTCGTGCGGGGCGAATTCGAGCACCACGCCCGGAGCGTCTTTCGTGATCTCCTGGAACTTCTCATAGATCTTCTCGGAACCGGTCGCGATACATCCGGTGCCGGAACAGACCAGGATCCTGCAGTCATAGGAGCCCAGCGTCTGTTTCGCGTCCTCACGCAGCTGCTCCAACGCCTCTTTCGTCTGGATCATGCATCGCCACCTCCTCTCAATTTCTCAATCACTTCCTCCGCCTTCTCAGGCGTCATCCGCGGGTGGACATCCTCGTTGACCATCATTGTCGGCGCCAGTCCGCACGCGCCAAGACAGGATACGGTCTCCACCGTGAACATCATGTCGTCCGTCGTCTTTTTCTTCTTGGAAAGTCCCAGCTTCTTGTACAGGGTCTCGAGCACCGGCATCGACTTGCGCACATGGCAGGCCGTCCCGTCGCACACCTTGATCACGTACTTGCCCTTCGCCTCGAAGGAAAAGTTCTCGTAGAATGTCGCGACGCTGTACGCCTTCGCCTCAGTGATTCCGATCTGCCCCGCCACGTAAGTCAGCAATTCTCCCGGCAGGTAGCGATATTCTTCCTGAATATCCTGCATGATCGGGATCAGTGAGCTCGACTT
>CANQRR010000130.1 GCA_947626285.1 uncultured Lachnospiraceae bacterium
GAGGCACAAAAAGAAACCCCTAACCCCTCAAGATTGAGGGGCAGGGGAGTTGAGGTGCCGAAGGCACTTTTTTATTTCTTCTCTTTTATGTAGAATAATCCCTGTCCCCCAGCTGGGGACGGTTATATACTGCTGTCCTTACACTCCCCGTGCAAAGAGATGCAGCGCACATGAAAAATGAGGGTCGGATCTCTCCGCCCTCATTTTAACATTTCCCGTTTTGACAACACTTCCGAAACAGCCTCTCTAATGTTTAATCTCCCAGCGCCACCTTGCACCTCTTCTTATAGCAGGCGACGCCATATCTCAACACCTTCGCGACACCGTCGTCAAGCAGTTTCTCGTCGTAATGCCGTTCCGCAATCTGTCGAAGTGCCATCTGCACGCCCTTATCCAGGTCGCCATCGCGCGCATATTTCACTTCGATCACGATACCCAGATCGTCGTCTTCCGTTTCAATCAGCACATCGCCATATCCGTCCCCGGTCTCCTCATTGCTGGTCACATACCAGTTCCCCTTAAAGCTTAAAATCCCCAGCAGGATTCCATGATAGAAATTCTCCTTCAGGTCACGCCGCGCAAAAGTATCGCGAATACTCACCGTCTTCTTCAGATACTGCCGAAACAACTCCTCCGCCGTATCCGCATCGCCGCATTTCAGTGCATCGCAGAACTCCCGCACCATCGCCCCGTCGGCAGCGACCCGCTCCTTGAACAAATCCATAATCTGTCTCTTAAAAATACCGCGAATCTCCATATTCGGAATCACAAGCGACAGTTTCTCATCCTCCGTCTCGCCGCGTTTCGTCAGGTAGCCAGTCATATACAGCAGACTCCACAGATTTTCTATAGAATCATACATCTCCCGGTACGTGAGTTCCTGATGGATTTCCTTCATGACCGCCTCGCCGGCCACCAGCTGCTCCAGCTCCTTGGCCGCCACGCTCGCATCCAATCGTTTCACAAATTCCGCCACCGCGTCATTGTCGCTGGAATTTGCCCAATAATTCTGCGGACGCACCTTCGGGTCAACCCACCGATCATAACAATAATTCACTACATCCCAGGGACAATATACATCGCATCCGCCAAAGTGAAAACCGTCATACCAGTTCTTTGCCTGCTCATAAGAATCCGCCAAACCATAATATCCCATCATTTCCCGAACCTCTGCGTCTGTAAATCCAAAATACTCGTCAAAGCTTACATCCGCAATCGAGAATACTTTCAGATTATTCATCCCTGTGAAAATGCTCTCCTTGGAAATGCGCAGGCATCCGGTCAACACTGCAAATTTCAGACTCGGGTTCGTCTTCAGCGCCTGACTGAACATGCTCCGAACCAATTGCACCATCTCATCATAGTATCCGCCCAAAAAAGCTTTCTGCAGCGGCACATCATACTCGTCAATCAGCAAGATCGCCTTCTGTCCATAGTGTTTCTCCAGAAGAGAAGACAAAATCCGAACCCCATTCACCAGCACTTCATCCGACATAATAAACTGCGGCTCGCCGGGCTGTCCCAAACGAACCAATTGCCTGTAAGAGTCCTTCTCCTGCTCCGTGAGACGTCCGCTGCTCTCCAGAAAACTGAACCGCATCGCCTCAAAGCCAATCTCACTGCACAGCATCCCCCGCGCCCCCTGATAGTTACCGGCGCTGACACCTTTCAGGGACAGCGAAATCACCGGAAACTTCGCCATGTAGCTCTCACAAAGCTCCGTCTCCTTTGATACTGCCAGCCCACCAAAAATCACCGGGTTCCCACCGATCTCAAAAAAGCACTTCAACATGCTCATGTTCAGCGTCTTCCCGAAACGCCTCGGTCGCGTGAAAAGCGTCACCTTCGCCGGGCTGTGCAGCAGCTCTGAAATCAGCCCAGTCTTATCTACATAATAACGCCCGGTCTTTCGCAGCTCTTCAAAATCTTCCGTGCCAATCGCGAGCAGCTTCTTACCCGAATCCGTCCTCATCGCAATCACCTCCCGCTGGAATGCTTTTTTCAGTATACCCGAAACAGCTGAGAGATGCAAGATACACTTGCTCTGTATTCAGGGTTATTTCACGGTTATTTCACGAAGTATTACAGCCAGTTCCGTCTGGTTTTCTCCTTCTATCACCTTTACCAGAATCTGTCTTAAAAATCCTCTTTGCTGCCCTGGCTTTTATCCGGAAGGCTCTTCTAATCTAAAGAACCGTAAAAAAGCGCAGTTTTTCCCCACTACTTATTTACTTTTTTTCAAATCTTTTATAATGATCTTAGGCCGGTCAATAATAGCTGGCTATCCCGCTGAAGACATACTTTTCCCTTAAGTGTGGGGCATCACTGAAGTCATCCATGGCCTCAGTCATGATCCCCGAACAGTCCCCGGCCAGCATGGCTATGCGCAGAATGTTATAGGCGAACTTCCGCAGCAGTGCCAGGCTGTTCTTTGTTTTTTTCGTCGGGGACCTGTCTTCACGGAACGTGTCGTCCAATACATGGTGGAGCCGGTTCTCGATTGACCAGTGGCCCCTTTTTATGCGTCCCATTTCCTCCGCGGTCAGCTCCATGTCGGAGATCATCCCTGTTTTCTGTATGTCCTTCCCCATTTCATCATCCCGGACAGGATCCGGCTTACTGTGGATGGTGAAGCAATGCCATTTTTTAACAGGAGGGATCCCCTCAGCTGGGCAAGATGGTTCCGGCACCACCTGAGTATCCTGCGTACCGTCGTCCTTCCCGCAAGGAATCCCAGCACCAGGCATACCAGCACCTCCGCATGGTCATGTTTTGTTTCCCGTCCGCACCGCGGATCCGGCACGGCCCTCATATAGGCAAGGAGCGGTTTTGTACGGAAAACATCCTCAGCACACGGAAAGCTCCACCTTTAGTTTTTCCAATAATTCTTCCTGCTCCGCGCTGACCTTTGATACCACTTTTTCTTTCCCGAAATACAGCAATAAGAAGTTTCACAACTGGTCGCCGCAACTGGGTATTTATCAACTCAATCAAGGGAGCTAATGCCAGTGCTGTGATCTACAGCATATCAGAAACCGCTAAGTTGAATCATCTCAACCCGTATTTTTACTTCCGCTATATCCTTACGGAATTAGCAGAAAGATACAAACAAAAAGGCGGGCTTAATCCGCCTGAGCTGGATGATTTGCTTTCGTGGTCGGAGCAGCTTCCGGAAATATGTCACAAACCCGAACGCCGCTGATAAGCGGCGTCAGCCTGTAGACAAAGCTGGTGCCGGAGGCAATCTCCGGCACCACTTTTCGATTCCCTGCCTGATTTTTATCCAGAAAGTTAAATAAAACCTTTTTAAAGTAAATGGCTGGCGACCTTTTCCCCTGGCTTCCAACATCCTCGCCAGCTTTTTCAGGTTCATACATGCATAGGTAAGCCCGGCCTTCATCTCCATCCGTGCTTTTCCTATGTATTGGGTATACCGGAATCCGTGCTGCTCCTTTGCTGTGCCAAAGATCCGCTCTATCGTTTCCTTCCGCTGTTCATAGATCTCTCTATTCCCTAACGTATGCCGTATGTCCTCCGCCTGTTCCATGTATTCTTCCCATACATGCCGTGTCACCGTCTTCACATGGTCTCTGCTTTCTGTACATTTCTTCAGGTTCGGACAGCCGGCACAGGTCTCCCCGTCACTTTTGTATTCTTTATACCCGTCCCGGTTTGTTGTGTGGTATCCCAAAACTTGCCCCTCCGGGCAGATATAGCAGTCATAGTATTCGTCATATACGTACTCATATTTTGGGAAAAATCCCCGCTTCGTCATCGGTCTTTTATACGGGAACAACGGTTCCACCCCATCCTCAATCAGTTCCCGCGCGATCGCCGGTGTGCGGTATCCTGCGTCCGCCACAACCATATCTGGCTGGAAGTCTTTAATCTTCCCATACAATGCCTTGAAGGTCCGGCTGTCGTTCTCGTTCCCAGGATGCACGGTATACCCTAAGATCCATCCATGCCTGTCGCATGCTGTCTCCACTGCATACGCAAAAACATGTTTGTGCTCCCCTTTACGGAACCACCCGCTTTCCGGATCCGTCGT
>CANQRR010000131.1 GCA_947626285.1 uncultured Lachnospiraceae bacterium
AAGCGCAGCTGAGGCACGGACGGCTCCGAACGCAACAGAATACTGTAACACAGAGGTAACACATGGGGCGCCGCAGAAATGCGGCGCTCCTTCAATTTTTGCGCGTGGACTGAGCAAGGAAGGCGATACAGTGACTAGCCAAATGTGCTCACGTGATAAGGGATATAGCAAATTTTGTCGAGAGATTTGAATTGTATTCTTTGGAACTATCAGGTATAATACAGTTGTTAAGATTGATTGATGAAGCAGTTTTGTGGCTAAGGATAAGGGGGCATGGATTGTGATTACAGCAGATTTGGCAAAGAAAAAGGAGTTGCGTCCGCAAGAATCTTATAAGAAAATGGAGCAAGTGAAGAGAGAAAATGCGTTTCTGACCTTTAAGGCAAAGATGAGTGCGGCAGAGAAGTCTTTGCAGATGGAAGGGTATTATTCTGAGGAAGAAGTAGAGGAAGAACTGTCCAAAATATGATTCAAAGAAAAATAATATATTCAAAGATAGCTTTAGAAAAGCGGAAAGCAATCAAAAGAGAAATAAAAGAAAAGTACGGACAGATACGAGCAGATAAGTTTTCTAAATATTTTTCCAGAACAATTACTAATCTAAAGAAATTTCCGGGAATAGGAATATCCCTGCGGGAGAAATATGGATTGGATTGTGATTATGAAATGCTTATTATAGATCACAATTATGTGATTTACCGTGTGACACAAGACAAGATTTTTGTTCTTGAAATATTTAATGAGAAAGAAGATTTTATGTATCAGATGTTTGGTATTGTTACGACATCTCAGGAAACATTGGATTATTGGAATGAGGATTGACCTGGCAAATAGATGTAGGGAAAATTAAGCAAAATTACATAATAAATGGGGCGCTGCAGAGATGCGGCGCTCCTTCAATTTTGGCTTCAAAACAGAAGCGGTTTATGATAAAATGAAAGGCAAACCGGCAGGGGAGGCAGCGTGAATGGCTGAGAGAAAAATCCCTGCGCACATCGAGGTGCGCGGGGCGAAAGTGCATAATCTGAAAAATATCGATGTGGATATCCCGTTGAATCGGGTGGTCGGGATCGCCGGCGTGTCCGGCTCCGGGAAGTCTTCTCTCGCGTTGGGGGTTCTGTACGCGGAGGGCTCCAGGCGCTATCTGGAATCGCTTTCCACCTACACAAGAAGGCGCATGACGCAGGCCGAGAAGGCGCAGGTCGACGAGGTGCTGTATGTGCCGGCGTCGCTGGCGCTGCGGCAGAGACCGGGCGTGCCGGGGATCCGCAGTACCTTCGGGACCGGGACGGAGCTTCTGAACAGTCTGCGGCTGATGTATTCGCGGCTCGGCTCGCATCGCTGCCCGAATGGGCATTATGTGCCGCCTTCGATGAACGTGGCGGCGGAGCGGGAGCTGGTCTGCCCGGAGTGCGGAGAGCATTTCTACGGTCCGGGCGCGGAGGACCTGGCGTTCAATTCCACGGGGGCCTGCCGCTGCTGCGACGGGACGGGGACGGTGCGCACGGTGGACGAGTCCACGCTGGTGCCGGACGATACGCTCACGATCGACGAGGGAGCCGTCGCGCCCTGGCAGACGCTGATGTGGTCGCTGATGAAGGACATTGCCCGCGACCATCTGGGCGTCCGCACGGACGTGCCGTTTCGGGATCTGACAGAGCAGGAAAAGGAGGCGGTGCTCCACGGCGCCGCGAAGAAATATCATTTGCTTTACCACAACGAGAAGACCAACACGGCGGGAGAGATGGATTTCACCTACTACAACGCGGTCTACACGGTCGAAAATGCGCTCTCCCATGTGAAAGATGAGAAGGGCATGAAGCGCGTGGAGAAATTTCTGAAGATCGGCCCATGTCCGGAGTGCGGGGGCAGCAGGCTTTCGGAGGCTGCGCGTGCGCCGAGGCTGCGTGGGATCTCGCTGGCCGACGCCTGCCGGATGACGCTTTCTGATCTGGCGGAGTGGGTGGACGGCGTGCCGGGATCACTTCCGGAAGAGATGCGGCCGATGGCGGCGAGCATCTGCGAGTCCTTCCAGCATGCGGCAAAACGATTGATGGATCTGGGACTCTCCTACCTGACATTGGATCGCGAGGCGTCGACGCTCTCCACCGGGGAGCGGCAGCGGATGCAGCTGGCCCGCGCGGTGCGCAACCGGACGACCGGCGTCCTCTATGTGTTGGACGAGCCATCCATCGGGCTTCACCCGGCGAACCTAGAGGGCGTGACCGGGGTGATGGACGATCTGATCGCGGACGGAAATTCGGTCATTCTGGTAGACCACGACACGAACATTCTCACACGCGCGGACTGGCTGATCGAGCTGGGACCGGAGGCGGGCGCGGGCGGCGGCACGGTCATCGCCGAGGGGACGGTTCCGGAGATCGAGCGAGACCCCGCGTCCCGCATCGGAGGATTCCTGTCGGGCAGGTCCGTGATCGATATGCGGCAGAAGATCCCGCGGGGAAAGCTGTTTGCGCTTGGGAAGATTCATCTGTCCACGTCGCAGATCCACACGGTACGACCGCTCGAGGTGGATTTTCCGAAAGGGCGGATGATCTGCGTTACCGGCGTGTCCGGCTCCGGGAAGACGACGATGATTCTGGAAAGCCTGATTCCGGCGCTGGACGCGCTGACAAAGGGCGAGAAGCTGCCCGGGCATGTGAAGGTTGTCACAGCGGAGGGCGTTCGCCGTGTCAAATTGATCGACGCGACGCCGATCGGCATCAACGTGCGCTCTACGGTCGCGACCTACGCCGACGTGCACGACGAGCTGCGCAAGGTCTACGCGCGGACTGCGGACGCGAAGAGCAGGGGCTTTAAGGCGGGCGACTTTTCCTACAACACGGGGAAGCTGCGCTGCCCGCTCTGCGACGGCACAGGTTCGATCAGCCTGGACGTGCAGTTTTTGCCGGACGTGGATATCCCATGCCCGGACTGCAGGGGTTCACGCTACGCGAAGGACGCGTATCTGGTGAAGCGGATCCCGAGGATATCGGAAAGACGTGCGGACAGAAAGCAGACGGGGATTCAGGAAAACACGGAAAAAGGATATTCCCTGCCCGAACTGATGGACATGAGCGTGGATGAGGCGCTTGCCGTCTGCGCCGACCTCCCGAATGTGCAGCGGAAGCTGCAGGTTCTGCACGATCTGGGACTGGGCTATCTCACTCTGGGCGAGGAGACGCCGAGCCTGTCCGGAGGCGAGGCGCAGCGGCTGAAGCTCGCCAGCGAGATGGGCAGAGGACAGGAAGATTCCGTGTTTGTGTTTGACGAGCCGACGATCGGGCTGCACCCGCTGGACGTGCAGACCCTTCTCGCGGTGTTCCGTCATTTGACTGACAGCGGGGCGACAGTGATCGTGATCGAGCACGATCTGGATGTGATACGAAATTCGGATTATTGCATCGATATGGGACCTGGCGGCGGCGTCCACGGCGGGCGGATCGTGGCCTGCGGGACGCCGGAGGAGATCAAGGCGGATCAGAACAGCATTACCGGGCGATATCTGTAGAAACCTTGACGTATCGGGGGAATCGTGGTATAGTTTTAGCGTGTAATTGAATATTGCCGTACCAAGTGCAGAATAAATTCTGAAGAGGGAATCAGGTGAGATGCCTGAGCGATCCGGTCACTGTATACAGGGAGCGAGCCTCAAAGTCCATTGCGTACCCAAAGAAGCGTGAGAAGGAGAGGCAAGCGAAGATCTGTGAGCCAGGAAACCTGCTTGGTATGAGAGATGAGCTGCCGAAGATGGCTCGACACTCCACAACAGAAGCGAGAAA
>CANQRR010000132.1 GCA_947626285.1 uncultured Lachnospiraceae bacterium
TAGTCCTTCGCTAAACTCGGTGCCTCATGTTTCAGGAAAGAAAGAATCTCATAGGAGCTATCCGGTGCTTCACCGTTGCCACTCGCGCGCGTCTGCGCCTCCTCTGCCTCTCTCTCTGCCTCTTCTTTTTGCTCTGCTTCTATTTCTCTCTCTCCCTCTTCCTCCCCCACCATTTTTTCTTTATTCTTATTCTTATTCTTATTCTTATTCTTATTCTTCTCTATATTGTTGAACGTCCGTTGAACGTCCGTTGAATTCTCGCCCCTCTGACTTACCCCCTCTTTCCGTGCCTCTGCGGAGACTCTCCCGGCGTTTGAAGCCTGCTCCCTTTTGGCATTCATGCGCGCTTCCATTTCTACTGAATATAAGTCAACTATAATATCATCACCTTCGCAGTGCCATAGTCCCTGCGCGCCCTTTTCAATTAGCTTCTCATACTTCTTATGAGGCAATCCGCGAAGCCCGCGCCAAGATGGATTTTTCGAATTTTTCTGTCCGTTTTTTATGCGGTTTCCATCATTTTTTTCAAAGCAATGCATCGAAAGTAGCACGGCAATCTTCATTTCTTCGCCGTTACTCATCGAAATTGCATCCTTTTTTTCTAGCATAATAGGCAAAAACTCTAGTTTATTTTTCATGCTGTCATTCCTTTCTTCGTTAAAATAGATGCCGTCCACTCCGGGAATCCTACCTTCCTCCCCACCTTCGCGCAAGCATCACGCCATGCCGCCCACGCCCAAGTCTCCACCATCACCGCGCCGCGCTCGGGACTGTCCACCCTCACCGCCGGAACTCCGTACCGTACAGAGATAGCAAGCAGTGAATGCTCCACCTGCGCAAGGTTCGCCCTCCCCATGCTCACCATCTGCATCAGCTCCATCTCGCTACCAATGACAAGCAGGCGGGCAAATTGATACCCCCTCAGGCGGTGCATCTCTCTCATGAAACGCGCCCGCTCTCGGGTCAAACTCCCCACAAGGTCAGGTAATGATTTCCGCTCCACGCTAAACACCTCTTCAAGCCCCCGCACGGAATAATCCCCCGTGCCAAGCGTAGCGCGCTCACTTCGCAAGTGCGTAAAGTGAAGCGGCGTCTGTTCCCGTGTGTCAGTGACAATCACGGGCTCTGCATCCGTTGCGCTCATTTTCTTGCCAGTCGTTCTGCATTCTCTGTGAATGCGGCTTCCACGTCCGCAAGGTTATAAAAAGTATCGCCCTTGCTCTGCAAGCCGTAGATAGGGTTCTGCACTCGCATTTTCCCCTCCTGCCGGAGACGGAGCAGCCATAACCTAGCTTGAGACTTGCTCACTCCGTACTTCCTCATAATATCCCCGATACGTCCCCACTCTTGCCCGTTGTTCGCGGGTCTTTCCTCAATCTCCTTCTTCAGGGAAACGCGTAGCCATTGCCCTAATTTTACAAGCATGGATGGAGTCGCAACCGGGCTGGAATCCGGAGCGAGTAAACGCGCCAGTGCCTGCTCTTCGTCCATTGTGTTATTTTTCGTGTTCATCGTCTTTTTTGGTTGTGTGATTAAATGCTTTGCTCTTCCTCTAGCAACTGCGGGCTTGCTTAAGCCACGCTTTCACGTCTTCAAGGTCATACCGTACCCGCCGCGCTTTGCCATCGGGCTTTTTGCCTATGAAGATACGTGGGCAACCCTTCCAGCTCCTCACCGTATTTTCTGCCACCCCTAGTTCACGGGCAAGTTCGCATTGCTTTAATAATTTCGCCGAACGTGATATTTTGCTCGCCCGGTCGCCTTCTGCGGTGTTTTTTTGAGTTCGCATGAGGATATTTTTGCACAAAGTCAAGCCCAATGCATACTATGGCGGTGTCAAGTCACAAAAAAATCTGTATCATACTCGATACCGTCAAGATAGAATCAGCCGCTCATAAAAAATCAGCCGCCCCGGTGTTTACCGAGACGGCTTGCAACTGCATCCGCACAAATTGAATCTGCCCCGCTCCTATCCCTTATTTAGGCGCGCGCTCTGCTAGCTTCCCTTATCCTGCAAAAAGTCGCAAGAGATATGTCAATCTTACCCTTTATTCCCTGCCGAGCAGATACGCGCTTTCAGAGCCTCAGCAATAAATTGTTCCACCGGTACACCTGCCGCCTTGCTCGCCTCTCTTACCGCATTATATAGCTGGTATAGCGCAATGAGCAACACCACTTCCGGCTTATTCAGCTTCTCGCCTCTCTCAGCTGTCATCATTCTTCCCTTAGTCGTTCTTTCATCTGTATGTTGGGAAAATCGCCGTTCACGCCCCCCGCCGATACGACCGCGCCGCCGTTGTAGAATCCATAATAGGAGCTGCCCCCTCCATGCCCTCAGCAAGCGCGGAAAGCACGTTCTTGCGCATCGTAAGCGTGCCCGTGAAATAACCCCTCTCCACCTCCTCCGAGTCATGTCCGATGGTGTCACGAATCGCATCAGGCGAGAAAAGAGCCGTGCCCGTCATTCCACCCCTCAGGTAGGTTGCCACCGTGTGCCGGATGCTGTGGAAAGACTTTGCGCTCACCGCGTGCCGGTCGCCCTTTGCCCTGCCCGCGTTCACTGTCCCTGCAATCATCCCCTGTGCCCGGAGGAGGGCTGTAAACTGCGTTGAGATGCTGGTCTTTGAGCTGCCAAGATAGAAATGCGCCATGTCAGGAAATACATATTCCTCCCCGCCAGTAGACTGCGTATGCCGCCGCATCAATAGCTCCCTCAACTGCGGCAAAATCGGCAGATAACGCTCCTTGCGCGTCTTAACCTCCACCAAGCGAACATAATTCTCTCGCCAGTTCACCGCATCCCATCGGAGAGTGCACACGTCTGAGAGTCGCAAGCCGCCAAGATAAAAACTCACCGCTACCATATCGCACCAAGGAGCCGGGAAACACTGAATCATAAAACGGACTTCCTCCAACGTGAAGGGCAACCGCTTCTGCTTATCCGCCCCCCTCTCCGGAATCACCGTGCGCGCCTCAGCCGCCATATCCACACCTGCAAATGGATTTTTGTTCAAATAATCGTCCACCTCAACCGCCCTCTTGAACACGGCTGCAACGTATGTGCGAAACTGGCGCACCGTGTTACGAGAGACTTTTTTTAGCATCTGCCGCACGAATCCCCTGCAAATCGCGGGCGTTATGGTATCAATGCGCCTGTCTGCGTCCGTGCCAAGGTACGCCAAAAACACATTGAACGACCGAGAGCGGTTCTTCTCCGTGCTTTCCCTTGCCGTGCGGGGGAAGTCCGCAAAGTACTCCCTCACCGTTGGAATCTTGCCCGCGCCGCCGTGAATCTCTGCCACCTTGCGCACCGCCTCACAAGCTTTATGCGCTGGAGTCTCACCAGACGCTGCCGCCTCCATAGCCGCCGCCGTCTGCTCTGCGAGAGCGCGCGCGTGCCGTCCTGCGCCGCCTGCCTCAATGCGAATCCCCGTTGAACGTCTGATTTTGCGGCTTCCTTGCTTCCAGCAAGCAATCCAGCATTTGCAATTATCGCGTTTTTCAATCCAGCTCATAAGTCTTGCGGGTTTAGATTTCACTAGGGCTGCGGGACTTTTTTTTATGTGCCCCCACTATGTGCCCCTTTTTGTGACCCCAATATATAGTCCCTTCTATCCCCTTGTCAAAATAAACGCTCATCGTATAATTTTGTGGAATGACTCCCCGAAGCAACTCCAAAAGGGCGGCGAAATACTCAGTCTCTCACAAAAATAATCCAATTATCCCTAAAAACAATCTGGGCATGGTGGAGATTTCTCCTACCATACCCAGTATC
>CANQRR010000133.1 GCA_947626285.1 uncultured Lachnospiraceae bacterium
TGGCAGACGCGCACGGTTCAGGTCCGTGTGGTAGCAATACCTTGTGGGTTCGACTCCCATCTTCTGCACTCAGAAAAAAGTCCGGTTGAGACCGGACTTTTTCTTTTTGAACGGCGCGATGAAGAGCGAAAATGAATAGAGGAGGATTTTTTCATGTCAAAGCTGATCTATAAAACCCGCGGAATGTCGAACCCGCAGGGTAAACCCAAGGTTTATTTCACCGGCCATCCGCAGGACCTGCCCCTTTATTTTGGTGCCATCACAGAGGAGATCCTGGCCCTTCAGAACTGCGCGATCTGGTATGACGAAGAGCCGGAGGCCCCCTATGACCGGGAGGCTCTCCTTGCGGATCTCTCTCAGATGCAGCTTTTCGTCATCCCGGTCACCGCACGCTTTTTGTATCAGGAAAACCGCGCGAGGCAGGTGGAGTTCGCCTATGCGATGGAGCACCATATCCCGGTGCTGCCGCTGATGCAGGAGAGCGGTCTGGAAGGGGAGTTTAACCGGATCTGCGGAGATCTGCAGTTTTTGGACAAGCAGATCCGGGATGAGACCGCGATCCGCTACGAGGAGAAGCTGGCGCGCTTCCTCTCCGGGGTTTTGGTCGGGGACGAGCTGGCCGCGAAGGTGCGGGCGGCTTTTGACGCCTACGTATTTTTAAGCTACCGTAAAAAGGACCGCAAATATGCGCAGGAGCTGATGCGGCTGATCCATAGAAATCCCTTCTGCCGGGATCTGGCAATCTGGTATGACGAGTTTCTGACGCCGGGAGAGAATTTCAACGATTCCATTCGGGATGCCCTGGAAAAGAGCGAGCTTTTTGCGCTCGTGGTCACGCCGAATCTGGTGAACGAAGAGAATTATGTGATGACGACCGAATACCCGATGGCGAAAGAGGCCGGGAAGCTGGTGCTGCCGGCGGAGATGGCGGAGACGGACGGGGAGGAGCTTGCCGCCGCTTATGAAGGCCTTCCGTCCTGCACGGACGCGCGGAATGAGCCGGCCCTGTCGGAGGCCCTGCTTTCAGCGCTTCGCCGGCTGGCGATCGAGGAAAATGACGAAGATCCGGAGCATCTTTTCTTTATCGGGCTGGCCTATTTGAATGGGATCGACGTGGAGGTGGACACGGAGCGTGCCGTATCGCTGGTGAAGCAGGCGGCGGATCGGGAGCTTCCGGAGGCAGTGGGGCAGCTCGTTTCAATGTACCGTACCGGACAGGGGGTAGGAAGGGACTATGAAGAGGCCATTTCCTGGCAGAAGAGGCTGGTAAAACTCTATGAAAAACGGCTGGAGAGCGGAGAACCGGAGGTGGAAGGCGACTTCTTCTGGAGTATGTACGATCTGGGGAGCTATGCGTATGAATTAGGGAGGCTTTCGGAGGCGCAGGCGGCTTATGAGAAGGCGCTGGCTTTTGCCAGGCGGCTTTTGGAGCGGGAAAAATCGGTGAGGAATCGGCGTTTCCTGAGCATCGGTTACAATATGCTGGGAGATATCTGGAAAGCGAAAGGAGATCTTGATGAAGCGGAGAAGTACTACCGGAAGAGTCAGGAAATCTGGGAACAGTTGAGTGAAAGTACAGGGACGCTGAAATCACGGCGTGATCTGAGCGTGAGCTATGGGAGATTGGGAGATATCCGAAAAGCAAAAGGAGATCTTGATGGAGCGGAGGAGTATTACCGAAAGGATTTGGAAATCACTAAGCAGTTGAGAGACGAGGTGGAAACGCCGGAATCACGCCGTGACCTGAGCGTGAGCTATGATCGACTGGGGGATATCCGGAAGGTGAAAGGGGATCTTGATGGAGCGGAGGAATATTACCGAAAGAGTCTGGAAATCAACCGGCAGCTGAAGGCAGAGACGGAAACGCCGACATCGCGGCGGGACCTGAGCATGAGTTATGACCATCTGGGAGAGATCCGGCGGGCGTTCGGAGATCTTACGGGAGCGGAGGAGTATTACAGGAAAAGTCTGGAAATCGATGAGCAGTTGAGAGAAGAGACGGGGACGATCGAATCGCGCCGGGATCTGAGTCTCTGCTATGAGAGCCTGGGAGATATCCGGAGAGCCAGAGGCGACCTTGCGAAAGCGGAGGAATATTACCGGAAGGGGCTGGAAATCCGGGAGAAGCTGAGAGAGGAGACGGGAACGATCGAATCGCGCCAGACTCTGAGCTTCAGCTATAAGAGGCAGGGGGAAATCCGAGGACTGCTGGGAGATCTTGCGGGAGCGGAGGAATACTATCAGAAGAGCCTGGAAATCGACCGGCCGCTGGGGGAAGAACTGGGGTTGGTGGAATCGCGCCGGGCGCTGGGCGTCAGCTATGAGAGATTGGGAGATGTCCGGAGGGATCTGGGGGATCTTGGGGGAGCGGAGGAGTATTACCGGAAGAGCCTTGCCATCTCCCGGCAGCTGAGCGAAGAGATCGGGACCATGGAATCGCGCCGGGACCTGAGCGTCAGCTATGACAAGCTGGGAGCTGTCCGGTTGGATCTCGGAGATTTTGCGGGGGCAGAGGAGTATTACCGAAAGAGTCTGGAAATCACACGGCAGCTGAGCGAGGAGATCGGTCTGAGGGAATTTTGCCGTGATCTGGGCGCGAGTTATGAGAATTTGGGAACAATCCGGAGGGTCAGAGGCGATCTTGCGGGAGCGAAGGAGTACTATCAGAAAAGTCTGGAAATCATTCGGCAGCTGGAGGAAGAAACGGAGGAAGTGAGATTTCGCCGGGATCTGAGTGTCGTCTATGACGATCTGGGAGAGATCCAGAGGGCTTTCGGCGACTTCACAGGAGCGGAGGAATATTATCGGAAGGGTCTGGAGATCCGGGAGCGGCTGAAAGAAGAGACAGGGACGATCAAATCGCGCCGGGATCTGAGCATCAGCTATGGGAGGCTGGGAGAGATCCGGGAGTGGGAGGGAGACTTTGCGGGAGCGGAGGAGTATTATGAAAAAGAGCTGGAAATCGCCCGGCAGTTGAGTGAAGGGTCGCGGATGATCGATCCGCACCGGGACCTGATCGAGACTTATGAGAGATTGGGAGACATCCGAAAGTCTCTCAGAGATTTGGCAGGAGCGGAGGACTATTATGGGAAGGCGCTGGAAAACGCCCGGCAGTTGAACGAAGAGATAGGGACGACAGAATCGCGCAATCTTCTGAGTGTCAGCTATGACAGAATGGGAGAGCTTCTCGAAGCGAAGGGAGATCTTCCGGAGGCGGCGGGATACTACCGAAAAAGTCTGGAAATCCGGGAAGCATTGGCCGAGGAAGAAAAGACGCTGCGAAACTATGATGACCTGGCCCACAGCTATTATCGGCTGGGAAGGGCAGAGAGCGGGGAAACGAGACGTCAGCTGTGGCGGAAGGCCCTTTCCCTCTACAGCTGGCTGAGCCGGCAATGCCCGGAGGAAAGCCGCTATCGGGATTTCGAGAATGGGATCCGGGACCTTTTATCCGGGAAGGAGGAGAGAGCAGGAGAAAAGAAGTCCAAAGAAGGATTGTTTAAGAAATGGCGGAGCAGGCGGAAGCCGAAGTAAATGCGGTATCGCCATCCGAATTACAGCTGGAAAAAGAAGGCGGAATCTGCGCGCCTGGCTTAATGCTCTTTGGGCAGAGACATATGAACGGATGTTTTTTTCAGCCGGCTGAACAGATGCAGATAGAGGAACAAAAGCACCGACGTCACGGTCCATGTCAGCGGATAGCTGAAGAT
>CANQRR010000134.1 GCA_947626285.1 uncultured Lachnospiraceae bacterium
ACGGTGTCGCCATTCATTTCTGTACCTTTGCAAAAAAATCAAAACTGTGTGTATCGTTCCGGATACATGGGCCGACTTCCCAAAACAAAAATAATAACTTAGTTCTTATGACTCATTCATACTTAAAAAGTATTTTGCGTGCTCGATGAATTTTCTCATGGGCATATTCATCGGCTGCTCCCGCTTCCACGCAAAGGCAACGGACGTGGTCAGCGAGGGCTCAAGCGGCCGGAAGGCGACTCCCGCCCCGTCCCGGAAGGGCAGCGAGCCTTCCACCACGATCGCGTAACCGTATCCTCTTCGGACAAGCAACGCCATATTCGTCGTCAGGTTCCCGGTATAGGCGATATTCAGGTGCTCAAAGCGCTTTCCGAACCAGTTCGCGAGCTCTCCCTGCACATTGAGCCGCCTCGGCAGGATCAGCGGGAGGGATTCCAGCTGCTCCGCGCGGATCGTGTCGTTTCGGGCGAGCGGATCGTCCTCCGGCATCAGCACAGCCCAGCGCTCTTTTCCGGCAAGGCGGATGTATTCAAATTTCTCCATGCTGACCGGCTCCAGCAAAATCCCGATATCCATGTTTCCATGCTCAATCTGTTCCTTTACGACGTCGGCAGTCGCCGTGTAGAAGTCAAACCGTACTCGCGGATACTTTTCCCGGAATGATCCGCAGAGCTCGGCGATCTGTTCCATCGCGCCAAACTCACCCGCCCCGATGCTGATCACGCCCTGCACCTGCTCTTCCTGCGTCAAGAGTTCCTCCACGGTCTTGTCCGACAGGGCGATGATCTCCTCGGCCCGGCGCCGGAGCAGCATCCCCGCATCCGTCAGGACAATTTTCCGTGTGCCCCTGTCAAACAGCTTTACTCCGACCTCCTCCTCCAGCTGCGCGAGCTGCCTTGAAAGGGTCGGCTGCGTGATATGCAGCACTTCCGCAGCCTTTGTAATGCTCTCCTCGCGAACGACCGCGAGAAAATATTTCAATATACGGATCTCCATAAACGACCTTCCCTTCGCTTTCGTCTCACAATTGCTCTCTTCTATATAACTTTCATACCACGCCACTTGCCGCCCCGATAACGAAGCAGATCAAGCGCTGCCTTTACCGTCCAGTCGATTCCCATCGCAAGCGCAATGCCGACGACGCCCAGATGCAGCCACAGCGCCAGCGCAAAGGACAGCGCCGTCCGCAGCACCACCGTACAGAAAATGGCGGAGTACATGGCGAATTTTACATCCCCCGCGGCACGCAGCCCCGCCGCCAACGGCATCGAGAAGGGCTGAACGATCCCGGCGAAAAGATTGTGGATCACCACAATAAGGAATACCAGCCGTTTCGTCTCGGCCGTGATATCATAGAGCGGCAGAATGACGGGCAGGAAAAGCAGGACCGCTGCGTTCCACAGGATCGCCAGCAGCACCGTCAGCCGGGTGAGCTTGCGCATATAATAGTCCGCGGCGTCGGCGTCCTTCGCTCCCATGCACTGTCCGACCACCGTGATATACACCGGGGACATCGCCACGCTCACCAGCGCGGCAAAGCTCCAGATCGTCTGTCCGATGCCGTTTGCCGCGATCTGTGCCGTTCCCAAAGTGGCGATCAGGGAACCGAGCACCACCTTCGCGAGCTGGAACAATCCGTTCTCAATGCCGCCCGGCATCGCAATCTTCAGGATGCGAAAAGCCATCTCCTTCTGAAAACGCAGCGCCTTCCTGACGCGCAGGCAGACATCGTTCTTTTCGTTCAGGCAAAGAACCGTCATGACAACAGCGGCGAAGTACCAGGAGATCGTCGTGGGCCACGCCACACCCGCGGCTCCCGCATGGAGCGCAAAGACTCCGATCGCGTTGCCCGCCACGTTGATCAGATTCATCGCGATGGACACAAACATCGTCGTCCGGGTCTTCCCCATGCTGCGGTAAAGTGCTGCGCCCGCGTTGTAGACAGCATTTGCCGGGAAGGAAAGGATCACGATGCGCAGATAGATACGGCAGGCGTCCATGACCGCAGGCTCCACGCTGCCGTACAGCCCCGAGAGGATCGCGTTCCCCAGCAGAAGCATCGCGATCGTGCAGACCAATGAGAGAACCGTGTTGATATGAAAGATCTGCGCGGCCGCAAGGTCCGCGTTTCCCCGCTCTTTGCTGCCCAGATACTGCGAGACGACGACCGCGCCGCCTGTAGCCACGGCAGTGAACAGATACAGAAAGATGGTGTAGATCATCGTGTCCAGCGACACGCCGGAGACAGTCGCCTCTCCGGCGTAGCTGACCATCAATGTGTCCGCGAGCCCCACCACCACCTGCAGCAGCTGTTCGATCAGCAGCGGGATGATCATCGCCCGGAGGGCAGCGTTATCAAAGGGCCGAAATCCGGCGGTGAACTGTCTTTTCGGTTCGATCATTTTCTCCAAAATCGAGGTCATCCTGTGCTCCTTTGTCGGAAAAAAATGTAAGTGCAGATCCGCGCATCCCGCGCTGCGTTTCTACACTTACATTATAGCTAAGTCTCCGTATTATATCAAATACTTTATTTTTATTCCTTATCAATGCTCAAAAGGCATGTTATTTCATATATGTTTCCTCATGTACTCCACCGTCTTGTGAAGCGTATCCATCTGGTAGATCTGCTCCAGATGTCCCGCAAAATCGAGCTCATAGCGCCCTTGCAGCGCATCAAGCGCCTTTTTGAGTTCCTCATCCCGCTGACAACGGGCCTCCGTAAAATAGTCTTCCAGCGTAAGCTGACGTCCCTCTTCCCCGGACAGATTGTAAATGCCTACGCCAATCAAACGCACCGGGCGTTTTTCCACATGCTCCAGCAGCTTAACCGCTTCCCTCCAGATCATGACGGCAGAGTCACAGTCAGCCGTAATTTTTGAACGTGTGATTCCCTTCATATCGGCATAAGTGAGCTTCAGTGTGACGCCATTTCCATGCAGTTCATGACGTTTCGCCCGATGCTCCACGCAAAGCGCAAGCAGAACAAGGACATCTTTCAGAAGTTCGTAATTACTCACATCTTTCTGGAAGGTAACCTCCCGGCTGATCGATTTCGCATCCTGCGGACGATACGGCGTGACTTTCCGCTCATCAATGCCAAAAGCAAGCCTGGTAATCCATCTCCCCTGTTTTCCCAGAAGCCGGATAACCCTCTCCTGCTTTTCCTGTATATCACGAACTGTTCAAATTCCCGCAGCGTGCAGCTTCGCAGCCGTCATCTCACCCACAGTGTAAAGCACACGCACGTCACGGTCAATGATCAGATCTACAAAATCCCCGGCCGTTGGGATCTCAAAATACCCGTCCGGCTTTTTCTCCTCGCTTGCCATTTTCGCCGCCGTCTTTGAATAAGCCACGCCCACGGAACAGGTAAGCCCTGCCTCGTCCCGTGTACGCTGCTTGATCGCACGGGCAATCTTACGCGCCCCTTCCAGATCTTTCGCCCGTTCCGTCACATCCAGGTACGCTTCGTCCAGCGCGATCGTCTCCGCCGCAGATGCATA
>CANQRR010000135.1 GCA_947626285.1 uncultured Lachnospiraceae bacterium
TGGCCAACCGCTACGACCCCTGCCTGGACGACGTGGCGGAGAAGGTCTATACAAGGGATCTGTTCAGACGGGACTGAGATGCAGGCGGATAGGAGAAAAGCGATTAAGAACAGCGTGATGGCTGTTATCTATCAGGTGATCAACCTGACAGTGGCAGTGTTTTTGCCACGCTGGATAATCTATGAATATGGGTCGGATGTAAATGGATTGACATCGAACATAAACCAGTATTTAGCCATTTTGAATTTGTTGCAAGCTGGCCTGCTAGCAGCTTCAGCCTTTGACATGTATAAACCAGTTGCTGAGGGAGATAGTAGACTTGTTGGAAAAATCTTTTACTCAGCAAAGCATTCTTATTCGCAACTGAGTTATATATTCTTTGTCCTCGCCGTTGTGATAATACCAATCGCCTTGGGTGGACGATCAAAGCAAATTAGTATGCAGGAAGTATTTCTTGCAGTAATCATGATGGCGGTAAGTGGCTCGCTTAACTTTAGATATTTTTGTAGTTTTGATTTGATATTTACTGTGCACCAAGATAAATATGTACTTTCCATCTCACAACTAATTGAGCGCATAATTTATTATATTGGCGTTTATGTATCCATTGCGCTTGACTTGCACTTCCTATATATGTATTTTGCTCATATAATTGGAACAGTAGCAAAACTAGTATATCTTCAAAGTGAGTTTCAACATAGATTTGAAAAGAATATTTATGCATACAAAAATCAAATTGAATACAAACCTAAGAGTCAGTCTCATGTGCTAATAAATCAGACAGTCTTTCGTGCAATAGATAGTCTTCCTATTGTTGTTGTAACACAATTGTACGATTTGAGTTATGCTAGCATATATTCAATTTATATTATGATTTCAAATGTGTTCAAGACCTTGTTTGATGCAGTGCATATATCAATAGCACCAAGTATGGGTATTTTGTTTGCAGAAGGTAACAAAACAAAGTGTTCAGATACATTTGACTTTATTCAGACAGTGATTTTCTTTCTGTTAAATGTAGTATCCATATGTATTTCTATCTTGTTGCTTCCGTTTATTGCGATATATATAGGAGATGGCGCGGAGCAGAATTATATTTGCAACAATATAGCTGTTTGGATCTCAATATATACTGTGCTGAGTGTATATTTTTCTCAATTTGATGTTATGGTCAATGTCACGGGTACATATAATCTCACATATAAAAGTAATATTGTTTTAGGTCTAATAACAGTTGTTGTAACAATTCTATGTGCTTTCATTGATTATCAACTAATTTTTGCTGGGATTTCCGTCTTTTATTTTATTGCAAATCTCTTACGATACAATTTGATTAATAGCCGATTATTTCCGCTTTCAAAAAAGTGCATGCTTCGACCTGTAATTACTGTATTTCTGTTTATTTGCACGTATTCTATGCTGTCTGTCCCATTATTTGAATTCGCAAGTTTAAGCTTTTTGCATTGGCTGCTGATTGCTGTTGTTAGTGGATGCTGTGGGATAATCATTTCGCTGGTTTTCTTAATTTGTTTTGATAGAAAGCAACTAAGGAAGGCAGTTTCAATATTGATTTCAAAATGAGTATGAGGTGCAGAATGAAAGTTGTATATATGACCAGTGATATATTTGCAAAATTTACTGTTGTTTCAATCATATCAATGTTAGAAAATAATAAGCAAAATACAGAAATTGACTATATACTTTTAGACGATGGTCTGACTGAATCTAATAGTTCTATAATTAGTAACATATTTGAGAAATACAATGTTAATTATGAAATTAAAAATGTTTCATATGCATTTGAGAAGTTTGCCAAATGCTCGCCTAAAGAACTGGGTGCTTTTAATGGCGCAAAGACTACATGGCTAAGACTGATGCCGGATTATCTGTTCCCAAATTATGATGGTATTGTGTTTTATGTTGATTCTGACACAATCGTTGATGGTGATATAAGCGAGCTATGTCAACTTGAATGGGGTGAACGCATATTATGTGCTGCTGATGTCGGGGAAAGATTCAAAACTGAACTCTTAATGGAGGACGGTGAAGAAAAGATGGTTATTTGTCGACATGGTAGTAGAAGGTATTTTAATGCTGGTATTATCCTTATTAATATGAATAATTTTCTTAAGTATAAAGTTCATGATCGTATCATCGGAGCAATCAATGATTTGTCTGTTATACGATTTGCTGATCAGACTGTATATAACTATATTCTTTCTGATGATGAAGTGTTACCACTAGCATGTAGATTTAACTATACATATCATGGTAGACCAAAGTATGAGATTAATGGTATAGATCAGGATATACCGCATGATGAAAGACCAGTTATTATCCATTATCCGGGTTATAGTACTCGCCCTTGGTATCGTGAATCTACAAGTAATATGGCTTATTTATTTAGGAAATACCAGGATATGTCGCCTTGGAAAGGATATACAGAATCCTATTTTGACTCAGATCATTATAAACAGTTGCCTATATTTAATCGAATAAAGGAGCGCCTATCTATTCCGATGTATAATACGCCGCTATATGCTTTGTATTTATATCTTAAACGTAAGATTTTCATACGTTGAGTCTGGTATATGTTTTTTTATAATGATCATCACTGACGAGTTTTTGAGCTTTGAGGATGTGCATTTCCTTTTTATGTAGTTGGTCAAGGAGATCAAGAAAAAGAACGAGGGATAAGAGATGAAAGTGATCATATTGGCCGGTGGATTCGGCACGCGCATATCGGAGCAGTCGCATCTGAAGCCGAAGCCGATGATCGAGATCGGTGAGATGCCGATCCTGTGGCACATCATGAAAATATATTCACGGCACGGATTCAACGATTTCATCATCTGCGCGGGGTATAAGCAGCACTACATCAAGGAGTGGTTCGCGGACTATTACCTGCACACGTCGGACGTGACCTTTGACTTTACCAAGGGGAACGAGGTGACCGTACACGACCGGCGCAGCGAGCCGTGGCGAGTGACGGTGGTGGACACGGGGCTGAACACGATGACCGGCGGACGTGTCAAGCGGGTGCGGGATTACATAGGGGACGAGCCGTTCATGCTGACGTATGGAGACGGCGTAGGCGACGTGGACATTGGGCAGCTGCTGCGATACCACCGCAGCCACGGAAAGATCGGCACGGTGTCGGTCTACAACCTGCTGCAGAGCAAGGGCGTACTGGAGATCGGCAAGAGCGGCGAGGTAGAAGCGTTTCGGGAGAAATCGGATCTGGACGGGGATCTGATCAACATCGGGTTCATGGTATTTGAGCCGCAGATATTCGACTACATAACGGGAGACGAGGACATCCTGGAGCGGGGACCGATGGGGAAGCTGGTGAAGGAGGGTCAGCTGATGGCCTACACCCACCGGGGCTTTTGGCAGTGCATGGACACGGTGCGGGAGAAGCAGCAGCTGGAGCGGCTGTGG
>CANQRR010000136.1 GCA_947626285.1 uncultured Lachnospiraceae bacterium
GGACGCCCGCTACTTCAACGACTTCAACGAACAGTTCGTTGTGTTCTACATTGCGGACGCAAGCGAGGCGGTTTAATACCCGCAGGCCACAAGTAGCCGCAGGTCACAGGCAAGATGCCCCGTTATCGTCAGACGGTAACGGGGCACATTTGAATTGAAATGAGGTGTAAAAAATGGCTGGAAAGTATATCTTAATTAGGAAACGGTATGAGGTTGAAACAACAGAACAAAGAAACAACGACATCTACATATATTATTTATTTACAGATACGGAACCTACAGGCTTTATAGAAACACCAAACGCTAAAGATTTTGAGTCAATTTGTAAGCTTACTACTGAAAAAATTTGCAGTTTCTTTGGAATAGAAGATTATGAACCTATTTTTAATTTTATTAATTACGGCTTTCCTAATTTTTTTGGCGGGCGTTGTATTTCAGATGGTTTCTATGCAAGTACTTACAGAAATAGTATACTGGGTGAAGCAGTTACAAGAAAAGAAAACTATATCGATATTAATAAGATAAAAGAACCACATAAATTAGTTGGGGAATCCGCCGGGGTTGAACATCCAAATTCTATAAATGTGAAATACTCACTTGAAGCCAAAAAAGAAACTGTAGGAACAAAACATGTATCAAATATAATTATCGGAAGATATGATGCTGACAGAAAAGAATATGATAATACTCCCATTACAGAATTTGGATATTATACAGATTATACAGACCAAACTTTTAAATCCGTGCAGACTTCTTATGTTAATTCTATTTTTTATAACAAACTTGATATGTGCAAATTTCTACCAGCTACGGGCGGATTAACCGATTTATACAACGTGCTATATGATAGTTCTATTAGAATTGAACAGTATCCAAGTTCAGTAATAGCAATCTTGGACAGTCCTTACTCAGCAGAGCTCCCCCCCTTTGAATCTTACGTTCTTTTGAACACTTCAAACATTCATAATGTTGGATTCAATGGTACTATTGCGGTTCCTAAAGCCTCTGTGTTTGGTGACTTTGGCTGGAAAAACCGCGTATCCGATTCCATGATAACCAATCTGACGCAAGCGGAATTGCAAGCTATGGGTTTTGAAGGAGAAGTCCCGTCATACAATCCCACACCCGGCCCATCTACCGGCGGTGGCGGTGGCGGCGAATGGAATCCCCTTCCCACTCCCACAATTCCCGACCTCCCGGAAATAAAACCCGACTACGGTTCAACCGACCCGGCCCCAACGGTTCCAGATGCCTCTAACCCAAACGTAAATACCGGCGTAGGCCCTTACGGTAGTGGCGCAACTCCTGATAATGTGACCCCCGGACAACAGTTACCCGGTGACGCTAAGCCCACTGTACCACTTGCAGGTCAGCACGGTGGACAGCGGCTAATGGTTGAAAGCTACGCAATGGACGGTACTATGATGCAAGTTCTCCGTGATACCTTGTGGAGACGTGATACACTCGCCAAACTTAAAGATGTCTTTGAAGCGCCGGAAGACCTTATAGTCAACATTCACCGCCTCCCGTTCAACTGTAGCATCTACACAAACCCGCCTGAGAAAATCGACTTGACGTGGATTCTCCCGGACAGCGTATACAACGTCACTGGCAGGCCCATAAATTCACCGTTGGTAACGTGGAAATATGGGGAAGTAAAAATCCCCCGGTATTACAATACCTATCTTGATTTCTCCCCGTACTCAAGTGCAAAGATGTACATACCCTTTGTTGGGTTTGTTCAGCTTGATAGTAAGGAAGTTGTGGGACACACCGTATCGTTGGGTTATTCATGTGACCTAATTTCTGGGGACGGCACAGCCATATTATCGTCTGACGGTATTGGCATTATCGGAACATACGCAACAAACTTTGCAATGCAGATTCCCATTACATCCCGCAATTTCAATGACGTTGCGGTTGGGGCTATAGAGAAATTCGCAAGCTTAGCTATGACGGCGGTTGGCGGTTCGTTTGCAACTGGAAACGCTTTGCCTATGATTCCGCAATCCACGGGCGGGATGTTCAATATGTCGCAACCCGGAGTAAATGCGCATCAAACACAAACTTTACTGGCAAACACAGCTCCAGCACCGGCGTTGCCTCCCGCAGGGAATCTCACGTCTAACGTTGAACAGCAATCAATGGTGGCAATGTACAACATGCCTATAAGTGATAGCTCCCCATCACAAGCAGTTTCCGGAATAACACTTCCAACAGTACATCCGTCACAATTGCTTGCTTCCGCTATGCAGGCTTTCCGCGCTCCTGAACAGCCCGCAAACAGGCAATCTGGAGGATTGGGCGGCAATACTGGATGGACTTCACCTTTGACACCATACATCTACATCACATACAATACGCCCAACTGGAGTACCAATCACACTAACTTGTTCGGGCTTTCATCAAACATCGTTGCCGCTATAGGAACATTCAAGGGATATACCGAATTTGGTAGTATTCAACTAAACGCTGGTGGAATCATGCTTGACGAACAGGAAGAGTTGAAACGTCTTTTAACTGGAGGTGTTGTTATATGACACTATTCACATATGTAAATCAATCCCCCACAAACTATGTTCATAAGGCATTGACGCAGGCGGCACAATGTGACGGGGTTCTGCGTGAACCGTGTGACATCTTAAACCCTGTCGTGGAGGTTGACCTTACGGCGTTATCCGGTTCCGTCAATAGCATTGGAAACTACGCGTACATCCAGAAGTTTGGAAGATATTATTATGTTAACAACATCGAGTATCAGACAAACACACTGGCGGTTGTGTACATGCACGTTGATGTTCTTATGAGTCACTGGACAAAGATTCAAACTTCAGTCGGCGTTGCAAATCGGACAGCAGACCCGACAAAGGCTCAAACCAAAATTGAGGACGGAATGATACCATTTTCCTCGGTTCCAAAGTATGTTTGTTATACAATTCCATCAAACAGCCAAATGCAATTTGTAACAAGCACTTTGGAAGACAACTTCTCATACATCGTGACTGTAGCAAGTCCAGCGTCATAAAGCAATCCCCCCATTACCGACAGCCGGTAATGGGGGGATAAATTTATCTATGTCGTGGTAATTCTCTAACCCACACTGTGTGTGACCATTGATATAATCCGGCCAAACGCCAAGCGTTAAGCAGCATTTTAACAGTGTGTGTTAACTTTTGCTCAAACTTACTGGGACGCATAAGCCACTCAAACTGATTCATTGTGTATTGCCTCCGTGTGCAAATAGTTAAGCCTCTTTAGAAGTTGCTCTACGTCATAACATA
>CANQRR010000137.1 GCA_947626285.1 uncultured Lachnospiraceae bacterium
GCGGAAGCGCCGCCGATGAAGCAGGAACCGATCGCGTCCATCTCATAGTTCTGGCCGTAGGTCGGCTGCGCGCTCGTCATACGGGCGATCGTCAGCATACCTGCAAGAGCGGCCAGGAAGCCCATGTTCGTGTAGGCGATGAAGTAGACCATGTCCGTGTTGATACCGGAAAGCTTGGTCGCCTTCTCGTTGCCGCCCACCGCATAGAAGTAACGGCCGACCGTCGTCTTGCTCGTGATGTAACCGTAGATCAGCACGACGATCATGACCCATACCAGAGAAGTCGGGATACCCTTGTACTGCGCCAGTTTCACGGAGACAAACATGATCGCCGCGCAGATGATGAGCGCCTTGATGTACATCGCCGCGACATTTCCGACCTCGTAGCCTTTCTTCTTGCGGTTCAGATGGCCGCGAATCGTCACAAGGAGGTAGATCACGCAGGCGATCGCGCCGACTGCCACCGCCACACGGTTCAGTCCCTCACCGCCGCCCAGGAAATCCGGAACGTAGCAGTTCGCGCCGCCGCCGAAGAGCACCGTGAAGGTCTCGGATTTGATCGGGAGCGTCTTGCCGCCGAGCACGATGTTCGACAGTCCGCGGAACATCAGCATGCCCGACAGGGTCGTGATAAACGGCGGGATGCGCAGGAACGCGATCCAGAACGCCTGCCAGGCGCCGATCACCGCGCCGAGCAGCAGCATCAGGATGACCGCCGCCGCAACCGGGAGTCCCATATTCTCCATCAATACGCCACCGACCGCGCCGACGAAGCAGACGACCGAACCAACCGAAAGGTCGATGTTACCGCCGGTCAGGATGCACAGCAGCATGCCGGTCGCCAGAACGAACACGTACGCGTTCTGTGAGATCAGGTTCGTGATGTTCTGCGGGAAGAGGATCTTCCCCTGCGTGCCCCATGTGAAGAACAGCATGACGAGCACCAGAACCAGAATCATCGTATATTTTTGTATAAATGCTTTTACTTTTACGCTATCCATCGCTTACTCTCCTTTACTTGATTTCAGAATGCACGCCATGATCTTCTCCTGCGTAGCTTCTTCCTTCGTCAGCTCTCCGGCGATCTTGCCCTCGTTCATGACGTAGATACGGTCTGACATGCCCAGAATCTCCGGCAGTTCTGAGGAAATCATGATGACCGATTTCCCGGCAGCCACGAGATCGTTGATAATACAGTAGATCTCGTACTTCGCACCGACGTCGATACCTCTGGTCGGCTCGTCTAAGATCAGGATATCGGGATCCGCGAACATCCACTTAGCCAGCAACACCTTCTGTTGGTTTCCGCCGCTTAAGTTGCCGACATTCTGCTCGACCGTCGGGCATTTTGTCTTGAGCTTCTCCTTGTACTCGACCGCGACCGCGTACTCCTTGTCCTTGTCGATGATCATGCGATCGCTGACCTCCTCAAGGTTCGCAAGCGTCGTGTTGATCTTGATCGGATTGCTCAAAAGCAGGCCGTCGCCCTTTCGGTCCTCGGTCACGTACGCGAGCTTGTGATGGATCGCGTCGCGCGCATTCCTGAGATTCACTTCCTGACCGTTCAGCTTCAGCTTACCGCTGATATTCGTGCCGTAGCTCCTGCCGAAGATACTCTTCGCCAGCTCGGTGCGCCCTGCGCCCATCAGCCCGGAGATACCGACCACTTCACCCTTATGTACCTTGATCGATACGCCGTCCACAACCTTTCTCTCGCTGTAGAGCGGATGATGAACGGTCCAGTTCTCGACCTCCATGTTGATCTCCCCGATCTCTACGCCCGGACGTTTCGGGAAACGGTCCGCGATCTCACGTCCGACCATGCCCCGGATGATACGGTCCTCGGAGAGATCGTCCACGCCCTTGGTGAGCGTCTCGATCGTGGAACCGTCACGGATGACCGTGATCTTGTCCGCCACGTAGGAGACCTCGTTCAGCTTGTGGGAGATGATGATGCAGGTCATCCCCTCCTGTTTGAACTTCAGAAGCAGGTCCAGCAACGCCTGGGAATCGGACTCGTTCAGAGACGAGGTCGGCTCGTCGAGAATCAGAAGCTTCGCGTGCTTCGCGAGCGCCTTGGCGATCTCCACGAGCTGCTGCTTGCCGACGCCGATGTCCTTGATCAGCGTCCGCGGAGACTCCGTCAGGCCCACCTGCTGCATATATTGAGCCGCCAGCCCATAGGTCTCATCCCAGTTGATGGCGGCTTTTTTTCCTCGCTCATTGCCCAGGAACATATTCTCGCCGATCGTCATATAGGGAATCAGCGCCAGCTCCTGGTGGATAATAACAATCCCTTTTTCTTCGCTTTCTTTGATGTGGTGGAATTTGCAGACCTCTCCGTTGTAGATGATGTCTCCCGTGTAGGAGCCGTACGGATAGATGCCGGAGAGCACATTCATCAAGGTCGACTTGCCGGCCCCGTTCTCTCCGACGAGAGCGTGGATCTCACCCTCCTCCACCTGAAGATTCACGTTGTCAAGTGCTTTCACGCCAGGGAATGTTTTGGTGATATTTTTCATTTCAAGCAGTATCTTTGCCAAAATTGCTCCCTCCAAACTTGCTTCGCATATATTGCACAAAATACGGTACCGGCGCCGACGCGCCGGAGCTTCTCTGTTTCAGTAGAACAGGCGGGCGAAGCAGCCCGCCTGTAAAATTTGTTTCTGAATGATCCGGTATTAGCCCTCGATCTGATCCTCGGTGTAGTAACCGGAGTCGATCAGGATCTCTTTGTAGTTGTCGATCGTAACAGCTACCGGCTCGCAGAGGAAGGACGGGATAACGCCCGTGCCGTTGTCGTAAGTCTCCTCATCATTTACCGGTACCTCAGCGTCTGTCATGATGGCGTCAACCATCTCGACAACCTGTGCCGCCAGAGTACGGGTATCCTTGAATACGGACATAGCCTGCGTGCCGTCAACGATGTGCGGAACGTTCGCGATGTCGCAGTCCTGACCGGTGATCACCGGGTACTCGCCCGTGTAGTTCGCAGCCAGAGCGTTCACAACGCCGAGAGCCGTGGAGTCGTTGGAAGCAAGCACAGCGTCAAGGTTCGTGCCGTCTGCATAGAAAGAGGACAGGATGTTCTCAAATCTGGACTGTGCAGTAGCGGTATCCCAACCAGCCGTAGCCACCTCGTCCTTCGTCATCTGTCCGGACGGAACTACCAGCTTGCCCTCGTCGATGTACGGCTGAAGAACGTCCATAGCACCGCCGAAGAAGAAGTT
>CANQRR010000138.1 GCA_947626285.1 uncultured Lachnospiraceae bacterium
GCGTACAGCGTATTGTTCTTGAATACGTCGCAGGACTTGATCGTCTCCATCAGGCGCAGATCGTTCGGGTTCACGATCGCGGAGGTAAGGCCCTGCATCATGCACATTGCGACAAGCGCGGAATCCATGATCGGACGGATGTGCTTCGGCATACCGTTGGAGTTGTTGGAAAGGCCGCCGGTGGAATTCAGGCCCATGTCGGAAAACATCTTGATGCACTCGAGAATCTCCATCTGCTTGTCCTGCATGCCCTTCACAACGAGGAACAGCGGATCGAACCAGAGGTCGGTCGGCTCCATGCCGTGCTCAAGACCTCTCTCGAGCAATGTCTGGCAGTAAGCCATACGCTCGTCGTTGTCCTTCGCGATGCCTTCGCCGTTGCACAGCGCGATGACGATCGCGTCGTTCGCCGCAGCGAGGTCCACATTCTCGATCCTGCCCGCCGCGTCCGCGGAGTTCACGATCGGTTTCCCCTTGGAACGGTTGTAGACAGAGATACCTGCCTCGATCGCCTTCTTGTTGGACGTATCCAGCGCAAGCGGAACATTGTCGAAATTGCTCTGAAGGAGCTGTACCGCCCACTTCATCAGGTCTTCGCCGTAGCCCTCCGCCGGGCCGATGTTGACGTCGAGGTAGACCGCGCCTGCGTCAAGCTGCTGCTTCGCGCGCGCAAGAATCGGCTCCGGATCTCTCTCCATAAAAGCCTTGTTGACCGCCGGGGCAGTCGTGGAAAGTCTCTCACCAATTGTAACGAATTTTGCCATTGTTTCTCTCCTTTCATTTCATAAATAAAGTTCGCTCCCCATGCCGAAGCAGCCGGCAAATTCAATTTCCTGACTGCATCCGCATGAGAGTTTTAAAATACGCAGGTAATAGTTTTACGCTGTCAGATCCTTCATGAACTTCACGAGCTGTACCGCCTCGTTCGGAGCAATGATGATCTCCCAGCCCGGAAGCTTCGCCTCGAGCTCGCCCTTCAGGACGGCGACCTTGCCCGGGATAACGAGCTTTCTGGACTTCAGCTTGCCCTCGATATCCTGCTCCTTGAAGAACTTCTCGATCGTGCCCGCGGAGAACTTGCCCGCGGCCCAGGATGTCAGAACGGAAAGTCCGCCCGCGTCATTGATGATCAGGTTGAGCGGCACGCCGGAACGCTCCAGCTCGCCGGATACTACGAAGTAGGTCAGCGCGAAGTCTACCGTCGTGACACAGATTGAATTCTCGTCCGCGCCGTTCAGCGGGTAGATGCCCGGCTCGACCTTCATCGGCTTCTGCGGGTCGGTGAACAGGTTCTGGCGCAGGCCGTACAGCGGAAGCGCCTCCGCGTAGCCGAGCTGCTCCATGACAACGATCGAACCGTACTTCATCGTGAACAGGGAAGCCAGAGCCGCCTGCAGATGCGCGTTGCCCTTCGCCAGGCAGCAGGCGCGCACGATCGACGGATAACCGCAGGTACGATCGCCGTCCTTGATCGCTGCTTTGCGGAACTGCACTGCCGTCGCGAACGCATCCTTTATAGAATTGCTGCCCGCGTCGATCAGCAGGTTCTTGTTGCCGAGCTTCTCGAGAGCCGCTACCGTGTCGTAGAGCTCGTTGATGTCCTTGCCCTGTACGCCGAGCGCAATACCAGCTCCGGTCGCCACCGCGTTCATCGCCTCGTAGTTGGAAGCGTTCGCGCCGTTCAATACCGGCTTCGTATCCTTCACCAGCTCAACCGCCTCTTTCGCAACGTCCGCATCGTCGCAGCCGAGGATCAGCAGACGGCCGACAGCCGCAGCCTTCTTCACCAGCTCAAGATATTTGTCTTTTCCGGAAGCCGCGTCATAGTTTACATAGATCATCTCTACGAACATTCTCTCACCGATACGCTCGTAGTCCACCTTCGGAACCGCCGCAAGCTTCGCGTCGACCTCAGCGTCGTCCATGCAGCTGCATACGGACACCGCGTATCTCGTCTTGTTCACGAACGTCTTCTCGTGACGGAACAGCACCGTCTCGCCGCCGAGCGTCATCTCGTTCTCGCCCGCGCCGATCTTTACGGTCTTCATGGGCGGAGCGGTCGCCTCGTTGAGCTGAGCCTTCGCTTCCTCAGAGAAGTACGGGCAGGCGTCCACGGATACCGCGCCCTGCGCGACCTTCATGGAGAAAGCCATACAAGTCGGGCTTCCGCACTCCTTACAGTTTTTCTTCGGTGACAGTTTGAAAATATCAAGACCTTTCAATGCCATTTCATTTTTCCTCCTTATGCTTCAGTTTGCTTATACTAATTCCTTGACCAGGGTTGAAATCGTCTTAACAGATTCCGGATGTCTCAGGATGACAGCGTTGGAACCGGCCGCGAGCACCGCTGCAGCGGTCTCAATCTCCATGTCCACGCCGCGTTCTTCCTGATTTCCCCATTCAGGCATATCAGCTTCGGAAGCTGCCGCTTCCTTCACATTCCAAACCTCAGAAGCTACCGGGGTAATGATCGGCATCTGAAGCGTCGCATCGCTCTGGGACAGCGCCGCGGCCTTTACACGATCCATCGTGGAAACCACGTATTCGAAACCGTAACCTGCGGAAGCCGTACCTACGTTCATGACAACGCTCTGTCCGCTCACGCCGAGCTGTGTCAGCAGAACGTTCAGCTGCTTTGCAAGGTTGATATCCACCGCGGACTCAGCGCCGACGACCTGCTTGTACGCAAGACCCGCCGAAGCGCCGACCGTCTTGTAGTTCTCTTCTTTTGCCGCAAGGATCACAGCGTTCTTTCCGGCAAGCGCAGCCGCCGCCTTGTCGAGCAGCTCCGCGTCCTTCTCCACGTTCTTGCATCCGCAGACGACAAGCGGAAGGTCAACAGCCGCCGCAACGTCGTTCACCAGAGCGATCAGCTCCTCCGTGGATTTGTTCTTTCCGTTCGGGTCTCCGCCTTCCAAACGGATGCTGAGGAAATCAACGCCCTCAAATGTAGCGGCCTTCTTCGCCATGTCGACGACGGAAGCGCAGCCCTCGTAGCACTTCTGGATGCACTCCGGCTCTGCCTCCATGCCGCCATCCGTAATCTCGATGCCTACCTTCGGCGCGTTCTCGATCGCGTCGTCAAAAGTATAGAACGGAAGTACGTTCTCTCCTCCGATCGTGATCGCCTTGTCGCCGGTACCCATCGTGACAGCGTTGATCTTTGCATTGAATTTTCCTGATTTTGCAGTAAACGGCATTTCTCTTTTACCTCCTCGTGATT
>CANQRR010000139.1 GCA_947626285.1 uncultured Lachnospiraceae bacterium
ATAATAGGTATCAGGAAAAATCAAATGATATCAAATCTCCCAAACAAAAGCGTTTAGAATTAAGTTTCATTTTGCGAAGGGGAGTAAAACCCCGGGGCCGTCTTGCTCTCCATCAGGGCATAAGCGATGACCAGAAGCACGTCTTTATCCGGCAGAACATTTTTAAAGGTCACCTTTTGCGTGAGCCGGGCGGACGGTTCCCTCGGGGTCAGGGGCTTTTTCATAACGATATTGGGATTGTCAACAAAAAGGAGCTTTAACTCTACCCGCAGGCCCGACTCATGGAGATAATCCGGATAGCCCTCCCTGTCCCCGAGTATCCCCTCATTCTTTCTCAGCCCCACCGTATTGAACGCGTCGGAATCGGTTATCTTCGACAGCTGCGGAATGCAGGCGTCCATCAGGTCCCCGATAATCGTCCCGATCTGAGATGGCTCGAATGCGGTAAGTATTTCCTTTGGGATGGAAAGAATATTGAACTGGGCGCCGATCAACGGCATAAGGCTCTCCCGCAGCGCCGCGATCTGCTCAGGCGTTACCGTATTTACAGCGTGCTTCGCCACATATTTTTCAAATTCAGTTTCTGACATAAAAGCCATCGTTCCTGCTTACTCCTCTTTTCTATATTTTGAGGGGAATACGTCGTTTGCCGATACGCCCAGAGCATCGATCCATGACAAAAACTCGATGACGTCCAGGCGCCGTTCACGGTTTTCGACCTTTGAGACAAAAGACTGCGGTACGCCCAAAGCGGCCGCGAGCTGGGCCTGCGTGACGCCCTTGCCGACACGGATCTTGCGCAGAGCAAGAATAATGGAGATATAGTCGTCGGAATAAATGCTTTTCATTTATATCACCCTCAGTAATTATATATCCCGTTTTAGGATATCCCAACTCGGGATTTTTTCGAACGATTCGACCATGGTCTTTACAAGCAGGGCAGAGAATGCTATACTGTAGACATAAGGGGGGAACGATATGCCAAACAAAGAAAACGGCCTCTCGTCCTTTGAAGCCATATACAAACGGCTGGAGGAAGTGATGCTTGCCAACTCCGGCGAAAATGAGTTTGAAGAGATCTTCAAGCTGGTCGTATCAAAGCTCTGGATGGAAATAAACGGGGCTGACAAAAGCGCTCTGTCCACTCTTCAAAATGCCAATATCCTCTTATCCAGGATCGATAAAGAATGGAGCGGCGTGCTCTCGGAGATCACCTTTCATATCTCCAAAGAGCAGTTTTCTGTGTGTGCGGACATCGTCGGCCCATTTTCTTTTACCGCAGACGGCTTTGAAGGGATAGACGGTATTTTTGAGTATATCGTATCAAAAGAAAAGAAGGGTTCAAAAGGTCAATATTTTACGCCGAGGCATATCGTTGATTTTTGCGTGAAGGTCCTTGACCCGAAATCCGGAGAAATGATCCTTGATCCGGCGGCCGGCTCGGGAGCTTTTTTATATCACTCCTATAGAAACGGCTTAGCCGACGGAAAAGGTCTCTGGGGCTTTGATTTTGATAATACCGCCGTCCGCGTGGCGAGACTATTGCTGCACGTGGCGAAGATCGACGGGTTTCATATTTATAAAGTCAACAGTCTTATCAAGAATAACGTTCAGCGGGACCCGTCGGAGGAGCCGATCGGCAAGCTCTCCCCTTCCATTGAGGATATCATGAGGATCGAAAAACAGAAGGAACGGTTTGACGTCATACTGACGAATCCTCCTTTTGCCGGCGAGATCATCGAGCCTGACATTCTGGAGAGCTATGATATTTCATCCGGGAAAAACATGGTCGAACGCGATATCCTCTTTATAGAGAGATGCATAGAGCTGCTGAAACCGGGCGGACGAATGGCGATCATTCTGCCCGATAACGTTTTCGGCGGAAGAGACACGGAACGCCTCAGAGCTCTTATATATGACCGCTGCAGGATCGTCGGCGTCATAGGGATACCCAGAAATGCGTTCCTGCCCCATACAGCCATTAAAACCAGTATCCTCTTCCTGCAAAAGCGCGTAACAGAAAGGACATCCAGCGAAAACATTTTCTTTGGCATCAGTGAAAAGCCGGGGAAAGACAGGCGGGGAAAGGCCCTTTACAAGACGGGTCAGGCTCATTCATGGAAAAATGTCGACAGCGATCTGGACGACATCTTTGTTCAGTTCAGGGAATTCATCCAACGGGAAGGATTGGGGTGGTAAAGATGGCGATATGTATAAGAAAAACGACCTCAGAATTGGGGCCGCATTTTATTCTGACGCCGGAGAGATACAATCCCAAGCGGCATATGGACCTGTCCCATTTGGACAACGGCGTCGTTCTTTCCGAGATCGTCACCTTAGTCAATGAAACGATCACGGTAAAAAAGTCATGTGACGTTTTTTGCTATCAGATCAACACATCCGACGCCTTGGGCGGATACTTAAGGATACCACCGCAAAAAGAGAAAATCAACAGCAACAAAAAGCTCCTGAGAAAGGGAGATGTGATCATTTCCCGCTTAAGGCCTTACCTAAGGCAGGTCGCATTTGTTGACGCCGATAAAGGGACAGACATCATCGGCGCATCCACCGAATTCTATGTATTAAGGGCAAGAGCTCCCGAGTCCATAGCCTATCTTGTACCTTTCCTGCTCTCAGAGCCCGCTCAAACTGTATTCGCGAATTCCGTAGAGGGAAGCCAGCATCCGCGTTTCAAGGAAGAAGACCTGCTGCGTCTGATCATTCCCAAAAGCGTATTTGACGACCGCAGGATGATATCCCATCGTATCGAAGAGGCGATCAAATACTACAGAGAGTATGAAACCGCGCTGGATACGGAATTGAAACGCATGAATGAGCGCATGCGGCGTTCATAAATAATAACGGTCGCGGGCACAGCCGGGATGGCGGCGCCGCTGAAAGGCATCGTTCCCGCATTCTTGTTCCCCTGCGATCGTTAAATTATATAATCAATCGTCAAAGGGTTGACTTTTACGGGGTACACAGGTATGATGTTTATACAAATCTAACAAAAATGCGCGTCAGCGCCTTATTGAGGAGGTAACGCTATGCCACTGGTCCCCATGAAAGCCATTCTGGACGCCACCGAGACCTACAACTACGCCCAGGGCGCCTTCAACGTCAA
>CANQRR010000140.1 GCA_947626285.1 uncultured Lachnospiraceae bacterium
GCTTTTGTATGAAAAAGAGTTTCGTATTGATGATAATAATTTTAATTGTTACCGGATTAGCGGGATGTGAGAATAGTGCGATCACAAAAGACGAAAAGTGGGATGACGATTCCGTCAATAAAAAAACAACCCAAAGTGAAAACATGAGCAGTTTTATTTCACTTACATCCCAAATCACTGAACTTGAATCTGGTCTTTCTGCCGTGAGATTTGATGGAGATTACGCTTTCGACCTCTTTTTAGAACAGGGAGGAGCGGAATCGGATCAGGATGTAGTTCGGTTTATAAGCCAATCTCTGTTCAGTGCAGATGCGAGTCTTCAAATGCAAGCCGAAGGATTCGGATGCAGTACGATTTCTGTCCAAAATACAGACGGTGGATATTTATTCGGGCGAAACTTTGACTGGCAGAATTGCGACGCGCTGATTGTTGCTTCTTATCCGAAAGATGGGTACGCTTCCATTTCTACTGTAAATCTCGGATTTATCCGTCAGGGGGTTGGCATTGCCTCATTCATGATGACCGATAAGATTCTGACGGTTGCAGCTTTATATGCCCCATTAGATGGTATGAATGAAAAGGGGCTTTGCATATCCGTCAATATGATTGAAGATAATGCGACCATCCAGCAGGACACAGATAAACCGGACATCACTACGACGACAGCAATTCGGCTGCTGCTCGATAAGGCGGCAACCACCGACGAAGCGCTGGAAATGCTCAGGCAATATGACCTTCACGCATCTATGAATTTTATGATCCACTTTGCTATTGCCGACAGCACCGGTAAGAGCGTGGCTGTTGAGTACATAAATAATGAAATGATCGTGACGGATACTCCGATTTTAACAAATTTCTATCTTGCGGATGGTGAGAAGCAAGGAATTGGGACTTCGCAGTCACATGAAAGATTTGACATATTGAATGACGCGATCTCGGATCACACAAGCATGAACAAAACAGAAGTAAAATACACCCTGGACAGCGTAAGCAAAGATAATTTCGGCGAATTTGAATCGACCGAGTGGAGCGTCGTTTTTGATCAGTCAGATTATACAGCGACCTATTATCACAGAGAAAATTACGAAACGGCCTATGCCCTCAAAATAGAAACATAGCGAAGGAGGGGGATCACATGAATTATGTGCGATTGCTGTGGCAGCTATACCGCAAAAAGCAGATGATGAAAAAATCGAAAGAACAGATTCAAGCCCTCCAGGAAAAGAAGCTTCGCAAATTACTCTTGTATGCTTATGGACATTCTGCCTATTACAGAGAAACATTTGAAATGGCGGGAATCACGGCAGATCGGATTGGCACGACCCCTTTAGAGCAGTTTCCTACCTTAAATAAAGAACTGCTGATGGAACATTACGACGAGATCGTAACCGATCCCAAAATCAAACAAAGTGAATTGCGCAGCTTTGGAGAAAAGTCATCGGACAGCGCAGAGCGCTATCACGGAAAGTACCACGTCGTTCATTCATCCGGCAGCACGGGCGTACCGAGATATTTCCTTTATGACGAGCGGGCGTGGGAAGAAGTGATCCTCAGCGTGATACACGGAGCGTTATGTGACCTCTTCTTTCGGGATATGCTGAAACTACTTGCAGGAAAGCCACGTATTCTTTACATTGCGGCAACAGATGGACGCTACGGTGGGGCCATGGCGGTTCACGATGGAATACAAGGCGTTCGGGCAGAGCAACGTTTCTTAGACATTAACACACCTCTTTCAAAATGGTTTGAAACTGTACAGGAATTTCAGCCCAATATTATCATTGGTTATCCGTCTGCCATAAAAATTTTTGCGGAACTCATAGAGACGGAAAAGGCAGCCGATAAAATTGAGCGTGTTGTCACCTGCGGGGAGCCGCTCACTCCCGGAATGAGAAGCTATTTTGAATCGGTTTTTCATGCGCCCGTCATCAACTACTATGGCGCAAGCGAATCCCTTGCTCTTGGCGTTGAGCATAATGTAGCAGACGGCATGATCTTATTTGATGATATGAATAGGGTCGAATTGATAGACGGTGAGATGTATATCACCTGCCTTTACAATTTTGTGCAGCCTCTCATTCGGTATCATATTTCCGATAAATTGATACCGAGGGAATCAAACAACGGGTTTAGCAGCGTGGATGTGGTTCTCTGCCGGGAGGAAGATGTTCTGTGGTTTGAAACGAAAAATGGCCGGGAATATTTGCATCCGCTTTCCATTGAAGGATTTTGCATTGATGGGTTGTTGGACTATCAATTCCGTAAGGATTCGGACAACAGTTTTGAAATGCTGGCCGAACTTTCCGACATTACACTCAGCGATCAGGTAAAACAGGCTGTTGCCCGGCAAATGAAATCAGTTCTTGAGAAAAACGGTTTACGCGATATTGCGTTTACGGTACGATTTGTCAATCAGATTTTGCCGAATCCCCGAACAGGGAAAAAAGCATTGATTAAATAAGGATGAATTTGTTATAAACCATTGTTAAGAAAGGGCTATCAGAAATGTTTGAAAACGATCAGACTATCGAAGACGTAAAACAGAATATGGAAGATTCTGGTTATACAATGGAGGAAATCGATGCGTTTCTTCCAATATGGGAAAGCGGAAACAAATCAGAAAGTATAAAGCTGCTGTCAAAGCAGAGAAAGATATTGCTCCAAAGCATCCATAAAGATCAGGCGGATCTGGAGTTTTTGGAAGGTATAATTAAGGCCATGTGAGGATAGACCATGTTAATCAGGTGAGCGTCTTCTCTTTTAGTCTGTCAAGAAACAACCTTGTGGCCTTTGAGAAAACCTGGTACTTTTTCGTGAAGAGTATGATATTAGATCGGATTTTCGGCTCAAAAGGAATAAAAGTCAGAGGATGGTCACCCGCGGTGTTGATCAGACCGTCAATACAAATGGCATATCCAATTCCCGCTTCCACCATTAAACCGGCATTGAAAATCAAATTGT
>CANQRR010000141.1 GCA_947626285.1 uncultured Lachnospiraceae bacterium
GACAACGCAGCTATGCGTGAACATAACTGCGCTGAATTTTACTTTTTTGTCCTGTCTACTTGACAGGGACCAGATCAACCTGCGATGGCGGCTACGGAGCATTACAATGACAGCAGCGCAACCGGCATGGAGGCGGACTGGGAAGACTGGAACGCAAACTGGGAGACGGTCGCGGCGGATTTCACCAAGGTTTCTCTTACGCCAGGCGGCGATGAGACAGAGCTGAATTTCGCGTGGTACAGTGAGAAGACAGATGCGGAGGCGACGCCGGTCGTGCATTTCGGGAAAGATCAGGACGCATTGGAGACATTTACCGGAACGTCAGGAGAGGTCGATCAGGAGCTGACCGGCGATACCGCGTATGAGTACAATCATGTGACGGTGACCGGACTTGAGGCGAACACGACATATTATTATACAGTGGAAAAGAATGGCGTTGAGTCAGAGATACAGGAATATGCGACGAAGGATTTTGATACGGTGAAGATCCTCTATGTCGGCGATCCGCAGATTGGCGCGTCCAAGGGGCAGACGCAGAACGGGGCGGAGCTTTCCGCGGATGACGGGGCGGCAAATATGGCGGCGCGCAACGACGGATTTGCGTGGAACCGGACGCTGAACACAGCAGTCCTGGAGAACCCGGATCTGAATTTTGTGATCTCCGCAGGAGATCAGGTAAACAAGACCGGGATGCCGAAGGAAGAAGAGTATGCGGCCTATCTTGACGCAGAGCAGCTGACCGGTTTAGCAGTTGCGACGACGATCGGAAACCATGATTCTCTGAATGAAGATTATTTCTATCATTTTAACAATCCGAACGCTACAGAGTACGGCAGGACGCAGGCGGGCGGAGATTATTACTATGGATACGGCGAGGGCCTGTTTATTGTGCTGAACACGAACAATTATAATGTGGCGGAGCACAGCCGGACGATACAGGAGGCGGTTGAAGCGTACCCGGATGCCGTGTGGAGGATCATCACGATGCATCAGGACATTTACGGAACCGGACTGGACCATTCGGATACGGACGGCATGATCCTGCGCACACAGCTGACGCCTGTGTTCGATGAGTATGATATCGACGTGGTACTGCAGGGACACGACCATACCTACAGCCGCTCCAAACTGCTCTATGGTGACGGCCAGGAGCATCAGGGCTATGAGTTTTCCCTGAATGAGGATGGCACAGACTATGACTGGGATCACGCGGCTAACGTGGACACGCAGGAGAAGATCACGCTGAACCCGGAGGAGGGCGACGAGGAGGGCGCGGCGGCGCTCGCGGCTTTCCGGGAAGATAATCTCTGCTATACGATTGAAGACATAGATGGCAGTTCGGTGACAGATCCTCAGGGCACCCTGTATATGACCGCAAACTCGGCGTCAGGCTCCAAATACTATGAGCTGATCGCGGCGCAGCAGGATTACATTGCGGCGCGCAGCCAGAACTGGCTTCCGAGCTATTCCGTGATCACGATGGACGCGGACAGCTTTGTGATCGACACATATCAGATCACCGACGACGGTACGGTCGAGGCGATTGATGAGACGTTTACGATCGAGAAGACGGTGTAGTGATGAACCGTTATAAAAAGATTGGGCTGCCGTCAGGGAGGACGGCGGTCCGTTATCTCATTGCGGCGGTGGCGGTTGGGCTGTTTCTTCTGTGGGTGATAAGGCTGAATCTTGTGGAAAAAACGGAACTGGTATCGAGGAACGGTCAGACCTTTGAGAAGGCGGAGGTCACTGCCATTTTGCGGGATAACCTGCAAGAGGACGGAACGCGCGTCGGAGAGCAGAGCGTGCGGGTGAGGATGCTGACCGGTGAACGGAAAGGGGAGGAACTTGAGATCACGAGCAGTGCAGGTTACTTGTTCGGTGCGGTATGCGAGGTCGGAATGCGTGTCATCGTGATGCAGAGCGTGGCCGGAGAGACGGTAATCGCGAGTGTTTACACGCAGGATCGCGAGTGGGTGGTCTATCTGTTTGCGGCGCTTTATGTGCTTGCCCTGTGTCTGATCGGCGGCTGGCAGGGAGTCCGGGGCAGCCTCGGGCTGATCTTCACTTTCCTTTCTATGCTCTTTGTCTATCTGCCGCTGATCTACCGCGGATATTCCCCATTCTGGACGGCGGTGTTTCTATGCTTTCTTGCGACAGCCGTGACGATGTACCTGATTGGCGGAGCCACGAGAAAGACGGCCGCCGCCACTTGCGGGACAGTGGCAGGAGTCGTGATCGCTGGCGTGTCCGCGCAGATCTTTAGCGCTGCGTCCGGTATCAGCGGGTATAATGTTTCGAACATTGAAAGTCTGATGACATTGTGGAACACAGACGGAATCCAGGTAGGAGGCCTGCTGTTCTCCGGATTGCTGATCTCGGCGCTCGGGGCTGTCATGGACGTCGCGATGTCGGTCAGCAGTTCGCTTTATGAAATCTACCTGCAGAATCCGTCCCTCACACGAAAGGAACTTCTCCGCTCCGGGATGCATATCGGGCGAGATATGATGGGGACGGACAGCAACACGCTGATCCTGGCATTTGTCGGGAGCAATGTCAGTATGCTGCTTCTGGATTATTCCTACGATCTCCCGTACCGTCAGGTCATCAATTCAAACAGCATAGGGATCGCCTTGATGCAGGGGCTTGCGGGAAGCTTTGGCGTTGTGCTGTCCGTGCCGGTCACAGTAGGAATTTGCGCGCTGTTCTATTATGGAAAGAAAGCAAACTGCAAAAAGAGAAAGGAACTGCCTGACTGAAACTCTCTACAATGCATTTTGATTCCGGTTTGACAGCGAAACATCAAGAATGAGCAAAGTTTATAAGCTCCAGGCCTAAGATGCTAAGTCATTGCGTTGGAGTAAAGATATTGTCAGTTGATAAAAAATAAATAAAAGAGTATTGGTCCCCTGAGGTATAATGATCTTTGG
>CANQRR010000142.1 GCA_947626285.1 uncultured Lachnospiraceae bacterium
GGACGGCTCGCTGCTCTTAGGCGGCAATTCGCCGCTCTGCGCTGAGGACGGCTCCTGTGTTTGCGGCGCTTCCTGCGTCTGTGCCGTCTGTCCGCCGTTTTCACCGGACGAACAGGCCGCGAGGGAGAATACGAGACAAAGTGTGAGCAAAATAGCGAATAATCTTCCTTTCATGGTATAAAGCTCCTTTTATTGATTTCCTTATTTTTCATTCTAAAGTCAGGGCTTTGCAGCGGTGACTGAGCTCAGGATATGATAATCGCTTGCGTCAACGACCGCGATCCCTGCGGGGAAATTCACTGTAATCGTTCCGCCGTCCGGCTCCGGCGACAGATTCTGCAAGAGCTCGCCTTCATTGCCGCCGTAGAAATTGAGATATCCGGCATCATTATCGCGCACGCTAAAGGTCATGGTCATGGGTTCGGACAGCAAGCACATATACACACCGCCCTTGACGAGCGTACCTTCCAGAGAGTCCACCATCTGCGCGGGAATAAGTTCAGCACTGTACATTGCTTCGCCCACGGCCACGGTGTAGTCCCCCGCCGTCAGTTCTACCGCTGCCCGCAGCTCATACCAGCTCCATTTTTCAGAAAAAGTCCAGTCAGGCACAATGTCCGACTCCGTCTTAACGGGCAGGTCGGTAGTGAAGGCCATCTGAGCGCCCTCATACTTCGGATAGGAGTCCGCGGCAAAAAGATAGTATCCGTCAGCCGGAACAGTCACCGTACCCAGAACGGCCCCGTTTTCATCCGTATTCGTACGGTCTACATCAAACTCGATGGGTTCTGCGGGCACGGCAGCCACATCTGCCCCGACTGTACCGGTGAGGGAACTGTTTCCATCGGCTTCGTCACCGGGGAAGGACGCATAATTGATGACAACGGCGCCCGGCTCATAGCTTGCGATCTCCTGCTCACTGTCGCTGCCGCCCTCGAAGATGAAAAGAAAGCCCGCCTCGGAAAGATCCTCTGCCGGACCGTTATAGAGACGCAGCTCCGAACCTTCTCCGGTGAGTGTATATGTAACGGACATCGCCTCATCCACCGTACAGGTATAAAGTCCGTCCGCGCTGAAGGGGCCGTCCGGTGCGCCTATGGGGCGGGCCAGCTCCATCCGGATCATGCAGCGGGTGACATTTTCCGCCCGAATGACATACTCCCCGGCAGTCAGCTCCACGAGACACATTTTGCTGATCGAGCCATATTCATTGCCCACAAGGCTGTTCACAAAGGAAAATGCTTCCGCCTCCGATGTCAGAGAGGCCCCCTCCGGCCCATCAGCGGAGATCGTCATAAAATACGTTCCGTCTTCCGATACCTGGGATGTCATAACGGTGGATGCGGGTTCATCCGATCTGAAAGCCCCGGACTCTGAGCTGCCTTCCGCCATAAAGTCGGCGTATACGCGCCACGGACCGTCAGCAGTTACATCGTCATTTGCCGGACTGTTCTCCGGCTCGCTGCTCTTAGGCGGCAATTCGCCGCTCTGCGCTGAGGACGGCTCCTGTGTTTGCGGCGCTTCCTGTGCCGCTTCCTGTGTCTGCGCCGTCTGTCCGCCGCTTTCACCGGACGAGCACGCCACAAGGGAAAATGCAAGACATAATGTGACTAAAATGACCAGCAATCTATTTTTCATAATAGCAGACATCCTTCCTTTTTTAATTTTCTGATCTGAACAAGGGCTTGAGCCATTTGTCATTGGGATTTTCTTCATAACAATATTCCCAAAAAGCAACTTGCAGGCCGGACCAGACATCCTCCCACTTATCAGTACTCATCCCATTATCCGCTGCCCAATGGATGAGCGCATGACCCAGCACCATCGCCCGCTCCTGAAACAGAGGATCCTGTTCCGTCCAATATTTTGCGTTTTTTTCGATATATTCATCCATTCCTTCCACTGTCATTAAAGTTCCATCAAAATCAACTCCGATATAATCTGCCGCACCACCATAACCCAACCAACTATTTATCCCGTTCAAATTGGAATCATAGGCTTCGTCCGCTGTCCATTCCTCCTGAATCTGCGCGGATATGGCCGCTCGTAACGTTTCAAATTCGTCCGCAGTGAGTCCGTAGTTATTCAGCACTTCTTCTGAAACCGCATCATCTGGGACTTCTTCCTCGCCGTCGTTTTCCTCCTCCGTCGGCGTTGACACCTCCGCGTAACCGCTCCCCGCCCAGGAACCAAACAGCACATTGTAGAATGTATCCAGATCATTCAGCGTTATCACGGGTTTCGCGTTCGGATCGGCATAATCTGATGTTACAAACGGTTCAAGTCCCAATTCTCTGCCGGCGCTTATTGCGCCGGACTGAAAGCTGCTTAAGAATCTAATAAAACTCTCGGAGTCAAAGTCCTGCTGCTGCACCCATTCGATCACCGCATGGCCGAAAATATCTGCCCGGTCAATATCCAGCTGCGTATATCCCAGATACTCTCGCGTGTACCCATAATCCAATACATTTTCATCTCTGGAAATGTTTTCCAGTGCGCTCTGGATATGGGCTTCTACGGAATCTGCACATTTCTCCGTGTATTCGGGAGCATCCATAAAATGAGCCATTTCCAGTGCCCAGGGGATAGTCACCAGGCAGACTCCGTACAGGTTGGCGCCGTATGCCTCTTCTTCCGTCCATTCATCCGCAATATGCTTGTCCAGGATCGTTTTGAGGGCCTGAAAATCATCTGCCGTGATATGATACTCCTTCAGCACATCCTCAGATACTCCCGTATCAGCAGGCTGCTCCGTTTCCAGCGCTTCGCTTTCCTCCTGCGACGGCGCTTCGCTGCTCTGTTCTGCCGTCGCATCCTGCGCCTGAGACACTTCCTGCACCTGAGACGTTTCCTGCGTCTGCGCCGTCTGCCCGCCGCTTTCGCCGGACGAGCACGCCGCGAGGGAAACCGCA
>CANQRR010000143.1 GCA_947626285.1 uncultured Lachnospiraceae bacterium
GCTCACCAACAGCAGTATGGAGAAGAAAGCAAAAAAATATGTTGTTCTCTTTTCCGACGGATTGCTTACTGATGACTATACAGAAAATATGGAAAAATGGTCTCAAACAGAACTGTTTCCGGAAATAGAAAAAATCATAGTAGCTTTTGTAGACGATCTCCATGATCCCCAGAGCGCAGGCTTTTTCAGAGAGTTTGTTGGAACAGGGTCAATTATTCCAATCACAGATCAAGAACAACTACTTTCGGTTCTGCTGAACTAAGAATAAGTTGAGCGATGACAATGGAGTTGAGCACTAATGACTCAGTACAATACGATTGAGGATGCCATTTTTGCTCTTACGCAGAAATTCGGCATAGAAATATTGGATAATACGCCACGATTTATTTCCATATTGAGTGATTATGCGCCCAATCACGCTTCTGAACAAATCAACATCAGGGCTTTTGCACGGGTGAATGGAATGGTTCAGATTGCCGTCTGTATCGAAAGAAAGGATAGTTATTCCGCACTTTTAGCGGCGATATGTGAAAGGGCTGTTCAAGCCACAGATGATATGGAGCAACGTAGCGCGATAGTGGGGCAGGCAAAGATGATTGCTGCTGCACTGGACAAGCAATATGAAAAGTGTGATGATCCGTCCCTGGTATATGCAGAGGGTATGAGCTTCTTTCGCAGATTTCCAAGGGACACAAATATTCCTGTTGCAATCTTACTGTTTGAGGAATCTTATAGATTGGGATGTAATGACGCACTGCTATACTTAGCGAACACTTATCTTAAAGGAAAGGGTATTCAAAAAAATGCAGAAAAAGGAATGTATTATCTTGAACTGGCAACAGAAAAAGGAAATATTAGGGCAAGTGTTGATTATGCAGAGCGAATTTGGAGAGGTGAAGGTATTGAAAAAGATATTCATCGCGCGGTTGCTATTCTAAAAGGGTTGAATGATAGTAATGCGTTTTTTATGCTAGGAGAAATTTTCCGGGAAAACATGGAATACGAAAAGGCATTTGAATACTATCTGAAGGGTGCCGAATGCAATCATGTTTATGCGCAATTTGCAATAGCATTAGCCTTTGCAACAGGGCAAGGCGTAAAGAGAGACATGAAAGAAGCGAAAAAATGGTTGAAATCTGCTGCTCGGTTGGGGCATAGCGGGGCAAGATATAAATTGGAGGAGCTTGGAGAGAAATGGGATTAATTGAATACTTGTTGATCGCTATAGGTGTAATTGCGGGCATATTCCTCTTGGTAACAGTTGTGCGTCGTATTTCTGCATACTATAGGCGCCAACACAATATGAGTATTTGGGCAGGTGTATTTATGCTTGCTATCGCGGCAGTAATAGTTACATTTTCTATTTACCATTATCAAAACGTTAATATTCCTCTTGTTGTTGTGGCAATAGTCTTGATGCTTTTGACTGGCTATTTAGATATTCGTCATGCTGGAATGGGAATGGGGCTCCTCGCTTTAATCTTTCAGTTTTTCCTCGCTGCGGCGTTCATAGCAGTAATCGTTGTGGCCGTAGTTATATATGTGATTCGGGCTCTCAGACGTGGAGATGACCTTGTTCTTGACGCAGTAACAGGAACTACAAACGGTTTCAGAAGCGGAATAATGCTCTTCTTCCGGTTCTTTGTACCGTAATCACATTTATTAAGCAAGTCACATATACTAACGGTATGAAAAGTGAGGCTTGCTTATGTGATATATTATACGATTTCTAGTACTGATTTTTACCACGTATCTGACGTATAAAGTTTACGAAAAACGTGGAGGAAATGAGTGCCTAATGATATCAATCTATTTTGCCATAGCTGCAGTAATCTTTTTGCTATAACATGGCCGAACCCGGAGATGAAAACATGCAGAAGAAAATTGCTGAAAATGATCTAGCTTATAGAGTTGGAGGATTGCTCTATACTCCCGCATTAATGGATAACATTGCGGAAAAAATCATAGAACATGAATTCAAGAGTCTAACCTCTCTTGCACTGTGCCTGGAAGACTCAATAAGTGATGACAGCTTAGAGAAAGCAGAAAAGCAACTGAAAACTACATTGGATATTCTTGGAAGTAGCAACGTAGAGCTCCCGTTACTATTTGTTAGAGTTAGATCTGTAGAGCATCTCGCAAAAGTACATACTCTATTGGGTGAGGCCGAATCAATTCTCACGGGTTATGTTCTTCCGAAATTTGACTTGACAAATTGCGAAGCTTATTGCCAGTTAATTAAGGAGTACAATTTGGGAAGGAAAAATCGGCTATATATTATGCCAATTTTAGAAAGCAAAACGGTAGCCGACATTGGTAACAGAGTAGATATTCTTTGGTCTATAAAAAAACATTTGGATTCTATTCATGAATATATCCTTAATGTAAGAGTCGGCGGTAATGATTTCAGCAATATGTATGGCCTTCGAAGATCAGAAACTCAAAACATTTATCAAATAGGCGTAATCAGAGACATTCTCGTAAATATCATTAACGTCTTTGCAACTGATTATGTTGTATCAGGACCAGTATGGGAATACTTTGGGGCAGATGATTCTAAACCTTGGGCAGAAGGTTTACGCAAAGAAATTGAGTTGGATCAACTGAACGGCTTTATTGGCAAAACGGCTATTCATCCCTCACAGTTGCCAATTATCTACGAGAGTCTTAAAGTGCGCAAATGTGACTATGATGACGCAAACAACATTGTCAATTGGTCTGCCGATGACCTAGCTGTAGCAAAAAGTTCAGACGGGCAAAGGATGAACGAAGTTAAATGCCACCTTAAACCCCCATGTCCGCACGCTTGACACCACCATAAATGAAACTGTGCAGACGATAGGCTATTGAATTTATCTT
>CANQRR010000144.1 GCA_947626285.1 uncultured Lachnospiraceae bacterium
AGAGGCACAAAAAGAAACCCCTAACCCCTCAAGATTGAGGGGCAGGGGAGTTGAGGTGCCGAAGGCACTTTTTTATGGTATTGACTTTAGTGTGATAAACTGATAATATAGTGAAGCAGACTTGGAAAATTCATTTTGAGGAGGAACTATTATGAAAAGGAAACTGATTGCGCTTTTGATGTCGGCGGCGATGCTTTCCCTGACGCTGTGCAGCGGCGTGCTTGCGGAGGACAGTGAGAGCGATCTCGCTTATGTGCAGGAAAAGGGAACGCTTGTGGTAGGTATCACGAACTTCGAGCCGATGGATTATCTGGATGAAAACGGCGAGTGGATCGGCTTTGACGCGGACATGGCGAAGGCGTTTGCCGAGTCTCTCGGCGTGGACGTGGAGTTTGTGGAGATCGACTGGGACAACAAGATCCTGGAGCTGGACGGCAAGACGATCGACTGTGTCTGGAACGGCATGACGCTGACGGATGAAGTGACCAGCGCGATGGAGTGCTCAGATGCGTACTGCAAGAATGCGCAGATCGTAGTCATACCGGCTGCCGTCTCGACCGACTATCAGAGCGAGGAGGATCTTGCGGATCTCAATTTTGCGGCAGAGGCAGGCAGCGCGGGCGAGGCGGTGCTGAACGATCTGGGCCTGAACGTGACGCCGGTGAAGGCGCAGACGGATGCGCTGATGGAGGTTTCCGCAGGCACATCCGACGCGGCGGTGATCGATTCCCTGATGGCGGCGGCTATGGTCGGCGAGGGTACCAGCTATGAAGATCTGATGACGTCGATCGAGCTGAGCAGCGAGGAGTACGGCGTAGGCTTCCGCAAGGGTTCCGATCTTGCCGAGGAGCTGAACAAGTTCTTTGAGGAGAGCTTCCAGAGCGGCGAGACGATGAAGGTTGCGGAGACGTATGGCCTGCAGCTTGCAATCATCGGAGACGACGCGGAGGCGGAAGCCGAGAGCGAGACAGAGGCGCTTACCGAGTAATCCTGAGTGATATTCTTGTTGCTGGAAAAGGGCTGTTGATATTGCAACGGCCCTTTTTATGCACAGACCCGCGAGAGGAAAAATTTGCTGCTGTCGCAGCACGCGGGTCGCGCAGCGAGTAGGGGAAATCCGCCCTACTCGATGCATATAGGATTCCGGAGATTTTCCGTGCCATAAAGTGCGCCGTGCAGAAGAGAAAGACACGCGGTTCACGCAGTGGAAAAGGAGAGTATTATGGAACTATTTATGGAGCAGCTTCCTATCGTGGTCCGTTCCTTGAACGTGGGATTTCTGCAGACACTGAAACTATTTTTTGTGACGCTCATCGGGGCGTTCCCGCTGGGGCTGATCATCGCGTTCGGCTCTATGTCGCGCTTTAAGCCCCTGAGCTTTTTTACGCGGATTATCGTCTGGATCTTCCGCGGTACGCCGCTGATGATCCAGCTTCTGATTATCTACTATTTTCCGGGACTTGTCCTGCATAATCCCATCTGGGGCGGAGGGGAGAGCGGCAGATTCCTTGCCGCGGCTGTGTCGTTTATCCTGAATTATGCCTGCTATTTTTCCGAGATCTACCGCGGTGGCATCCAGGGCGTTCCGGTCGGGCAGGAGGAAGCCGGGCTTGTGCTTGGCATGACAAAGAGCCAGATCTTTTTCAAGGTAACGCTTCTTCAGATGATCAAAAGGATCGTTCCGCCGATGTCCAACGAGATCATTACGCTGGTAAAAGACACGTCGCTTGCGCGCATCATCGCGCTGCAGGAGATCATCTGGGCGGGACAGGCGTTTATGAAGGGTTCCCAGGGAATCTCGGGCGCGATCTGGCCGCTGTTCTTCACCGCGATCTATTACCTTGTATGCAACGGCATTCTGACGCTGCTTCTGGGCGCGCTGGAAAAGAAACTGGACTATTTCAGATGAGGAGGAAGACATGCCAATCTTAGAGGTAGAGCATATTTGCAAATCGTTTGACCGCACCGAGGTGTTGAAGGATATCAATTTTTCGCTGGAAAAAGGGCAGGTCTTATCCATCATCGGTTCCTCCGGAAGCGGAAAGACCACACTTCTGCGATGCCTGAATTTTCTGGAGCAGCCGGACAAGGGCGTGATCCGCGTAGATGGAGAAACGCTGTTTGACGACAGCGATCCCGCCACGCTGAGCGAGAGCGCGATCCGCAAAAAGCGGCTGCATTTCGGGCTGGTGTTCCAGTCCTTCAATCTGTTTCCGCAGTATACGGCCTTGAAAAATGTGATGCTCGCGCGCGAGCTGCTTGCAAAGGAGCAGCCGGACTACAAGGCGCGTAAAAAGGAGATCCACGAGGAGATCCAGGAGCAGGCGCAGGAGCTTTTGACACAGATGGGCCTTGAGGACCGCATGAGCAATTATCCGCATCAGCTTTCGGGCGGACAGTGTCAGCGTGTGGCGATCGCGCGCGCCCTGGCGCTGCAGCCGGATATCCTCTGCTTCGACGAGCCCACATCGGCGCTTGATCCGGAGCTGACCGGCGAGGTCATCAAGGTGATGAAGGAGCTTGCGAAGCAGAAAAAGACGATGGTGATCGTCACGCATGAGATGGCGTTTGCCCGTGACGTCTCCGACCAGGTCATCTTTATGGACGACGGCTGTGTGGCGGAGTGCGGCACTCCGGAGGAAGTGTTCGAGCATCCGAAGGAAGAGCGGACGAGACAGTTTCTCATGCGTTATACGAACGGAGCATAGACGACGAAGGACAGATGGTTTTCGAACCATCTGTTCAGACTGTAGACAAAGCTGGTGCCGGAGATAATCTCCGGCACCACTTTTCGATTCCATGACCGATTTTTATCCAGA
>CANQRR010000145.1 GCA_947626285.1 uncultured Lachnospiraceae bacterium
TATAATTCTTTAGGAAAGTATCAGATTCAGTGCAGAAAGAAAGAGCAGCCTATGCAGAAGATAAAGCTGCCCTGAATCTAATTCTTTCCAATTGTACCAGGCTGCGGACGGGTCAGCCGCAGATCGTATGGGGATTGTATCCATCCAGGATAACCCAAAAGGTGGCTTTCTGGAAGAAATGGGCGGAAAAACCAGACATGACGGGAGGAAAACAGCTTCCGGCCGGCAAATCTGCGCATGGCAAACAAGCCTTCCAACCTGAGGGCTTCGAAAGGCAGTATTGGTTTACTGGAGGCTTAACAGCGGCAGGCATAAGCCCTTCCCATGGGCCGCATTCCGGTACAGCCGCATACCGGGCAGACGCGGATGTCAATATCCCAGACCGCTTTCAGCAGCTCCGCTATGGTGAGGCCAGCATATTTCTGACGGAACCGCTGGTGCCCCTGCAGGGTAAAAATAAGCTTCAGGTTCTTTGCCCTCATGCGGTTGTTTAAGAAACCGTAATAGCGGATCTTCTGGAACCCTTTCGGGAGGACATGCATCAGGAAACGGCGGATGAACTCTGTATTGTCCAGGGCAACCTCCCGCTTTGGATCCCCGGGCCTCCTGCCTCTGGCGGAAAAAGTGGTTCCCGTTTCCGTAACGGACAGGATCCTGCTGTTGGAGATGGCAACCTTATGGGTGTACCTGCCGAGGTATTCGATGGCATTGCCAAAGCCGTTAAAGGTCTCCTTGATATAGGGGCACCAGTCCTTCCCATAGAGGCTGTTTTTGAATTCCTTCCATCCGTAGGAATTCCGCAGCGTTTCACAGGAGGAAGGGAAGACGAGGGAGCCGCTTTCATAAAGGGAGGAAAGGCGGGCCATAAACTTTCCTTTGAATTTATCCCTCAGCACTTCCGTGCGGATAAAAAAGCTTTTGGAAGATTTCCGGATCTTCCCGTCCCTGGTAAGCCCGCCGCCGGAAACGATACAGTGCATATGCACATGGTAATCAAGCTCCTGGTTCCAGGTATGGAGTATCTGGATGATGCCGGGTGTTGCCCCGAGCCACTTCTTATCTGCGGATAATTCCAGGAGTGTACCGGCGCAGCACCTATGGAGCAGCCCATACAGGAGCTTCTGGTTGCAGTACAGGAGCGGGTTCAGTTCATGCGGGAGGGTGAAAACCACATGGAAGTAAGGGGAATCGATCACTTCTGCCCTTCGTTTATCCACCCAGATTTCTTTATGGACGGCTTGACAGTTCGGGCAGTTCCGGTTGCGGCAGGAATTATTGTAGACCTCCGTGTGGCCACAGTCCGGGCAGATGCTGGCATTGCGGCCGAGGGCGCCGCTTTTGCACTGTATGATGGAGGAGGCCGCTTTTTTCTGGATGATCGACGCTCGACAGGAGGAAAAGGAACCCTCCCATCCAAGATCGAAGATACGTTGGATCTTACTTCGTGCCATAAATACCTCCCATCTTATCAAGGGGATTTACAACGGAGGAAAAGCGGGTGGCGGCCAAATGGACGTAGATCATGGTGGATTCCAGGGATTTATGGCCTAAAAGCGCCTTAATCGTAAGCAGGTCGGTTCCGTTCTCATACAGGTGTGTGCCAAAGGCGTGCCGGAAGGAGTGACAAGTGAGCCGTCTGGGCCAGCCAAGGGCCTCTTCGTGCTTATGGATATGCCAGGAGAGGTAATAAGTGTTGATGGGCTTATCGCAATCGCGCTTCTGGGAACCAGGAAAAAGCCAGCCCATAGGCCTGCCGCATTCAAACCAGTACTGAGTCAGCAGGCGCAGGGCATACTTTGACATGGAGGCATAGCGGTCCTGCCGCGCCTTGGTGTGGCAGACATGGATGCGCATGTTTTTTCTGTCGATATCCTCATAGCGCAGGCGGCATACTTCACCAATACGCAGGCCAGAAGAATACATGAGGGCACACATGGCTTTCGGCTTGATATCCGGCAGCGTGGAAATGAAAAGGAACGCCTCTTCCTGTGATGGGACATAGGGGAGGTAGGAATCAAACTTCCGGAAAGGGAGCTGTGTGGGGTCCCATGGTTTATGGAGCACATACAGTGTAAAAAAACGGAGTTGGGAAATGCAGGCATTTAAAGTACGGTCCGAAAGATTCTTTTCTTTTTGGAGCCAGCAGATAAAACCACGCAGTTCAGCCCAGGAAACGTCTTCGGGAAGTTTATGGAGGAAGTTTGTAAGATAGTCCAGGTAGGCATGGATATAGGTGGAATAAGATTTTATCGTATGGCCAGTAAGGCCGCGCAGGGAGATGATCTCCCGAAACTGTTTTAAATAATCGTCCATAATGGGACCTCCTCAGAAATGGAATGATGTAATAAGTAATTAAGTAAAGGGACATCATTTTGAGGTGGCGGACGATAAAAATTTTCAGAAATGTAGTTGTTGGGAAAAAAGATCCATGGTAAACTAAGCATAGCAGTTTTTTGTATATGTGCTTGGTGAGTTAGGGGTAATTCAACAATACATCATAGACATAAAAACTGCTACTTTTTTTGAAAAAAGTAGTGGCTTTACGTACTTGGGGCCAGCCGCCGCAATAGCGGCTTGGTACAATAAA
>CANQRR010000146.1 GCA_947626285.1 uncultured Lachnospiraceae bacterium
TGCATTCTGCGGAGCCTAGCGGATTCCGATGCGTTTCAGAGCGGACGCTATGCGGAACATAACGGACGCCCCAAAACGCTTAAAACCGTTGCTTAGTTTCTTGGCTGGATTACTACTGTGTAGTGCTTCGTCGCCCGTTTGAGTATCGCGTTGGCGGATACTTCATCATTAAGGATCATCGAAGCCCAGCTGTTTGGCTCCCGTTGGGAGCATACGATGGTGCACCTTGATAATTCGCTGCGTTTTTCCATGACTTCAAAGAGGACTTTGATCTCACGCTCATCAGTTATGGTGTGGAGCAGGAAATCGTCCAGTATCAGCAAATCCAGGTTCAAATAAAACCGGATCCGTTTCTGATACTTTTTATAGTCCTCCTGCTTCAGGGCTACCATTGTTTCAAGGAATTCCTCACAATGGTGATACATTGCCCGGTAGTTTAGGCAGGCCTGTATCCCGAGTGCTTTTGCCAGATACGATTTCCCGCTGTCGGACGGACCGAGGATGCATATATTCAGGCCTTCCCTGACAAAGTCAAGCGAAGACAGCGTCGAGTTAATGTCTGGCGGCAGATAGACCCGCTCGGCAGAATCCCTGCATTGGTCCAGTGATTGCGGGCCGCCGGACAGATGCGCCCGTTTCAGCCTGTTCTGGAAGCGCTGGGATGTCTTGCCCTGGTATTCTGGCTCAATCACCTGCTCAAGCAATGACACGGCATCCAGGCTGTCAAAAGAGCAGGAATGGTACAGGGCATCAAGGGATGCGGCCATGTTGGGAAGCTTCAGTTCATTGAGTTCATCCACAAGCTCATGAATGCGTTCAAGCTTCTTCATCGTGCACCTCCCTGGCAAGCTTACTGCTCTTCCTGAGGAGCCTGTCCAGATCTCCAGCATGCGGGTTCATGACAAAGGCGCCTTTGTTACGCTCTTCATTGAGCTTTGTGTTAAAACCCATAGTACCAATCTCCCCGGCAACAGCAGCAATCGAGTTCTTGATATAGGAGTACGAGATATGGCCCGTATCGAGAGCCTGCCTGCAGCAGTCCTCCAGGGCAAGTTTGCTATACTTCTTTGTATAGTTCAGGATGCCAAGGCACAGGCGGTAAGTTTGGACTTCATGTTCCCTGCTTTTGAGGATGTGTTCAATGACTTTTACCGTATTCGGCCCTACAGTCATCGCTTTTCTGGTAAAGTAAGCTGCATTCCATCCGGACATCTGCTTGTAGCTGTCCGGAAGGTGAGCCGGATCTGTCAGCCATTCTCCACGGTGGGATGCCCTGTGCCAGCTGACGATCAATTCCCCTTTCATGGAGTAAATGTTGACTGTTGATGCAGAGGCCGCGACCATAACACTTTTGTGCAGATACGCTTTGTCTACGCTATAATAAGCATTATCAAAGCGGATATGGAAATCGCCAGATACCTTAGCTGTCCGCCTTTCCATGTACTCATAATGCGCAGAGGGAAGCGGCAGCAATTCATGCCGTTCTTCCATCCACTGGTCGTACCTGCTAAAGTCCTTCTTTTTGAAGTTTTCATGGTTTAATGCATCCAGTTTTGCCCAGAGATCCCGGTTGAACTGTTCCAACGAGAAGTATCGGTTTTCCTCCAGGTCGTGGAAGAATCCCTTCTCAAGGATACCTACGGCGTTTTCTACGCTGCTTTTCCACTTGGGCTTGCGAACTTTCGCGGGCAGGATAACCGTGTGGTTATGGTCTGCCCAGGCGGCGTAGTCCTGGTTCAGGTCAGGATCGATCCAGTCCTTGTTGGCCGTTACAGCCTGCTTGCAGTTATCACAGACTACAATAGCCGGTGCACCGCCAAAGTAGTCCAGCGCGTGGTTATTGACATTGATCCACTGGGGCTCAGCTGTTGAGGCCATCCCTTCCGCATAGATGTATTGTGAATACGGAAGGACAGCGACAAACACGACGATAGCAGTGGCCTCGCCTGTGAGCTTATCAATCAGGTCAAATGTCTTACCGGCAAAGTCGACCTCCATCTTCTGGCCAATCACAGCCTGAATATGCAGTGTCTCATAATTCTCATCGCACCAACGAGCGTACAGTTCGCAGAACTGCCGGTACTGATAGGGCTTGGTTCCCCTGGCATTGCAATCCTTCTGGTAACGTCCCCACAGGTATACGAGCGTCATGTTTTTACGCTCATCCATCTGTCGATGCACCCTGGCAAAATCAGGCTGTTCATAGCCAGCGCTTCGATTATTGCCACCAGACTCATGCCCATAGACCAGTTCATAGATCGCGTAATTTGTGATTCCTTCCGGAAGCGGGTACGACAGCCTGCCGCATTTCTCAAATGCGCGTATAAAGTCGTTGATTCCGGATTTGCTTGCACTGAATTCTTCAGCGAGCTCCTTATAGCTCATATTCAGTGCATACCTCTTGGTGATGATGCTCTTGTAATCTAACATACGGCATCCTCCTCGTATAACGATTAGTCCATCTTTCGACGGCCTCAATCATTATAAGGGAACCGTAGGTAATCAATAACTATAAGTCAGTCCGCTCGCTTCGCATCGCGTCCGTTTTGCTCCGCAAAACCGTCCGTTGTAGTCCGCCGATTGCA
>CANQRR010000147.1 GCA_947626285.1 uncultured Lachnospiraceae bacterium
GTCTCTTAGACATGAAATAATCCCTCCTAGTAGATTTTGGATATTTCCATTGTCTACTTTAGAGGGATCATATCACTATCTCCAGACTTCCGCCGTATTTTTCACAGATCGCCCGCATATTCCCGATGCCGAAGCCATGAGAGAGCGGATCGTCCTTCCGGCTTCTGAATGGATCCGTTTTCGCGCGGGTAACGATGCCGCTTCCGTAGTCCGGCTCCGCCGCGCCGACGCCCCTTCCATGTTTTCGCTCCGGCATAACGTCGCGCGCATCTTTCGTCTCCCCGGATACCGCCATCCTGTTCCGCACGAAGATTGAGAGGCCGCCCGCTCCCGGCAGCACACGCACCTCGATCGAGCGCTCTTTGGGGTCGGCAATGCGCCTGCTCTCCTCGATCGCGTTGTCGAGCGCGTTTCCGAGCAGAATGCACAGGTCGATCTCATCGATGGGCAGATCCGCGCCCAGCACCACTGAAACATGTCTGTCCGGACAGAGCTCCTCCATTTCTTTCTGTTTGGCGTCAAGCAGCGCGTCCACCGTCGGCGAACCAGACGAGCTGCCGGACGTCCGGGCGAGGTTTTCACTGTACTCGTCCAGCCTTTTTTTCGCCTCGCCGACACGTCCCTGCTCGAGACAGGAACTGACCGCCAGCACGAAATCCTTCACATCATGGATGTTCCTGCCCGCCGCGCGCGCGTTGTCCCGCAGGTTCTCATAATTTCTGACCTGCAGGCTGTAACGGCTCTCCACCTCGTTCAGCCGGTTCCGGTATTCCCGAAATCTCGTCTGGCGATTGTTGAGAACAAACACGGCGACCATGGCGCCGGCCATCAGCAGCATCGAGACCACCGCCAGAATATTTTTCCAGACCGAATAGACTTCGAGCGTCGCCTGAAGGAAAAACGCCATGTGGAACAGGATAAACAAAGCGACCACCAGCAGCGCCGCAGAATAGCCGTTGTCCTTTCTCTCCCGATCCTTTTTCGTACAGACCAGAATGAGCCGCAAAAGCAGAAGTCCGATCAGCTTGCTCGCGAAGACGTTCACCGCGTAAAGGAAATCAGAGTCACGGACCGTATTGATATCAATTCCCAGAAGCGTGACCGTCGTGACTCCCGTCAATGCCTCCGCAATATCTACGACCACGCAGACGATCAATGCCGAGTAGATACGCTTCGGAAACGGGCATTCATAACAGTACGTCAGCAGAACGATCCAGCACACCGCGAACAGCATCCGTAGCGGAATCAACTCCACGAGGAGCGTGTCCGCCAGACACAGCGCATAAGCCGCGCAGCGTACCGTCCACGCGCGGGCGCCGCTGCGCCTTTCGGAAAGGAACGCTTCGCAGTAGACGTACGCGATATAGACGCTCATCATACAGCCGAACAGATTAGTTATGGTTCGCATAAGATTCATGGTAAGGTCTCCACAGCTCATTGATTTCGCGAAAGATATACGTTCAGATCCGCCAGAAACGCTTTGTACATGCGGCGGCTGATGAACTTCGTCTCGCCGTTATCCAGTTCCGCCTGCGTCTGGTCAATTTTTCGCACATGGCCAAGGTTGATCAGGATCCCCTGCTCCGCCTTCGAGAAGCCGTAGCCGGAAAGCTGCCGCTGCACTTCTTCTATGGTTCCATTGTACGGATACTCGCTGTCCGTTGTCTTCACCACGAGATGCCTGTCCCGCGTCTCAATATAGAGAATGTCAGAACACTTCAGCAAAACCTTCTCACGCCCGTGACTGATCTCAAAGGTGCGGTTCCTGCGCTGCACCGCGTTCGCGGCACGCTCGAATTCGTAACGGAAATCCTCAAATTTTATAGGCTTGAACATATACTGGAACGCGTTCACGTAGAACGCCTCTTTGACATACTGGCTGTGCGCGGTCGTAAAAATGATCAGCGGGCCGCTTCCGCCCTCGCTGATCTGCTTCGCCGCCTCGATCCCGGTCATGCTCCCCATCTCAATATCAAGGAAAACAATGTCAAAACCCACGCCCGACCTGCTCTTTTCCAACAGCTTTTTTGCATCTGTCGTGAGGAAGCGCTCCATTCGGTATCCGCTCAACCGGTCGAGATATCCGTCTATTCTCTCCAGGCACTCTTTTTCGTCGTCCACTACCGCAATTCTGATCACGTTTGATCCCGCCTTTATTTTATCTGTAAAAATCAGAAATCCATCTCTATCTCATTTATGGGAGTATTATACCACGAAATGAGCAGATCTGGTGAACTGATTTGAATGCGTTGGCAAAACCGGGGCAAATCCATTTTAGATGCTTTAGTAAGACCGGTTTCGGATTCCTGGTTCGAGTCATGCCAAAATTGGCGGCGAAACGCACGTGGTGCGAAGGGAAACACGGACGGAGCGGAGACGGAACGCGCGCGGGGCGAAGGGAAAATCAGCGCCAAAACGCACGCGGAGGGTGTCCCAAAAGCCATTTGAAATGACTTGAGGGACGCCCTCTTTTTCTACATGATTTATGGTTTCTGCAAAA